>NZ_JBHMQT010000044.1:0-432559 GCF_042435035.1 Sphaerimonospora cavernae
AGCGGTCAGATCGACGCCGGGCCAGCGGCCATCACGCTCTGCGCACCGGCTGGTTGTTTACGTGACGACAAGTGGGTCTGCTCGGGATCGAGCGCGGCACGCGACGATTAAAGAGCCACAGGAACAGTCAAGGCCCGGGTGGGGATGTACTCCCTGAACTGGGCCTTTGCTCTTGGAGTGGGTGACGGGAATCGAACCCGCGCTGTCAGCTTGGGAATTGCATGGATCATGCCTCGTAGGGCGGCTGACCTGGGCGTCGGGCGGGTCATGAGTGACCGTAGTTGACCCCTCGTCACCCTGCTTAATGGCCCGCTAATGGCCCGACGATCAGCCCGTGACCTGGCCTTTCCTTGCGCGGTGCGCACGCTCCACCTGCCTGACCATCCCGTCGCCGTCGACCCGCCCGAAGGGCAAGCTGGCCCTGGTCTGCTCGGCTTGTCCCGGGTCGATGGCGACGGGATGATCAGGCCCCTACCTCAGCCCCCTACGGTCTTCGGCAATGTGCGGGCGATCACCCTGGAGCCGGAGCGCCCCCGCCGGAGGAACAAGAACGCCAGCTCACGCAATGGGAGAGTTGCGGTCGGCGGATCCCGCGAGCCCTCCGAGCCTCAGCACCATTCCTCGATATAGAGCAGACGTTGCCCAGTTTCATCGCCGAACTCGTAGCCCATGTACGCGATGTCAGAGGCCGCAGACCCATCTGTGAATGCATAGTTCCGGCGTACCAACTCAGACAGAGCACCCCGCTCCTCGTCTGTGACCCACCGCAAGTCAAAGCCGCCGGATTCGCCTAGCAATACCGGAACGTCGCGGCGGCGCATCAGGCTCCGGACAGTCCTGGGGTCAAGCTTGCGCCTCCGCACTTGCCAGGTGCGACCGTCGGGATCGGTCAGTTCCCCCGAAGAGCCGGGGCTCAGTTTAGCCATGTCACGAGTTTCGCCTACGTTGTGCTCGGCATACGATTCCGCGGCGGCCCGAGCTGCCGGCGGCCGGGACCGGCCCCCAGGCCGCATGCCCGGCCTCCGAGCGGGCGAGGGGCCGCGAGGCGGCGCGGAGCGCCGCCCTTGATCTACATAATGGCAATTCGGCAAACTGTTCATGCCCGGTGCGTCGCCTCGGGCTGATCCATCGAGAGGAAACGGGCCAGATGTCCGACGAGGCGTTCCGGATGGTCATGCTCTACGTCACGTTACCCGTACTCGTACTCGGAGCTCTCCTGTGCTTCCTGGGTATCTTCGTGCTGATCACTCATCGGGTTCCCATCTGGCTGCCGTCGCGTGCACGACAAGCTCAGTGGAAGCCGTACGGCTGGTCACAGATTTTTACGTTTACCTGGGTAACGACGATGTTTCTTCCTCAGGCGCTTAGTGTCGATCCACTATTGAGACTTGGCTTGATGGTTCCCGCCGTTGGCTTCATGATCATCTCATGGGTTTTCCTGTTCAAGGCTCGGCGCCCCGAAGAGGTCGAAGCATCACCCATATCCTGATCTCTCATACGCCATCGAGCCTGCCGGACGGAGCTTTACGTTTTGGTGTCCGGGAAGATAGCATCGATCATTACAATCAGAAAAACGACGGCTATCGCTGTCTCTAGAGCTATGCTGCCTGCCCTGATAAGGGTGACGTAGTCTCGATCCGACACATATACAACGTCGTTCTCTGACAGCTTAATCAAGCCCTGCTGGGCGGCGAGCGGATCTCCGTGGATTAGGCTGTTGTACTTGGCGACGGCATCCCCGAAACGAGAAAGTATCTCCTCGCTAGCTCCCGGGATCAGAGTAGCGAGACGCTTCCGCAAGCTAGCGCGCTGACCGTGTGGCCAGCCAGCCTCCCATAAATCAACAGCTTCTTGATGCTCGCGCAAATAAGAGAGGGTTGCAATTCTTTCAATTAGATGGCGAAATAGTATCATGGCCGACAAAAGGTATCCATCTTTGATCATTTGCCTGATACTTTTTGCAATGCTAGCCGATGCAGGAACGAGCTGGAGAGCGGCCTTTTGTAGCCGGGTAAGATTACTGCTCTTTCTGCTGCTCTCGCCGATTCGGGTGATCCGACTTTGGAGCATCTCAAGTTTTTCATCGAGAAAGATGACTCCCGAGAGCGACGAGTAAGGGTCCGTGGCTGGGTTGGGGTGCACGCTCAATACTGTCCTGCAAATCTTTCAATCCAGAAGCTCCGGACGACGGCTGGTGAGGGTGCGTCGGGCGGTGATAAATCGATCGTGGAACTCGTTGGCTAGGGCTTCGCGGCGATAGCGCTGCCGCAGGATGCGGTCCAGGTCTCCGGCTCGGTTGACGAGGTCGGGGAGGGACTTGCGTTCGATGTCGAATGCGGCCATGCCTTGTTCTACGGCGGCGTCGAGGTCTCCTCGTCGGGCGTGGACGATGCCGAGGTCTATGTGAGCGTCGGCAACCCGCATGGGCGCGTTGGATGTGCCGTCTGGGCGGGTGTGGATCTGGATCGTCTCCAAGGCGTGTTCCTCGGCCCGGTCGTTGTCCTCCAACCATGTGTAGGCGGTGGCGGCGTAGAAGACCCACTTGGCGTGGTCGAACACGAAGTGGTGATCCGGGTTCTCCGGGAGTGGAAGCTTGGCGAGGATGTCGGCTCCGCGTGAGAGTGCCTTGTCGGCTTCGCGGCGGTCGCCGATGCGGGCCAGACCGCGGGCTTCCTGCAACGTGAGCTGAACCTGTGCGCTGGATTGGCCGGCGACTGCCTGCCCCTGGCGGGCCGCGGTGACCACGTCTTCATAGCGGCCTTCGACCAGGGCGAACCAGGCGGACATCTCGTGTGCCCATCCCATGAGTTCGCCGTGCCCGACCTGGCGGCCCATCTCGAACGCGGCCCGTCGCGCTGTCTCGGCCTCTTCCCGCTCGCCCAGGTCGTAATGGACGCAGCCGAGCAAGGCGGTAAGCCATCCCGTGATGACGAGCAATTCGCGGTGCTGGTCGAGTGTCAGCCGACCGGAAAGCAGTCGCGTCACCTGGGCGAGGCGCTTCTGTGTCCTGTCACGCAACGTCGCGGCGGGAACGACGGGATAGGCGCGGCAGAGCAGATCGACGGCCTCGGCAAGGGCCTCCAGCGTGCCGGTTCCGACATCGGACGCTTGGAGCTGCTGGGCGAGTTCCATCGTGCCGTACAGGTCGGCCTCGGCCCGTAGCGCGTCCACGGGAATGATCTGGGTCTCGATCAGGCGGCTATTACCGTTTCCCTCTTCACGGGGGAGAAACCGAGATCTTCGGGTTGGAGTCCGGTGCCTGTGTCAGTGCGAGGCGGAACGGTGCGCGGGGCCAGGAAACTTCCCCGGACTCCCATCGTCGGATGCGTTCCTCGTCGACGGCAAGCCGTTCCTTGATGCCTATGGGCGTCTGGTTGATCCGGTCGGCCAGCTCGGCGCGGGTGAGGTGCTGCGCATTGCGCCAAGCGCGGAGCTGGACATTCGGGACGCTATTTGGCATCTCGGGGTCTTCCTCCCGTCAAGGGGTCCAAGAGGGGGGCAAGAGGGGGCCTTTCCGGGGGTCCTGTCGCGCTCACGTTGCCGGTGGACTTGCCATCAAGCGACACGGTACGTCAAGCGGCCTCCCGACGAAGGGAACGCCGGATGAACAAGGAGATGGCGACGGTGACCCGGCCAGAGGCGAACAGCGAGGCAAGACCCTGTCCTTTGTGTCGAGAACATGGCACCAAGCAGTGTCATTCGCGCCGTCAGCTTGTCGTCGGCGGGGCGAATGACGATCACAGCGACTCGGATGGGGAGCGGGATTGCCTCGACTGCCTCGACTGTTTCGATTTTCTCCAAGGGGCCGGGCCGAAGGGAACGGGTGATGAACCCCATTGATGCCGCTGCGGTGGCGAACATGAATCAGACGGCGGAGGCGAACAAGCTCATCCGGCTTCTCGACGCGTTGATCAGGCTTGGCATCGTCGCGGAGCTGCGCGACAACAACACCGCGCTCATGGTGAGTCCCCCTGGCGGCCGTGGGCTGCCGGTGTGGGTGTTCGTCGGGTACGGCGGGGCGTACTTCTCCTGGCAGTCGGCGGAGAAGCGGCGCCCGATGGCCGACGTGGCGGGCGCGGCGCAGGTGCTGGCCGCCTACGTGCGGCGCTGAGACCGGCGCGGCGCGGCTGTGAGCCGACCGGAGGCGTAGGGGCCGCCGGTCGGCGTCCATGAATCCTGCTCCGTCGCGCCTTTCCCCGGCAGGGTCACGTGCGCCTACAAGCCCCCGTAGTCCGTCTCCGGTCCTGCCGACCAGTGCTTTCACGCGCGCTGGGTGTAGATCAAGGCTTCTGGCTGAGGGTGGACGCTGCCAGCTTGTCTGCCCAGTCGTCCAGGCCGGCGGTGAGCACGTCCTCCAGCTTGTCCTTCCCGGTGGTCTCTGCAAGATCAGCGAGACACTCGCAGCGGGTCAGATCGCCGGTGACAGCGCAGAGGTAGATACCCATGATCCGCAGTGCGTGAGCACACGCTTCGTAGACCTGCTCCCCAGGGATCGGGATCTTCTTGGCGTACTCTCGTAGGAGTCCCCAGAGCCATCTGCCTGCCCTGTTCGGAGGGGACTCGCCCACCAGTATCTCGGCGACCAGGGCGTGAGCTTGGTCTCGCGCTTCCAAGAGATTGCGGGCGGCGACCGCAAGCGGGACGCATCCGGAATGCCGCATGGTCTGGAGTTCGCCCCAAAGCGGGCTTCCGAGGAGATTGGAAGCCCGTGTGACGACAGCGGACTTCCAACCGTCGGTTGTCACGCCGGTGGCGAGATCGATGATCGTATTCTCTATGGTGGCGACGGGTTCGGTAGCTGCTGCAGGTTCCGTAGAGCGCGGTCTCCTGGCTGCTGCAGCAAGGCGTCCTCGGTGATCAGCGCAGGGGGCTTTCCTGCGGCGGCGGCAGGGGAGACCTGTACGCGTCTGGGTGGAACCGCATAAACCGGCCATGAGCCGACCATCCGATAGACCGGCGTTTCGCCCTAGTGGCCAGATCGTCATGCTTTCCCATCCAGGCGGTTGGCCCATCCAGCCTCTCGGCAACATCGTGAGAGACAGTCCGTGAGGCCGTGCCGGCAACTCCTGTCATGCACAGATGGGCGTTCTGGTGGGGCCGTTTTCTTGTTCCAGAGGCAGGGCCCTTGCCTCGCGTATAACGTTCATGTTATGAGTTGGGGAGAGGTGGAACTGGAGCCCGAGGTCGACGAGTGGTTCGACTCGCTCAGCCAGGATGACCAGGAGACGGCTGTCTTCTACGTTGACTGCTCGCCGAGCGGGGAGTGCTCCTCGGCGAGCCGTACACCAGGCAGTTGTACGGCAAGCTCCGCGAGCTTCGATTCCATCTCGCCCGCGAGGCCGTACGCATCAGCTACTGGATCGCACCGGGCAGGCGCATCATCCTGCTCACGGTCTTCCGTAAGCAGCGAATGCGTGAAACGGCCGAGATCGAACGTGCGGTGCGAGCAATGAAGCGATGTATCGCGGAGGCTCACACAGCGGAAGAGGAGTGAGTGCCATGGCCGAGCGCAGGGCGTGGTCGGACAAGCGCGCCGAGATCATGAGCCGGCCCGGTGCCGGGGTCGCGTACGAGGCCGCACGAATCCGTTTCGAGCTCGGCGAAGCCGTACGGCGGCGGCGTGAAGAGCTCGGTCTCACCCAAGCCGAGCTCGCCGAACGGGCCGGACTCAAGCAGCCGGCGGTGGCCCGCTTCGAGGCAGGCGGCACCATGCCCACGATCCCCATGCTGGAACGCCTCGCCGAAGCGCTGGAACTCCGGCTCAGCGTCCAACTCCAGCCGCTTCCCGAAGCGAGCTGACCTTCGCTCCTGGAAGCCTTGACCGATCTATCGGCATGCGGCAGGCGGTGCTGGAAAGGCGATCACCGACGTGATCGACCGGCATATCGGCGCGGCCGACGAGCAGAGCGACGGCTCGGCGGGCGCGCTCGCTTCGCACGGGAGATCGAACGACCATAGAAACGATCAAGGCCCAGGTTGGAATTCACTCCCTGACCTGGTCCTTTGCGCGTGGAGCGGGTGGCGGGAATCGAACCGGACCAGTAAGAGACTTCTCACCCGCGGGTTTGCCGTTCGCGCTGGTCGCGCCTACCGGGTTGAGCCGGATTCTGTGGCGTTCTACCCACTCGTGCGGGTCCGATGTGCCCACGTGGGCACACCGTTGGTCCCGGCGTCCTGGAAGTGGATCAAGATGTCTGGTCGAGGGTGGGCGCTGCCGGCTTGTCTGCCTAATCGTCCAGGCCGGTGGTGAGCACGTCTTCCAGCCTGTCCTTGATCACCTCCCTCTCTATGGCATTTTCAATGGCATACTTGGTGGCATGGCTGACAACGTGGGCTTCCTCTCCGGTGACGGTCCCACCAGTGGCATCTCCGTCACCCTGACCGCCGGCACCCTGCAGGCGATCCGCGAGCGGGTCGGCAAGCGGGGCGTCTCGGCCTATCTGGAGAAGGCGGCCCGGCGGCAGATCGAGCGGGACAACCTGGACGAGCTGATCGCCGACTTCGACAAGATACATGGCCCGGCCGACCCGGAGGCGGTGGCGGCCAAGCGAGCCCGGCTCACCGGCGGTACCTCGGGCGCTGGGGCGGCAGCGTGAGCGGTGCCCTGCTCCTGGACAGCGAGGGCCTGGCGAAGGCAGTGCAGCGAGACCGGGAGGTCCACGAGTGGCTGACGGCCGCCCGCGACGCGGACCTGCCGGTGGTCACCTCGGCCGCGGTGCTGGTCGAGGTGATCCACCCGAAGATCAATGACGCCGCGCTGAAGTGGGCCTTATCGCGGCTGCGCGTAGAGCCGGTCACCCAGACGGTCGCGCAATCGGCCGCTGCCCTGCTGCGGATCGCGGGGCTACACGGCCACAAGTACGCCATCGACGCCATGCTGTGTGCGACCGCGCTCCAGTATTCCGGCCGGGTGACGATCCTGACCTCCGACGTGGAGGACATCGGACTGCTCACTGTCGGCCACTCACGCGTGCGGGCCGAAAAGGTCTGACCACGACGGCTCGACCTCGCTGCCACAGCACCGAGTCCTCGGAGTGCACGGGTCGCCCGCCCCCTTGGCGAACGGGAGTGATCCCTTCGCCGCACCGGGGCAGGCACTCAGCCCGCGGCGGCCGTATTCAAGAAGACCTGGGGCCTTCACCTGCTGGGAGCTTGGTGCGCCGATACCGAAGAATCGCTGGCGAATGCTGCTGCGCATGGGGGTCGGCCGGGTCGAACATGGTAGCCGATCACGTCAGGTGCTCGCTGTCCGAGTCTTGGTTCGGACCCGGACTCGATTCGTTCTCTCGTGGGCCGACTGATGGCTCGGGTCTGCTGCCGATGCCGATGCGGGCCGGAGGTGGGTTGTCCAGCGGACTCACCCAGGGGGCGCGGCGCCGCCTCACCTCCAGCCGGTTCGCTGTCGTAGCCACTCCAGCGCCGCCCTGCCCTGCGCGAGTTGGAACGCACGCAACGTGGGCAGGCCAGGCGGCGGAGGGAGGAGCCCTCTCTGCAGGAAGTATCCGGTCATCGCGGCCAGAACTGCGGTGACCGCGTCGGGGTCGGCATCCTTGGCGATCGGGTGGTCGTCGAAGACCGTGGCCGGCGGCGGCCCGCCCTGCATGGTCACGCTGGGCAGCATCCCGAGCAGGTCGAACCACGGCGCGGCCAGGCAGGCGTGGGGCCAGTCGACCACGAGTACCCGGCCATCGGCGGTGAGCAGCAGGTTGTCGGCCCGCATGTCGGCGTGGGCGAGGGTGGCGCCCTCGGCCGCCCGGCCCCAGGATTCCTCCAGGTCGGCCAGCCGCGGCAGGTGCCGTACGGCCCAGGGGTCGAGGGCGGCGGCGAGGTCTCCGTCACCGGCGGCCAGGCGTCGCCAGCCCCGGAACTGGTCGTCGAACCGCTCGGCGGCCGACGGGACGTCCACCGGGGCGGGGGTGAGCGCCTCGGCCAGGCCGGCCAGCGCGTCGAGCGCGAGGGACAGTTCGCCGGGGACCCAGGGCTGGGCGGGCATGCGCCCCTCGACGTCCTCGAACAGCAGCACCACCCAGCCGTCACGGTCGAATGAGGTGAGCAGCCGGGGCGCGGGCACATCGGCCGGCAGCGCGGCGGCCACCCTCGCCTCGGCGCGGTGGAAGCCGGGGCTGTGGGGGTTGGGCCGCGGCCCGACCGCCTTGACGAACGCCCGGCCGCCGCCGGCGAGCCGCAGCCGGGCGGCCACCCCCGGCGAAAAGCCCCCGCACTGCGTGACCGCCTCGGTCACCCGGTCGCCGAGGTGCCGCTCGACGGCGAGTCTCAGGTCCTCCGGCACCGCCGACCACGGGATCCGTACGCCCTCCGCAGGTGGTGGGGACGGAAGCACTTCCTGGTTCATCCCGGCATGATCCGTCCCCGTGTACAGGCACGACAATCGAGTTTCCAGGGCTCGGTGTCCGTCCACGATCAAGGCAGGCTGTGCCGCAGCAGGTGCACCGGCAGGCCTTGGATACCGGGAGCCCTTTCGCCGTGACGATGCTGGTCAGGTGCTCTGCGTCGCCCATCCCGACGGCGCTTCGCTGTGGCCAGCTATATCCCCTGCCAACAGAGCTCGCCCAGACCGTCGGTGCCACCGTCACGGTTGATCCCGGCTGAGCAAGCACGGCAACCGCCTGTTCGCACCGCCATCGGATGGTTGGAGGGGTAGGCGAAGCCGTCTCGCTCATCGATGGCAGGCTGTCGTCGCTGATCCCGCATGTCTCGCTCTGGCACCAATTCCCGTGATCTTCACGCACGCGATGAGGCGACGCTGCCGATCGCGAGGCGTAGACGATCACGGCGTTGCTTCGGATCTTGTTCGGCCGAATCGGGCCGGTCTTGGACTGGACTCGAACCGTTGGCCGTCGTCGTTGACGGCCGGAGCACAGGTTTGTGGAGTCGACTCAGCAGCCCGGGGCGGACCTCGGCCCAGTCGATCCAGCTCCTGGACTCAGAAGTCCTCCTCCTGCTGTGCGGTTCACTCTCCGAAGCCGGGAATCCAGGACAAGTCTTCATCGCTGTCTTCCGGGGGAGGCGGGAGGATCCCAGACAGGCCCTCGTCTACTTCGATCTTGTATTGCGTGGCTATTGCGGCGATGTAGAAACCCATGCGAGACCGCAAATCGCCCAGCGCAAGACCGAAAGCATTGGCCCCTGGTGGCCCCATTCGGTGTTCGAAGTTCCTGCCGTCCGGACCAGCGGCATCGACGAATTGACGACACGCGGCCCGCATAGCCTTGAGAATCTGGCGGAGTTCTTGCCCGATCTGATGTTGTGTGAGCTGTTCGGTTAGGAATGCCCTGATCTGGATGGCTGATATAACGCAGTGAACTTCGTCCTCGACATGCCTATCGCCGAAGAGCAGCCTGCGATCTTCAAGGAAAGCAACCACCTTATTGGCGATCTTCCTGTCCGTGTCTGCCTTCTGCCACTGGATACCGAAGAGCGATGTGCTCAGGCCTGTGATTTCGTAAGGGATGCGACCCATAGGCGTGAGCGTAGTTGTCCGGTTGACCGATCGTGGCCGATTCACGGTCGCTACCACTATCTGCGGACGCTCTTGGAGAGAACGCGAGCGCGTGCAGCGCCGATGCGGAGTTCCTTGCGGAGGGTTTCGGCGGAGATAGGCCTTCCGCCGGTGCGGGCACGGTGCTCGGTATCGAGTCGTCGCGCTGTCTCCAGCAAGGCGTCGTCGACACTGGCGTTGTCAGCGCGGGCAGTGCTGTCCGTAGTCCGGGTGCGGACTGTGACCGTTGATCTGGCAGGAGCGGAGCGGGCCACAGCGGCGACTGGGAGTAGTGCGGCGGGAGCGGGCGGCGTCGGGCTGGGGTCGGGTCGGTCCGGGACCGGACCCGGACTCGGTTCGTCGATCGTCGCCGTTAGGACGGTCGGGGACCCGGCTTGGTGGAGGCGGCTCAGAAGTCCGGGGCCGACCTCGGCCCAGCCGATCAACAGCAGCGGGGGGATGCTGTCGTAGGCCGCACGTCCCGGTGAACCCGCAGCGAGCGGCTCGGCGATGTTGAGCGCCAGCGTCGCGAGCCCGGAGAAGGCAAGCAGGATGCGGGCAGGTCTCAGCTCCGCAGGCTGAACGCCGCGGAGCTGCATGTGACGGATCCCGACCAGGAGACCGATGACCGACAGGTCGACGCTGGGCCCTACCAGCGGGGCCAGCCACGGTGCCACGCCCAGACGTAGTCCGAGAGCCCAGCAGTTGCCGAAGGAGAAGGTGAAGGTAAGGGCGGCGATGGCCACCATGGTCGTGGTGACGGTACGGCGCGCGAACGCAGCCGCGTGCGTCGCCTGCTCCTCGGGCGGCGAGTCCTGGCCCAGCCCAGGATCCGCCGGCTCTGCTTCATCTTCAAGCTCTTCATCAGTAGGGCGCCGGTTTGCGGTACGCCCGTTACGCCGGGGAGTCGCTGCCTTCCCTCCGCCTGTCCCTCGCTTGGAGGGGCAACCCGGCACCGGGCTGTCGGCCGCGACTGATTCCTTCGTGTCGTCCGTGATGAAAGTCACTGGGCCTCCGAGGCTGTCAGGCGACGGCGCGCAGGGAGCCGGTGAGCGCACGGTCGATGGCGTCGATGAGGTCCTGGTCGACGTAGGGGAGCAGGTGGCCGTACCGGTCGATCGTGGTGGTGATCGACTTGTGGCCCATGCGCCGCTGGATCGCCGCGAGGGGGATGCTCTCGGAGATCAACCACGCCACATGTGTGTGCCGCAAATCATGAATGCGAGGCCGCTTGGTCAGGCCGCGGCTGCAGGCGTCGTCGATGGCGGGGATCCAGCGGCGGTCATAGAAGGAGGAGTGGCGCCACCACGAACCGGTCGGTGAGTTGAAGACGAACTCCTTGGGTCCCTTGCCGACGATGTTCGGCAGGATCGCGTCCATCACCTCCGAGGACAGGGCGATGGTCCGGCGGGACTGCTTGGTCTTGGGCGGGCCGAGCTTGAAGGTGTTGTCCGCCTGACGCTTCCAGGCTCGCCGTACACGCAAAGCCGGGACAGGCTTGCCGAACGGGTCAATGTCGCGTACCTGCAGAGCAGCCAGTTCGGCGTAACGCAGGCCGGTGCCGACGAACATCGTGAGCATGTCGCGCACGTCCGGCTTGGCGCAGGCGCGGATCAGGGCGAACTCCTGCTCGGTGAGGAACACCATCTCGTCGTCGCCTTCGCCGTCGTCCAGGCGGGGCAGGCGGGTGCGCGCGGCGGGGTTGGAGGTGCGGAGCGGGGGGTCGGCCTCAACGGCGTCTTGGAGGATGGCGAACAGGATCCCGTGGAGGTTCTGGATGGTCTTGGGTGCCAGCGGGCGTCGCAGCCACTGCTTGGGGTTGGCAGGGTCGGCTACGCCGTGCTGGAGGGTGTTGACCCAGGTCCGCACGAGGACGCGGTCCAGTACGTTCCCGTCGCGGATGTCCAGGTCGCCGAAGGTCGGCAGGATGTGGTTGCGCAGGTCGCGTTCGTAGTCGTGGCGGGTCCGCTCCTCGATGCCCGACAGGCTGGCCACGAAGGTCGCCGCATAGTCGCGGAACGGGATCGGATCCACCTCGGGTTCCGCGGTTTCCGGTTCCGGCGTGGGCGGTGCCCAGCCGTACCCCCGGATCCACCCCCGGGCCACTGGTGGCCGGCGGCCTCGACCGCCAGCTTGAAGGTGACGGCCTGGGCCTTCTGCTCGAAGGTCTCCGACTGCCAGGCACCGTCACTTGCCCCGCCGAGCCGCCAGCGGACTCGGTAGCTGATCTTCTTTCCCTTGCCGGGACGCTTCTCGATACTCGCCACGAGGCAAGTGTCAGCAGGCCGTCGGTGATCCCAAAGGGAATCGATGGAAGAGGGATGTGCCCAAGATGTGCCCAAACGATCACAGTGAACAAGAAATGATCAAGGAATGCCCAGTTCAGGGGCTGTTTGGAAGTGGAGCGGGTGACGGGAATCGAACCCGCGCTATCAGCTTGGGAAGCTGATGTTCTGCCATTGAACTACACCCGCGTGGACCGACTGTGAAGTCGACCGCGTCCATACTCTAGCGGAAACTCGGCGTGCTGCCGCATACCCGGGGCCAGAACGTGGCGGGGTCGCCGGCATCCGGCCCGGAGCGCCCTGCCGTACGGCCCGCGCAGGGGACGGCGACCGGGGGGGCCGAGCCCGGGCGGTACACCCAGGGCGTGTGGGGGCCACTAGCCTTGCTCCCGTGCTGCTTTCCGACCGTGACATCCGCGCCGAGATCGAATCGGGCCGGGTCAAGATCGACCCGTACGACCCCGAGATGATCCAGCCGTCCAGTGTGGACGTGCGCCTGGATCGGTACTTCCGGGTCTTCGAGAACCACCGGTACCCGCACATCGACCCGGCGACGGAGCAGCCCGACCTGACCCGGCTGGTCGAGCCGGACGGCGATGAGCCGTTCATCCTCCATCCGGGTGAGTTCGTGCTCGCCAGCACCTACGAGGTGATCAGCCTCTCGGACGAGATCGCGTCGCGTCTCGAGGGCAAGTCGAGCCTCGGCAGGCTGGGCCTGCTGACGCATTCCACGGCGGGTTTCATCGATCCCGGCTTCGAGGGGCACGTCACGCTCGAGCTCTCCAACGTGGCCACGCTTCCGATCAAGCTGTGGCCGGGCATGAAGATCGGCCAGCTCTGCATGTTCCGGCTCAGCTCGCCGGCCGAGTTCCCGTACGGCTCGGCCAGGTACGGCTCCCGCTACCAGGGGCAGCGTGGCCCGACGCCGAGCCGGTCGTTCCTCAACTTCCACCGGACGCGGGTCTGATCCTCACCGTGTCCTCGGCGCGCATAGCCGGACAGGGTCGTACAGTCTGGAAGTCTCCCCCAGGCTACGTGTTTCCTGGGAGCATTGGGGCAACGTCAAGGGGGAGAGGGATGCAGGTGGGTTAGCCCGGGTCGAACTTCGTCTTTCCAGGGCCAACCCGTACTCTTCTCTGCGGACCATCCCCGCACATCTGGAGAAACCACGTGCGACTGCGTCTCACGCCTCGTGAGGACAGCTTCTACGATTTGTTCGCCCAATCGGCCAACAACATCGTTACCGCGTCCCGCCTCCTCGTCGAGATCATCAGCGACGGTTCGGACCGGGACGCCCTGGCGGAGAAGATGCGCGCCTGCGAACACGCGGGCGACGAGCACACTCACGCGATCATGAAGCGGCTCAATGAGAGCTTCATCACCCCGTTCGATCGTGAGGACATATACCGCCTCGCCTCGAACCTGGACGACGTGACGGACTTCATGGAGGCCGCCGCCGACCTCATCGTCCTCTACCAGATCGAACACCTCCCCAAGGAGGTCGTACTCCAGGTCGAGGTGCTGGAGCGCGCCGCGGAGCTGACCGCCGACGCGATGCCGCGGCTGCGCTCGATGCAGCACCTCAACGAATACTGGATCGAGATCAACCGGCTCGAGAACCAGGCCGACCAGGTGTATCGACGCCTGTTGGCGAAGCTCTTCAGCGGGGAGTTCGACACGCTCACCGTCATGAAGATGCGTGAGGTGATCGAGCAGCTCGAGTTCGCCGCCGACGCTTTCGAGCATGTGGCGAACACGATCGAGTCGATCGCGGTCAAGGAAAGCTAGGCGCGGGAAAGCCAAGTGGAGCTCGCCCTCGTCATCGGCGTGATCGTCATCGCGCTGGCCTTCGACTACACCAACGGTTTCCACGACGCCGCCAACGCGATCGCGACCTCGGTCTCCACGCGGGCGCTGACCCCGCGGATCGCGCTGCTCCTCGCGGCCGTGATGAACTTCATCGGCGCACACCTCGGCACCGCGGTCGCCCAGACCGTGGGTAAGGGGATCATCGGCGCACCGGTCGGCACGCAGGGTCTGTTGATCGTGGGTGGCGCGCTTATCGGGGCGATCGTCTGGAACCTCATCACCTGGTACTTCGGACTGCCGTCGTCGAGCAGCCACGCCCTGATCGGCGGCCTGGTCGGCTCCGCCCTCGCCGCCAGCGCCAGTGTGAACTGGTCCGGCGTGGTGGAGAAGGTCGTCATCCCCATGGTCGTGTCGCCCGTCATCGGGTTCTGCCTGGGCGGCCTCGTCATGATCGCCATTCTGTGGATCTTCCGCAGGTCCAACCCGCACCGCACCAGCCGTGGTTTCCGCTACTTCCAGCCGGTGTCGGCCGCCGCGATCGCGCTCGGTCACGGCCTGCAGGACGCGCAGAAGACGATGGGTGTCATCTTCCTGGCGCTCGTGGTCGGCGGCTACACCTCGCCCACGGCGGACATTCCGGAATGGGTCATCACGGCCTCGGCGCTGGCGATCTCCCTCGGCACGTACGCCGGAGGATGGCGCATCATGCGGACCATGGGCAGGCGGATCATCCACCTGGACCCGCCGCGCGGGTTCGCGGCGGAGGCGGCGGCGTCGTCGGTCCTCTACACGGCGGCCATCGGATTCGGCGCGCCGATCTCGACCACGCACACGATGACCACCGCGATCATGGGAGTGGGCGCGACCCGGCGTCTGTCGGCCGTGCGCTGGGGCATCGCGGGCAACATCGTCACGGCGTGGGTCCTCACCATCCCCGCCGCCGCGGTGGTCGCGGCCCTGGCCTACTTCCTCCTTCACCTGATCCTCGGCTAGCGGCGGCGCGGAACCAGGCCGCGCCCCCGCCGTACGGCTCCGCCACCGGGCGCCTCCACCCACCCGGGTACGGCCCACCGTCGTCACCGGCTGTACATCACGTCCGTGTTCCACCTGGTGAAGCCGAGGGACTCGTAAAGCCGGATCGCGGGGACGTTCTCCTCATCCACGTAGAGCATCGCCTGGGCCAGGCCGAGCGAGCGCAGGTGCGCCAGCCCGGCGAGCGTGAGCGCGCGGCCCAGGCCCGTGCCCCGCTCGTCCGGCGACACCCCCACCACGTAGACCTCGCCGATCGGCTCGTGGCCGTCGCCGGTGTCGTCGCCGCCGTGGACCTTCGTCCAGTGGAACCCCGCCAGCCTGTCGCGCCCCTGCCCGTCGTTCCCCTCGGTCACGCCAGGCCGTACGGCCAGGAAGAAACCGGCGGGGTCGAACCACGGCTCCTGTTCACGCCGCTTCAGGTCCTCCAGCGTCCACGCGCCCTGCTCCGGGTGGGTCGCGAAGGCCAGCGCGTTGAGCGCGAGCCAGGCCTCCTCGTCCCGCTCCGGCTCGAACGTGCGCAGCCGTACGCCTTCGGGGAGCTTCGCGGCGGGCAGCGGAGCCGGCAGCGGACGCCGCATCTGCCACAGCGACCTGGCCCGGGTGAGGCCCAGGCTCGCGGCCAGCCGGGAGGCGCCGGGGTGGTCGCCGTGCGCCCACAGGCGCAGCCGCCCGCCGCTCTCGGTCAGAACCGCCTCCAGCAGCCGCCGGCCGACGCCACGCCCGCGGAACGCGGGGTGCACCACCAATTCGCCGCTCGGGCCCTCGACCGGGTCGATCGGGTCCAGATGCGCGAAACCCGCGAGTTCCCCCTCCTCGCCGTCCTCACCGTCCTCACCGGCTATTCGGATCAGTACGGCTCTGGCCCCGGGATCGCCGCCATATCGCAGGTGGAGCAGCACGTGCTCGTTGAGCGGGCGGACGCCGTCCGCCTCGGTGGCCGCCTCGACGAGGGCCAGCACGGCCGCCACCTGGTCGTCTCCAAGTCGTCCCTGAATCTCCACATGCGTGTTCATGTCCCGCACATTAGGTGACCCGAGACCGAGGCGGGGCATCGGGTCGTCGGCGATAAACGCCATCTGCCGGCCCGACGGGGGCGGGCCTGGCTCAATGCCCGGCGGACCTGGTCCGTGCGCCGGCCTCCGGCTTCTTCGTCTCCGGCCGGGCCCGTGTCTCCGCTGTCTCCGTCGTCGCCTGGGTGCGTGTCCGCGGCTCCGCGCGGGGCTCGGCCTGCGGTTCGCCGGGGACGAACCGGTAGCCCACGTTGCGCACCGTTCCGATCAGCGCCTCGTTCTCCGCGCCGAGCTTCGCCCGCAGCCGGCGGACGTGCACGTCGACGGTACGGGTGCCCCCGAAGTAGTCGTAGCCCCAGACCTCCTGCAGCAGTTGCGCGCGGCTGAACACCCGGCCCGGATGCTGGGCGAGATATTTCAGCAGCTCGAACTCCTTGAACGTGAGGTCGAGCACCCGGCCGCGAAGGCGCGCGGTGTAGGTGGCCTCGTCGATCGCCAGGTCACCGCTGCGGATCTCGTCCGGGACATCCTCGGCGGCCTGCAGCGCCAGCCTCCCGATGGCCATCCGCAGGCGGGCCTCGACCTCCGCGGGGCCGGCCGTGTCGAGGAGGACGTCGTCGACGCCCCACTCGGCCGTCATCGCGGCCAGGCCTCCCTCGGTGACGATGACCATGAGCGGGCAGGTGATCCCGGTGGTACGCAACAGGCGGCACAGGCTCTTGGCGTGGGCGAGCTCACGGCGGGCGTCGACCATTACGGCGTCCGCCGGCGGGACGTCTATCAGCGCGGTGGCCTCCGCCGGCGCCACCCGAACCGAGTGCAGGAGCAGCCCGAGCGCCGGGAGGACCTGCGCCGAGGGCTCCAGCGCGTTGGTCAGCAGGAGCAGGTTGCTCACGTTCGCCTCCTCGGCGCGGCGGCCGTAGCCTACAAAACACGTATGGACCCGGGGGCCACGTCGCCCAGGTCCATTACTTCTAGGCTAGCTCACAGCGTTTATGCGTCCGGTGTGCGTCGGTCGTCTCAACGGCACGCGGCACGTCCGGTCTTGGCAATGCGCGGCATGGGCGTAGCGGAGGGAGTTGACGGCGATGGCCACGGGGACGGTCCGTTACTGGGCCGCGGCGAAGGAGGCCGCGGGCGTCGCGGAGGAGCCGTTCTCCGCTGAGACTCTGGGAGAGCTGATCACGCAGATCGCCCGGAATCCGCGGATCGAGCAGGTGCTGCGTCGTTCGTCGTTCCTCGTCGACGGCGCACCGGCGGGGCTTCGCGACCCGGCCACGATCGACCTTCCACAGGGTGCCGTGGTCGAAGTTTTACCCCCCTTCGCCGGGGGATGACGGGCTAGGCTGATCGCCCGGCCTGGCGTGCTCCATGGAGGAGTCGGATGCGAAAGTTGATCCTGTCGTTGATCGTGCTCGTCATCTTGCTCGCCATAGTCGACCGGGTGGCCGTCACAGGGGCGCAGCGGGAGATCGCCCGGCAGGTCGCGAGCGCGTACGACCTGGCGGAGACGCCATCCGTGGAGATCAAGGGCTTCCCCTTCCTCACCCAGGCGATCTCGGGGCGCTATGAGGAGATCGAGGTCGGCATCGGACCGATGACCCGGGAGGGCATCCGGCTGTCGAGCATCGACGCCACGCTGAACGGTGTGACCGCGCCGCTGGCCGACCTGATCCAGAACGCCTCTAAGACCCCGATCCGGGCCGAGCGCGTCACCGGCACAGTGGTGATCTCGCGGGAGACCCTGGCCGCCCGTGCGCCGCGCGGCATTCGCGTCGAGGGGGACGGCGGCGACACCCTGAAGGTCTCCGGCGACCTGACCGTGCTGGGCCGGACGGTGCCGGTCACCGCCGACCTCAAGATGGACGTCGTGCCGGGAGCGGTACGGCTGACGCCGACCAACGTGAAGATCGCGGGCGGCATCACGGTGCCGAATGTGGCCAGGCACCTCGGTTTCACCGTCCCGGTGAAGGACCTGCCGCTGAAACTCAAGATCATCAAGGTGAAGACGACGTCCCAGGGGCTCGCGATCCAGGGCGTAGCCGCCGATGTCCCGCTCCACTGAGCCGGACGGCGCCGCCGAAGCGGGTGGGCCGTCGAGAGCCGGTGGCTCCGTTGAACCGGACGGCCCCGCCGTACGTGATGAAGATGTGAGTCCAGCCGGAACCGCCGACGAGGAGCTCATACGCGCACTTTTCGAGGATCACGGAGGGCCGCTGTACGGCTACGTGCTGCGGTTGACCGGCGATCCGGGCAGGGCGGAGGACGTGGTGCAGGAGACGTTGCTACGGGCCTGGCGGCACCCCTCGGTGCTCGAGGGACGTCCGGTCCGCGCGTGGCTGTTCACCGTCGCCCGCAACCTCGTCGTCGACCAGCACCGGGCCCGCAGGTCGCGGCCGCAGGAGACGGGGGACGAGGCGCTCGCCGTGCTGCCGGCCGACGACGAGCTCGACCGGGCCGTTGAATCGTGGGCGGTCGCGGACGCGCTGGCGTCGCTGCGGCCCGAACATCGTGAGGTCGTCCTGGAGACGTACTACCGGGGGAGATCGGTGAAGGAGGCGGCCGAGATCCTCGGCATCCCGCCGGGGACGGTCAAGTCGCGCACCTATTACGCGCTCCGGGCGCTGAAACTCGCTCTGGAGGAACGGGGGTTGGCGCCATGACCTGCGACGACGTCCGGATCTCGCTCGGCGTCCACGTCTTGGGCGCGCTCGACGCCGAGGAGACCGCCGAGGTCGAGGCGCACCTGGACACCTGTCCCTCGTGCCGGTCCGAGCTCGCCGAGCTGTCCGGACTGCCCGCCGTGCTCGGCCGGGTGTCCGAGCAGGACATCGAACAGGCCGCCGCACCGCCGCCGGTGGTGCTGGAGCGGCTGATCGCCGCCTCGGCCCGGCGGGGCCGCCGATCGCGGACGATGCTGGCGCTGGCGGCCTCGGTGGTCGTGGCCGCGCTGGGTGGTACGGCATGGCTGTCGTCGGCCGTACAGCCCCCCGCCTACGACGCGAGCGTGGCCTCGGGGGCCTCCACCGTCGCCGACGGGGTGGCGCCGCGGGAGGCGAGCGACACGGCCGCCCGCGCCGCCGAGCAGCCCATCGAGACCAGGGACGGCGAGTCGCGGCCCGCGATCGCGCAACCTCAGGCGAAGGCCTCCCAGCCGGACACGACGCGGGAGAAGACGGAGGCCCACCCCAGCCCCGGCGCCACACCGTCCACCGCTGACGTCGCCACGCCCGGCCCTGAAGCCCAGACGTTCGGCACGACAGAGGCCGCGCCGCCCCCGCCGGTCTCGGAGGCGCGCGGACGCAGCGGCGACGTGACCCTCGCCGTACGGCTCACCGCCAAGGAAGGCGGGACCGACGTCCTCGCCAAGGTCGCGGGGGTGCCGGCCGGGACGGTGTGCACGCTGCGCGCCATCGGCCCGGACGGCGGCGCGTCGGCGGTCGGCACCTGGACGGCAGGGCCGGGAGAACTCGGGCCGGGCAAGAACGTCTTCGAGGGGTCGACATCGCTACTCGCCGGCGACATCCGGCGCCTGGAACTGTCCACATCGGACGGGCGCACGCTCGTGACGACCTCCGCCCCGGTCGCGAAACCGTCGTGATTTCGCCCGGGAATGAGCCGTCGGGGAGTGAAACCGCCGGGAAGTGAGCTGGCGGGGAATGAAACGTGCACAGCCGTGGGTTCCAGCACCTGATGGCAGGGATCGTCGTTCTCGTGGTCACGCTCGCGGTGGGCGTGCTCATCGGGCTCGTCAAGAGGCATCGCGACGGGAGGATGCGCGCCGTGGACAGTGGGCTCGCCGATGATCTCGCCGGTGGTCTGGGCGCGGAGCTCGGTGAGCGGGCCACTCTCGTACAGTTCTCCACCGCCTTCTGCCAGCCCTGCCGGGCGACGCGCCGGATCCTCGGCGAGGTGGCCGCGATGGTGCCGGGGGTCCGTCACATCGAGATCGACGCCGAGTCGCGGATCGATCTCGCCAGGCGTTTCGATGTGCTGCGCACCCCGACCGTGCTCGTGCTCGATGGCGCGGGAAACGTGGTGAAAAGGGCCTCCGGCCAGCCACGGAAGGCTGATGTGATCGCGGCGCTCGGTGTGGCGATGGTCGATCCGTCTCACGAGTCATCTCAACAAGCGGACAGCGAGTGACAGATTCCGAGACGACGGGTACTGTCATGGTCATGACTCCCACGACAGAGCTGCTGACGAAGCGGCGCGCGGTTGACTTCTGCCGCGTCGCGACCTCGCTCTGTCGCATGGCCTGAGGGTGATTCCCGCGGCTGCCTGCCGCTTTCCGCGAATCCTTCAGGAGCACCCCGAACGATGCAGATCGACCCGCGTGGTCCCCGTTTCGGTGCGGCCATAACAACCCTTGTTCTCGCGACAGTCCTGGTGACGCGCAGCTCCTGGCTGCTCGCGGCCCAGGCGCTGGTGTTCGCACTCGGCGCGTGCGGCGTCTCGCCGTACGGGCCGGTGTTCCGGGCGCTGGTGCGTCCGAGGCTGGGGCCGCCGCGCGAAATGGAGGACGCCGCACCGCCGCGCTTCGCGCAGGCCGTCGGTCTGGCGTTCGCGGTCGCGGGCCTGATCGGATTCGTGGCCGGGCTCACCCCGCTGGCCTTGGGTGCGACAGCAGCGGCACTGCTGGCCGCCTTCCTCAACGCGGTCTTCGGCTTCTGCCTCGGCTGCGAAACGTACTTGTTCATCCGCCGTCTACAACCTGGGAGAATGCAATGAGCCGTTCCGCCGTGCTGGTGGACGCCGACTGGGTGGAGGCCAACCTCGACACGCCTGGTGTCGTGCTCGTCGAGGTCGACGAGGACACCAGCGCCTACGCGAAGGGCCACATCCGCGGCGCCGTGAGGATCGACTGGAGGGACGACCTTCAGGACCCGGTCCGCCGTGACTTCGTCGACAGGGCGGGCTTCGAGGCCCTGCTGTCGGCCCGCGGCATCGCCAACGACGACACCGTGGTCCTCTACGGTGGCAACAACAACTGGTTCGCCGCCTACGCGTACTGGTACTTCAAGCTTTACGGTCACGAGAACGTGAAGCTGCTCGACGGCGGCCGCAAGAAGTGGGAGCTCGACTCCCGCGAGCTGGTCACCGACGTGCCCGAGCGGCCGGCCACGCAGTACCAGGCCAAGGAGCAGGACCTCTCGCTCCGCGCGTTCCGTGACGACGTGGTGAACGCGATCGGCAAGCTGAACCTGGTCGACGTGCGCTCGCCCGACGAGTTCACCGGCAAGCTGCTCGCCCCGGCCCACGTTCCGCAGGAGGCGGCGCAGCGGGGCGGCCACGTGCCGACCGCCCGCAACATCCCGTGGTCGAAGGCGGCCAAGGACGACGGCACGTTCCGCTCCAACGAGGAGCTCAAGGAGCTCTACGCGGGCGCCGGCGTCGACCTCGGCAAGGACACCATCGCGTACTGCCGCATCGGCGAGCGCTCGGCGCACACCTGGTTCGTGCTGCACGAGCTGCTCGAGCAGCCCAACGTGAAGAACTACGACGGATCATGGACCGAGTACGGCTCGCTCGTGGGCGTGCCGATCGAGCTGGGGGAGGCCCGCTGATGACCACTCAGGGTTGCGCCGCACCGGAGCAGACCATCGCGCTGCCGGCCGGGATCGACCTGTCCACCCAGGCCGTCATCCAGGGGGTCGTCTCCGGCCCCGGTACGGCCTACGCCCGCCTGCTCGACCACTCCGGCGAGTTCACCGGTGAGGTCGTCGTCTCCGACGAGGGCGTCTTCCGCTTCTTCGCCGCCCCCGGCCAGTGGACCGTCCGCATCATCGCGGGCGGTGGCGTCAGCAAGGACGTCGCGGTCGAGGCCAAGCTCGGCGAGGTCGCCCAGCTCGCGGTGTCCGTCTGACCGTCTCTTCCCCCATCCGTGCGAAGGCCGGTGCGTTCCCCTCGAACGCACCGGCCTTCGTCTGCGGATAGAACGATGCCTATGAGACGCAAGTACCGTGGTCTCTTGCGATGGGGAGCGAGGAGGGAGCATGTCTAGGATGAACGGGGACGTTCCGACCTCCGGTGGCGTACCGATCACAGAGGAGCTCATAGCCGCACTGGCGGAAGAAGCCGAAGCCGGATACGACGTGGATGTTCTTCGCCGCCGGGGGGGTAGGCGGCCAATCGGTTCCGCGCCTGCCGATGTGGTTCCGGTGAGGCTCGACCCCGAGCTGCGCTCTGCATTGCTCACGCGGGCCAAGCACGATCAAACCAGTGCCAGCGAAGTCATCCGCTGTGCGCTGCGGGCATGGCTCCACGTAGCCTGATCGAGCCAGGGTACAGCATCAGTTTCGATCACCAGTCGGCGTTGTCCGCCGCTGCCAACTCCTCTGGCGTTGGTACGGGGTCGGCTTCGGGCGGTGGGGCGGTCCGATCCCTGTAGTACTCGGTGATGCCGAGCACCATGGCTTCGATTTCCGCAACGTTGTCCACGTCCGCCACGAAAAGTCGCTCGACCCCTACGCTCCCTGCCCGGGAGCGATGAGCCGGATCCTCGGCACCGGAGCCACGAAACAGCTCCATGATCTCGTCGGCGGTCATCGGGGTTGTCGCTGTTCCGCGCAACCGACTGTTCACCCGCATTCCGTCACCTGTATCACATAGCTCCAATGTCCAACCTCTCAATGCTCAAGGTGACCAGGAAGACTTGCTCGGGTTGGACCTCACGCTCAGGCGGGTGGTGGCAAGACGGCGCCGACGGGGGAGTGGGTGAGCCGATAGCATGCGGCAGGTGTCTGGAACGTCCGAGATCGCCGCTCCTCGCCGGGGCGTCGGCAGGCCGACCTGGCTGCTGTCGCCGTACGCGCTGCCGTTGCATGCCTTCCGGATCGCCGCGAAGTGCGCACTGCCGCTGATCATCTGGTTCTCACTGGGGCGTCTCGTGCGGTGGGGGCTGCTCCTGCTGGCCGCGACGCTCTCGCACGGGTCGTGGTACCAGGCCCGGCTGGTCGTGGTGATGTTCCTGTTCACGCTCGTCGTGATGACGTCGCTCGCGACAACGGCCGGCATGCTGTACGCCATCCGGGACGCCCTCATGGAGACCAGGGCGCGCAGAGAAGCGGGAGAGGGCCGGGAGAGCCTACTCGGCGCACTCAACCGCACCGCCCTCGTTTTCGCCGGCATCTACCTCACCTGGGGATTCGCCTCCCAGGACGTCCGTGATTTCATGGAGATCGACCTGCGCCGGCAACCGGATCGCATCCTGGTCGACGTGTTCGCGGGTGAGGACAGTGGCGTGATGGCCGGGCTCATCAGCCTCGACGTGAAGATCTCCCTGGTGGCGATGGCGGTCGCCTACCTGATCAAGACGTTCTTCGGTCGACGCCACGAGGCCGGCAATGGTCGCCTCTCCGGCATCCTGGCCACCTTCGGTGAGCTCGCTTTCGTGTTCTATGGGATCAACGCGGTATACGCCGCCGTGGGGGCCCGCTCCGACTGGTTGGGTAGCCGGGAGATCGTCGCCGGATGGCAGGACTGGACGGCCGAGGCCAATGCGAGTGTTCCGGGCTGGGAGCCGTTCACCGGCTTCATCGGGGAGATCTGGCCGTACGCCATCGACGCGCTTGTCGTTCCGCTCGTGTGGCTGACGGTCGGCATCCTGGTCTATGGGGCGTACGCGGAGGATACCCGGACCACGATCAGGGGGACCCGTCTGGAGCGGGCGGTGGTGCATGTGGAACGAACGCACAACTGGACTCGACTGGCGCTCATCAAGCTGGGTGCTGGATGGACCGGCCGGTGGATCCCGCTGCTCAACTCGCTGCGACTCACCGTGCGCGGCGGGGCCCCGCTCTTCGGACTGTTCGCCCTGTGCTACGTGGGGCTGCGGGTGGGCGGGGATTACCTCGGGCGGGCAGGAGGCTATCTCGTGGCCATCGATGAGCCGTACATCTGGTTCATGACACATGTACCCGTCGGCTTCGTCACCGATCTACTGGTCACCACGCTGACCATGTGTCTGGTCGCCGCCACCTTCGATCTGGCGGCGACCAGACAGCGGCTCGGCCGCCGGTAGTCCCCGGGGGGATCTCCCGCGGACTCAGCGCAGGAACCGCAGCACGTGGTCCGGCTTCTCTGTTTTCACAGACTCCTTGAACATGTCCTCGACGGACTGCCCCGGGACGCTACGGGCGATGCTGGGGCGTAGGAGGATCTCGACCTGATCGGCGACGGACGGCGGGACCACGCCGACCAGCTCGATCCGGTACGGCGTGCCGACCTTGTTCTCCTCGGTGTCGAACGGTGTGTCGTTCTTGAGTTCCTCCATGAGCCAAAGGCGGCCGGACTCGTCCGTCAGCCGTAGCTCTGGAGAACCGTGGCGGATCGCGCCCTCGCCGTCGAGCGCGGTCCTGGTGACCACGGCCCTCATCCACTGTCGATCCGAGGTGTCCGGCTGTCCCGTCGGGTCGGAGATTTTCTCAAGCGACGCCTGCCAGGAAACGTGCTGCCAGACGCCGGGCTGGCCGGGCTGCACGGACTGGGTGTGGTCGCTGGGCCGCATATACCTGTAGACGTTGTAGCCGAACCAGGCAGGGGCACCGACGGCGAGGACTACCGACAGCGCCGCACCTGCCCTGAGCAGCACCGTACGGCGCGGGCTTCGGTTGGGCTCCTCACCACTGGGCTCCTCACCACTGGGCGTGGACTCGGCAGGGGGCTGCTCGGCAGGTGAAGGCTGCGCCGGCGGTGACTCCACGGACGGCCGCACCGTGGATGACGGCGCGCCGTGTGAAGGGGAGGCCGCGAGCGGGGTGGCTCGGAGGGCGGGGAATGGCTGGGTGGAGTCCGCTTCCCGCTCAGGCGGCCAGACCCGGACATCCTGGGGCGGCCGCAGCCGGCCGGGAATCGGGATCGCGACCGGCGCCTGAGGCAGCGGACCGCTGTAGGTGATGTCGGACGGGTCGTCCGGGATCTCCGTGGGCTGGCTCGGCGGTGGAGCGAACCAGTCGCGCTCGTGCGGCGTCTCGTTCGTGGGAGGCTCGGTCATCGCTTCTTACTCACGAGTGAGTGGTAGTCCTCTGCCTGCTTGATCAATCGGGAGGCCGCGTCGCCGGACAGGCCGAGGTCGATCTCGGCCTCCGGGGCGGAATAGTCGACGATCACCTCGGACGGGGGAGCGACGATCATCCGAGCGCCCGGTACGGCGTCCTTGGGTACCTCGAAAACCAGGACGCCACTCGACCAGAACCCTGGCTGGTAGCGCCTGTTGAAGGCGGTCAGGCTCACGTCCACCTTGTCGGTCGTCTGGTAGCGGCGGCCGTCCTCCGTGAGCAACACGACATTGGAGCCCGGGCTCAACCGCATGGGCACGCGGGTGGTGGTGATCGAGATGTCGACCAGGAGGAACAGGTTGCTGGTGCCCACCTTGGTCACGTTGTCGCTGAAGTCTGTGGTGTCCACGGCATTGGCCGCGGTCACCGAGCTCACCTTGATGCTGAAGCCGTGGGTCTCCACCACCTCGCCGACCAGCCCGTTGGCGGTGACCCGTGAGCTGCGCTGTTCGGTCGGCAGGATGAAGGTCTGCGCGTACACCGCCGCCGCCGCGAGCACGACGCCGGCGATGGCGGTCACGACACGCGCCCCGGCCCCCCTCCTGCTCGGCCGTCGGCACGACTCGACGGGTTGACGGGTCACGGGGGAGGCCCCGGACTGTGTCACGGCCATCACGCCTGCTCCTGCCGTACGGGCAGGGAGACCTGCGCGGCGACGGTTGGCGTGAACTCGCCGTCCTTGTCCTCTCCGACGAGTTGCCAGTAGTGGGTCCGGTCCCGAATGCCCAAGGCGCCGTAGAAGAGACGGCCCACGTCGACCCGGATCTCGGCGGGTGCCGTGGCCGTGGGTTCCAGTTCGTACTTCACGACCACCGTCGTGGTTATCCCGGGATGGAGCTGACGGCTTTCTATCCCGTAGCTCAGCACGAACACGTCGGCGCCGTACTTGCTCTTGATCTCCGGATTGACGCTGAGGAGGGATCCGGCGAAGGAGAGCGGCATTTCGGAGATCTTGCCGGGTTTGGGGAGGAGGCCGACCCTCGTGGTCTCTTTGCCGAGGTTGGTGACCTTGATGAAGATTTCGAGGTAGCGCTTGGTCATGCCGAAGCTGCCCTGCTCGGTCGTGTCGACGGCCTCGAGGAACTCCGTACGGAACTGGCCCTGGTCGATGGCCTGCCCCGGGGTGAGCTGTGGAGGCTTCTCCGGCGGGGCCTCCTTCAGCCCGCCCAACGCGGCGGTGACGCCGATCCCGGCTGCGGCCAGCGCTGCGGCGACCGGGACCAGGACCGGGCGTCGGCGACGGGTGCCATGACTGGGTGACGTCATGGCAAGCGATGGTAGTACGACCACACTCGCCCCATCCGCCTCGTTGATCCCGCCTCCGGCAGGACCATGCTCTCGATCCCGCCTGCGGCAGGAATATAAAGGGCGCGAATGGCGAGAAGCCCACCCTGACAGGGCTTTCAACTCCTACGCTGGTGATCGAGGCGGACATGGAGGACTGGGCTCGTGGGCGACCCGCACCCTGAGCATGCCCAGCCCCAGGCAGATCGGATCTACCTGGGCTGGCAGTACGCTCTGTTGTACCCGGATCCCGGGCCACCACCGAAGCGTCCGGCCCGGGATGACGTCGTCGCCGATGAGGATGCGGCCGGGCAGGACGACGAGTGGCTCCGCAGGGCACGGCTCCAGGAGGACCTGCTCAACCGCCCGGTACGGATCTTCCGTACGTTCATGACCGTTGTGGCGGCGGTGATCCTCGTTCTCGGCGTATTGGGCCTGCTGGCCTGGCCGCTCGTACTGCTCGGCCTGGTGGCGGCCGGCGGCGTCGCCGGGATCTGCGCGTACGCCATCCGGCAGGGCAACCGGACCGTCGACGCGCGGGTGAGCCAGCGCCGGGAGTCGGCCCGGCGCGAGCAGGAGCGGCGCCGCCGCGAGATCGTCTCCGCGCAGGAGGAGCACGCCGCGAAATACCGTGACTGGGCGGAGCGGAAGAACCGGTTCGACCGCCAGCTCACCTGGTACGCGGTGGCCGTGCCCGACGAGATCGACCGGGTCGACGTGGCGGGCGGCACGCTGCCGGGTTGGTCGGCGCTGATCACGCTGATCGGGGCGACCCGCCTCTACAGCGGGGGCCACCTGACCGTCCTCGACCTGTCCGAGGGCGCGATCGCCAAGGACCTGATCGAGCTGGCCAGGCGGGGCGGCGACGACCCGCTCGTCTGGGTGCTCCCGGTGGACCTGCCCCGCCTCGACCTGGGCGCGACGCTCAAGCCCGAGGCGTTCGCCGACGTGCTGGCGCACGTGGTCAGCGTCAGCGAGGAGACGAGCCGGGACATCGGCTTCGACAACGCGATCCTGGAACGGGTGCTGGAGGTCCTCGGCGAGAACGCGACGATCAGCCAGGTCACCGCCGCTCTGCGGGCACTGGCCCAGGTGGGCGACCCGCGCGACGACATGCGGTTCGGCCTGCTCACCGCGGGCCAGCTCGAACGCATCGGCATGCTGTTCGGCCGGGGCGTGGCCGACCGGGTGGTCATCGAACGGGCCTGGGCGCTGGAGTCCCAGTTGCGCAAGCTGGAGGCGCTCGGCACCGAGGCCGTACGGCTGCCGCCCGCCCGGCTGCGCGTGGTCAGCATGGATCGTCAGGCCGGCGTCTTCGGCAACCGCGTCCTGGGGACGTACGTCGCCACCGCGCTCACCCACATCCTGCGCCAGTCGCCGGCGAGTGAACGGCCCTGGTATCACACGATCATCGTCGCCGGGGCGGACAAGCTGCGCGGCGATGTGCTCGACCGGTTGATGGACGCCTGCGAGACCTCGCGCACCGGGCTCGTCCTGACCTACCGCAGTCTCACCCCGACGGTCCGGGAGCGCCTGGGCCGTGGCCACGCCGCTGTCGCGTTCATGCGCCTGGGCAACGCGGAGGACGCCCGGGTGGCGAGCGAGCACGTCGGCACCGAGCACCGCCTGCAGTTGGCGCAGCTCACCGAGACGTTCAGCTCGGCGGTGCACGGCGCCGGCGGCTTCTACACCTCCACCGTGGGTGCGGGCCACACCAACCAGGAGGAGAAGGGCGAAGGCGACCTCAGGGAGGACATCACGGAGTCGACCGAATGGGGTCGTCACGCCAACACGGTCGCCGAGGGGGTGCTGCAGCGGTCGCGCGAGTTCCTGGTCGAGCCGCACCAGCTCCAGCAGCTCCCCACGACGTCTGTGATCGTCACGCATGCGACGGCGGAGGGACGGCAGGTGAGGCTGGCCGACGCCAACCCGGCGATCCTCACCCTCCCCAAGACCACGCTGCACGAGTTCGGCGAGGTACGGCGGGCCGCGCTGGCCGCCGAGGAATCGAAACCGCACAGGTATGGAGGGCGGAGCCACGGAACGCGGCCTCAGGGAGCGGGGAAGTCGGAGCCACCCGAGCGGGAAGCCAGCGACAACCAGGACGATAGAGACAATCGGGACGAGGGAACCGCACCGCCGGGCGCTCCGCCCGCCGACGCAGCCCGATCTGAAGCCGGCCGATCTGAAGCCGGCCGATCTGACGCCGTACGACCCGGGGCCGCCCTGGCCGACTCCCTGCCCACTGAACCCCTGCCCGCTGACCCCCTGTCGGCCGACGCCCCGCCGCCCAATCTCGGCCCTCCGCCGCCGCGGCTGGACTGGCGCAGGCGGCAATAGACACGGTTTGGAACGGGTAAGGGCATCGTCAACACGGCCATGCGCACGTGATGGTTGAAGGAGTCTCTTCCCTGTTCGTCGTCGACCGAGGGTTCTCATGCATCCGTTTCCCCTGAGCGGGCCGTGGTACCGAATCCAGGCGATAACAGCCCCCTCGCGCAGTTCATCCGCTGAGTGGGACTTCGTCACGGTTCTCCCGGCTGTCCTTTCCGCCGCCCAGCGCAACCGGCCGTTCGTCATCGGCTGGCTCTCCCGGGGCTCGGGCGCCCCGCTCGAGCTGATCACGAACGCCGGGCCGCTCTCCCCGCCCCGCCCGCCCAGGCGTGCGACGGCACCCGGTGAGTCCCACGTCGCCAGTCCCCAGCCGCTGCTGTTCCCCGGTGGCGCCCGTGGGGTGGAGATCGGCGACGAGTGGCTGGACGACCTGGCGGACCTGGTGTGGACGCCGTGCCCCGGCCGCCAGGCACCCCCGTTGTACGGCAGGCGCGAGCCCGAGCCCGACGAGCACAAGCGGCCGACGCTGTTCGAGTCCACGCTGGTCACGCTCATGTCCCGGCCGTTCGGCTGGGTGGTGGTGGCCGAGCCGACCGACCTGCTCGACGCGGAGGTCACCCACCTGCGCACCCAGCTCAACGTGCTGCGACAGTACGGCGACGCCTCCGAGCGGTCGCGGTTCGACGCCGAGCGGGCCGAGCGCAGGATGCAGGAGCTCGACGCCTTCCGCGAGGCCGGGCTGTGGAACGTGCGGGTGCTCGCCGGCGCCGCCGGGCCCGACGAGCTGCGCCAGATCGCACCGGTGCTCGTCGGTTCCGTGGAGATGAGCCACCACCCCTACCGGCTGCGCAGCGCCATGTCGCTGCCGGCCCTCACCGGGGACGGCGGGTGCGATTCGGTGTACGGCTTCGCCGAGGCGCTCACGGTCAACCTGCAGGACTCCGCCGACGGCGCGGGCGCGCCGTTCGCGGCCACGGCGGGCGCGCTCGCCGCGCTCGCCGGACTGCCCCGGCGGGAGGTGCCGGGAGTGCGCGTGCTCGACGCCGGCTTCTTCGACGTGACGAGCGAGGCCGAGGTGGAGGGCTCGGGCGAGCTGATCGATCTCGGCGCGATCGTCGACGGACAGGACCGGACGGTCGGCACGTTCCGGGTGCCGCTGGCCACGCTCAACCGTCACGCGTTCGTCACCGGGGCGACCGGTTCCGGCAAGTCCCAGACCGTCAGGCACCTGCTGGAGCGGCTCACCGAGGCGGGGATCCCCTGGTTGGCGATCGAGCCGGCCAAGTCGGAGTACGCCGCGATGGCCGGCCGCGTCGAGCAACTGGCCCCGGTGACCGTGATCAACCCGTCGGCGCCCGGCAACGTGCCGATCAGCGTGAACCCGCTGGCTCCCGAGCCGGGCTATCCGGTCCAGGCGCACATCGACATGGTCCGGGCGCTCTTCATGGCCGCCTTCGACGCCGAGGAGCCGTTCCCGCAGATCATGTCACTCGCGCTGCAGCGGGTGTACGAGGCCAACGGGTGGGACGTGGTGACCGGGGGCGGCATCCCCGGCGCGGCCGTACAGCCCGCGGTGCCGACCCTCGAGCAGCTCCAGCAGCACGCGCTCGAGGTGATCCAGGAGATCGGCTACGGCAACGAGGTCCAGGCCGACGTCGAGGGGTTCATCAGCCTGCGCCTGCGCAGCCTGCGGGTGGGCAGCGCGGGCAGGTTCTTCGAGGGTGGCCATCCCGCCGACATCGGCGGGCTGCTTCAGCGCAACGTCGTGCTCGCGATCGAGGACGTCGCCAACGACGAGGACAAGGCGTTTCTGATGGGCACGTTGATCATCCGGATCGTCGAGCACCTGCGGATGCGGGCCAGGCAGGAGCCGCGGCACGAGCAGCGGGAGCGCGGGCTCCGCCACGTCATCGTGATCGAGGAGGCGCACCGCCTGCTGCGCGACCGCGGCGCCCAGCGCGCCTCCACCCACGCGGTCGAACTGCTCGCCGGGATGCTCGCCGAGATCAGGGCGTACGGCGAGGGCATCATCGTGGCCGAGCAGATCCCGACCAAGCTCGTGTCCGACGTCGTGAAGAACACGGCGCTCAAGGTCGTGCACCGGCTCCCGGCCGAGGACGACCGGCAGCTCGTGGGGGCGGCGATGAACCTGAGCGAGGACCAGTCCCGCCAGGTCGTCTCGCTCCAGCCCGGGCACGCCGCGGTCTTCGCCGACGGCATGGACCGGCCGCTGCGGATCCGGGTGCCGCTGGGGGAGGACCGGGAGCGCCCGACGCACAGCCCGGTGCCGCCGATCCGGGGGCGCCGCTCGGCCGCCTGCGGCGGCGAGTGCCGTACGGGCAGGGCGTGCACGCTGATCGAGCTGCGGGAGGCCGACCTGCTCGCGGCCGCACCCGAATGGGCCTGGCTGCGGATCTGGACCGACACGGTGATCCTGGCGTTCGTGACGAACCGGTCGCTGCCCGGGGTGCCGCGCGTGCTCTCCGACCTCTGGGCGGAGCTGCCGGTCAAGCGCCGGGAGTGCCTGCTGGCCACGCTGGTCGAGCAGGCGGTCGCCGGCCGGGCCTGGTCGCTGCGCACGTGCTTCGACCCCGCGCGGCTCACCGAGAGGGCCGCCGAGGTCGCGGCCGGGCTGCTCGGACAGCGGGAGCGGACGCCGCCGATGCGCGCCGGCGAACGGCCCGGGCCGGGCTGGGTGATCCCACAGGTCCGCTGGCTGCACGAGGTGGACCGGCTGTTCCCCTTCGGCCGCCCGGCGCCCGACCTGCGCAGTCCCGCTCCGGCCATGGAATACCCCCTGTTCGGGACGGGGGAGCCCGTCGCCGACGGCCCCGCCGAGACTGCCGAGACTGCCGAGACCTCGACGGCCTCCGCCGGCGGGCGAGGCGGCGCCGTGGCGCTCGGCGTCCGTACGGAGTTGCTCGGCCATCGGGCCAGGGCGCTGCGCCATCACCCGCTGTCGATGGAGGTCGACCGCAACCGGGCGCTGGCCTGGCGGGTGATCCTCGGCGACGACGAGCACGAGGGCATCCAGCGGGACGTGATGACCGTCGCGCTCGCGGTGGAGCCACGCGACCGGTTCAGGTACGTCGCCCAGACGATGGCGGCAGGCTGGCTGGAGACCGTGCTGTCGTGGCCGCGCCGCTTCGTGCTCCCCTTCGACGGAGAGACCCCGGCCGAGCTCTCCTTCACCGGCCCGGACGGGCTGGGTCGTGTTTCGAACGCCCCCTGAAGCACCCGACGCGCCGGTGGCGGCCGGGACGCGCCCGACAGGGACCCGTGGCAGGCGCACTAGGATCACGGGCATGAGTCAGCTTCCGTTGCGGGCGCAGCTTGCCAGCGCCCTGGGCCGTACGGCGGCGACGCTGTCCCGGGCCACCGGGCGTGGTGACGGTTCGGTCATCGGCGGCAGGGTCGGCCTGATGCTGGAGCCCGACCTGCTGCGCAAGCTCGCGGCGGACCGCAAGCTCGTGCTGGTCAGCGCCACGAACGGCAAGACCACCACGACCCGGTTGATCACCTCGGCGCTGCAGGAGCTCGGCGAGGTCGCGACCAACGCGTTCGGCGCCAACATGCCCGCCGGGCATGTCTCGGCGCTCGCCTCAGCCAAGGACGCGCCGTACGGCGTGCTGGAGGTCGACGAGAAGTACCTGCCCGAGGTGCTCGACACGACCCAGGCCGGCATCGTCTGCCTCATGAACCTCAGCCGTGACCAGATGGACCGGGCGGGCGAGATCTGGCAGCTCGCGCAGAAGTGGCGCAGGGCGCTCAGCGGAAAGCCGGTGCACGTGATCGCCAACTGCGACGACCCGCTGGTGACCTGGGGCGCCTCCACCGCCGCCCAGGTCACGTGGGTGGCGGGCGGGCAGCGCTGGCGTGAGGACTCCTGGTGCTGCCCCGAGTGCGGCGGTCCGCTCGACCGCTCCGCTTCCGGGGCCGCCTGGGCCTGTCGCGAGTGCCCCTTCCGCCGCCCCGAGCCCAGTTGGGTGCTCGACGGGGAGGACGTCATCGACCCGCGCGGCGCCCGCTGGCGGCTCGACATCCAGCTTCCCGGTGAGGCCAACCGGTCGAACGCCGCGATGGCGCTGGCGGTCACCGAGGCGTTCTGGCTCGATCCGGCCAGGGCCCTGCCCAGGTTGCGCATGGTCACCTCGGTCGCCGGGCGTTACACCATGGTCGAGCGCGACGGCCGCGCGCTGCGACTGCTGCTGGCCAAGAACCCGGCCGGCTGGCTGGAGGCGTTCGATGTCGCCGATCCCGCGCTGCCGATCATCCTGTCGGTGAACGCTCAGGGACCCGACGGCCGTGACACCTCCTGGCTCTGGGATGTGGACTACCGGGTCCTGGCCGGCCGTCCCGTGTTGGTGGCCGGTGAGCGGCGTCTCGACCTGGCGCTGAGGCTCGCCGTGGCCGGCGTGCCGTTCCAGGTCTGCGACTCGTTCCAGCAGGCGATGGCGCTCGTGCCGCCCGGTCGGGCCGATGTGATCGCCAACTACACCGCGTTCCAGCAGATTCGAGCGGAGTTCGGCCGTGCAATCTGAACTGTCTATTGTCTGGATTTATCCGGACCTGCTCAGCACCTACGGAGATCAGGGCAACGTGCTGGTGCTGGAGCACCGCGCCCGGGCCCGGGGCATCGCGACCAGGACGATCCACGTCCGCTCCGCCGATCCGGTGCCGCAGCAGGGGAACATCTACCTGCTCGGCGGCGGAGAGGACCGGCCACAGATCCTCGGCGCCGAACGGCTGCGCAGGGACGGCGGGCTGCGTACGGCGGTGGCGCGCGGCGCGGCGTTGCTGGCGGTCTGCGCCGGCTACCAGATCATGGGCTCGGTTTTCGGCGGTGAGGACGGCCGGCCGGTGGAGGGCATCGGCCTGCTCGACATCAGCTCGGTCCGGGGTGAGCGGCGCGCGGTGGGTGAGCTGGCCGCCGACGTCGATCCCGCCCTGGGCGGCCTGCCCAGGCTGACCGGATTCGAGAACCACATGGGCGTCACCAGGCTCGGGCCCGGCGTGCGCCCGCTCTCCCGGACGATCGTCGGGACCGGCAACGGCGACGGCACGGAGGGCTGCTACGCGGGCAGGGTCATCGGGACCTACCTGCACGGCCCCGCGCTCGCTCGCAACCCGGCCCTCGCGGACCTGCTGCTCAGCTGGGTCGTCGGGCCGCTCACGCCGATCGACGACAGCTGGTACCAGCGGCTGCGTGAGGAGCGCCTCACAGCCGTGCTGCCCCCCGCCTGAGTAGGAGAGTTCAGTAGACGAGGGCCTGGGTGCCGTCGGTGAGGATCTCCTCGACGAACGTCGAGGCCCCCGCGATCCGCACGCCTTCGATGACGTCGTCGACCGTGATGCCGCGGCGGGCGGCGCACTGCGTGCACAGTGTGACCCGGCCTCCCGCGAGCATCGCGTCGAGCAGGTCCTGCAGCGGCGGCGCCTCCGCCAGGGAGAACTCCTTGGCCCGGCCGGGCAGTGCGAACCACGACGACTCGCCCGTCAGCCAGAGCGAGACCGGTACGCCGGCGGCCAGGGCGGCCGCCGCGACGGTGAACGCCTGGTTGCACCGCTCGGGTGCGTCGGCCCCGGCGGTCACCTTGATCACCAGTGATCGTGCCATGCTCGCAGCCTAGTCCCTGAGCCTTCGGGCGACGGCGTCGCGTGCCGTACAAGTAGGGATAAATGCCTCCATGGGCGGGGAGTGCGCTCTCGGACGACGAGCACGGTGTCCTGTTGCTTCTAAGCTCGATTCCATGGACCAACATCCCGACCTTGAGCCGATCGCCTTCCTCCTTGGCCGCTGGGAGGGGGCCGGTGTGATCGGCTATCCGACGATGGAGAGCGCCAACTTCGGGCAGGAGGTGGCGTTCGGGCACAACGGAAAGCCGTTCCTCACCTACGAGAGCCGGACCTGGCTGCTGGACGCCGAGGGCGTCAAGGTCCGCCCGCTGGCCAGGGAGACTGGTTTCTGGCGGATCCTGCCCGAGCGCCAACTGGAGGTCTGCATCGCCCATCCCACCGGCATCGTGGAGATCTACGTGGGCGAGGTCGTCTTCCACAAGATCGAGCTGCGCACCGACATCGTCGCGCGCACCGTGACGTCCAAGGAGTACAGCGCGGGCCACCGGCTCTACGGCCTGGTGAACGGCAACCTCATGTACGCCTATGACATGGCGGCGGTCGGACAACCGCTCCAGTCGCACGCGTCGGCCGAGCTCAAGAAGGTCGCCGACTTCGACCCCGGAGCCGACGCCTGAGGCATGGAAGAACCCCGGGCGTGCTCCGCTTCTCAAGAGGCTCTTCTGGAGAGGATCTCTCTGAGAGGCGGGCCGGCTGGACCATGGCCGAGGACGTGAAACGTGCTCGGCCGCCGGCCGCCCGGGGTTCCGGTGACTGTTGTGGATTCGCCAGACGTCGTACGACATCCGGACGGAAGGTCCCGATGGGCGCCGCCTAGCGGACAGCCACCTCGCTAGCCCAAGAATGATCAACCATTGTTTGGACCACCTCCCTTCTGCGTATCTGCACCGTATGCGAGCCGCCCCGGGCCGGGCAAACGATTATCTGTGGGGGGATTCGCCCGGATATGTAACGTATGGCGATCTGGCCGTGCACAGCAGGCCATGACTCGTGAAACACGACCTAAACTCTGGTCATGGTCGAGACTTGGCACGAGGAGCTGCGCGCGCGGGGCTACCGGGTCACTCCCCAACGGCAGCTCGTGCTGGAGGCGGTCACCGAGATGGGGCACGCCACGCCGGAGGAGATCTGCTCGCGCGTGCAGGAGACCGCCCGGGGTGTGAACATCTCGACCGTCTACCGCACGCTGGAGCTGCTCGAAGAGCTTGGGCTGGTCACCCACACCCACCTCGGCCACGGCGCGCCCACCTACCATCTCGCCTCCGAGGCCGATCACGTGCATCTCGTCTGCCGGGGATGCGGTGAGGTCACCGAGGTCGCCCCGGATCTCGTCCACGGCCTGGTGTCCGCGCTCAACGAGCAGCTGGGCTTCGTCACCGATGTCCGGCATCTCACCGTTTTCGGGCGCTGCCGCGGCTGCCGCTGATCCGTACGGCGCACCCCAGCGGTAGCCTTGGGCCATGCGGAGCCCATTGCTTGACACACCTGGGGCGGTCGCCGGGGATGCACCGGACAATTCGGTCGCCGCGCATTACAGTGATCCGTACGGGGAGCAGCGCGCGCTCGCGGCCGGCCGGGCGCTCGTCGACCGGAGCAACCGGGGGGTCGTACGAATCTCCGGTCCCGACCGGTTGAGCTGGCTCAACAGCCTGAGTTCGCAGAAACTCGACACCCTCGAACCGGGCGCCCCCACCGAGACCCTGTTCCTCGACCCGCAGGGCCGGGTCGAGCACCACCTGACCCTGGTGGACGACGGCGAGGCCATCTGGGGCCATGTCGAGCCGGGCACCTCGGGAGAGCTGGTCGCCTTCCTGGAGAAGATGCGGTTCACGCTGCGGGTCGAGGTGACCGACGTCAGCCCTGATTACGCCGTGGTCTCCATCACCGCGCCGGGCGCCGCGGAGGCGGTGGCGATGGTCGGCGACGGCATCGTGACCGTCGGCGGCGATCTGCTGGTGCCGCGTGACCGGCTGGCCGGCCTCCCCGCCGACCTGGACCTGCGGCCGGCCGGGCTCTGGGCGTACGAGGCGCTGCGGATCGCGGCTCACATCCCCAGGCTGGGCTTCGAGACCGACCACAAGACGATCCCGCACGAGGTCGGCTGGATCGGCGCCGCCGTACACCTGACCAAGGGCTGCTACCGGGGCCAGGAGACGGTCGCCAGGGTCCACAACCTCGGCCACCCGCCGCGCAGGCTGGTCTTCCTGCATCTGGACGGCAGCGTGGACGTGCTGCCGCCGCACGGTGCGCCCGTGACGCTCGGCGTCGGCAAGCCGGTGGAGGCCGAGCCGGAGGCGGCCGTCGAAGGGGCGGCCGAGCCGGGTCAGCTCGGGTTCGTCGGCTCGTCGGCCCGCCATCACGAACTGGGCCCGATAGCCCTGGCCGTTGTGAAGCGGACCGTGCCGGTGGACATCGATCTGCTGGCGGGCGGCGTGGCCGCCGCACAGGAGGTCGTCGTCCCCCCGGACGCCGGCCGGAACGTCAAGATCGACCCAGCCCTGCGCCGCCGCCTCCGCTGACGAGGCCGGGATCAGACCTCGAGGATCAGGGTGATCGGGCCGTCGTTGGTCAGCGAGACCTTCATGTCGGCGCCGAACACCCCGGTCTCCACCCGGGCGCCCAACGCCCGCAGTTCCTCGATCACGGCCTCGACCAGCGGCTCGGCCACCGGGCCCGGCGCCGCCGCCTGCCAGGTGGGGCGGCGGCCCCGGCGGGCGTCGCCGTACAACGTGAACTGGCTGATCACGAGCAGCGGCGCGGCCACGTCGGAGCACGACTTCTCGCCATGCAGGACGCGCAGCCCCCACAGCTTGGCGGCGAGCCTGGCCGCCTCGGCCCGCCCGTCGGTGTGGGTGACGCCGATGAGCACGAGCAGGCCCGGCTCGTCGATCGCGCCGACGACCTTGCCTTCGACCACTACTGACGCGGAGCCGACCCGCTGAACGACAGCACGCATGGCCCCGAATTCTGCCATGCCGACCGGCTTCATAAACTGCCCACTATGTCTGAGCTGATCGTCGAGGTGGTCCGTTCCGGGTTCGTCGAGTCCGTCCACCGGGCGCGGGTACACGTGGTGAACGCGCAGGGTTCGCCGGTCCTGGTCCACGGCGACACGGAGAGCCTCACCTCTCCCCGCTCCGCGATGAAGCCGCTTCAGGCGCTGGCCATGGCCCGCCGCGGCCTGCCGCTCGAGGACGAACTGCTCGCGCTCGCCTGCGCCAGCCACAGCGGCGAGTCCTTCCACATCGACGGCGTACGGAAGATCCTGGCCGGGGTGGGGCTGGACGAGCACGCCCTGGGCTGCCCCGAGGACATGCCTCTCGACCGGGCGTCGCGCGATCGGGTCGTCCGGGAGCACGGCGCGCCCGCCAGGATCTACATGAACTGTTCGGGCAAGCACGCGGCGATGCTCGCCACGTGTGCGGTGAACGGCTGGCCGACCGAGGGATATCTGCGTCCCGGGCACCCGCTGCAGCGGGCGATCAGGGCGACGGTCGAGGAGCTCACCGGTGAACGGGTCGCGGCGACCGGCGTGGACGGCTGCGGCGCCCCGTTGTTCTTCGTCTCGATGGCCGGTGTCGTACGCGCCTTCCGCCGGCTCCCGGTGGCCGCCCCCGGCAGCCCGGAACGGCGGATCGCCGACGCCATGCGCGCCCACCCCCAGTGGACGAGTGGTACGGCACGGCCGGAGGCGGAGCTCATGCGGGCGATCCCCGGGCTGCTGGTGAAGGTGGGCGCCGAGGCGTTCAACGCCTTCGCCTTCTCCGATGGCCGGGCCGGCGCCATCAAGATCGTGGATGGCGGCGACCGGGCCCGTACGCCGGTGACGGTCGCCGCGCTGCGCGCTGTCGGACTGGACGCGCCGGAGCTGGCCGGACTCGCCACCATGCCGTTGTTCGGCGGCGGCGAGCCGGTCGGCGAGATCCGCGTCCGTCAGGCTTGAGCCGCCCCGGTCACTGCGATCGGGCGTGGCGGGCGGCGGAGATCGCACCGGACGTGGTCATCGTGAACGTCCGCATCGAGTCGGCGAACCTCGACAGATCCCACTCGGCCGGCCCCTCGTACCAGTACAGATTGTCGGCCCTGTGCCCGTTGCCGGTGCCGTACTGTCCGGCGACGCCGTCGCCCGTGCTCACCACGCGCGCCCACCGGTCCACGCTGTCGAAGATCACCGCGTACGGCAGATAGCGTGAGAACAGTTCGATCCGCTTGACGGCGGGCACATCGTCGATGCCGCCGGTCGCGAGGTGCTCCCGGAACCCCAGGACGCGCGCCAGGGCGGCGGCGCCCTTGGCGGTCTTGGCGGGCATGAACTGCCCACCGTATGCCAGCGCCGCCCCTGCGATGATCACAGCGAGTCCGAGCAGGCCGTACGTCGTGAGCCAGGCGAGCAGTGCGGTCGTCGCCATGCCGAGCACGATGACGATCACGCCGGCGGTCGTCCATCGAGTCCGGACGGAGTCCGGGCGCCTGGCGAACCATCCCTGTGTGACGACATCCTGATACAGCGCGTCACGCACCTTGTCGAGCTCGGCGGCGAACGACCCGCGAAGCCGCGACAGCGCCACCTCGTCCCGGCCGTCGAAGATCGCGTTGTGCAGTGCGCGCTCGTAGGGGAGCAGGCTGCCCAGCGGCGCCCTGGGCAGCCTGACAAGCCGCCAGTCCGGAGTCTCGTACGTCTGCCGGGGCTGTTCGTCGATGCGCAGATAGCCGCGTACGGCGAGATCGACGATGGTGGCGGTCACGTCGATCACGTCCGCGTGCTCGTCGAAGAGCGTGCCGATCTGACCGGGCCGCACCCCGTCCGGCGGAGTGAAATGACCGCTCTGGTGGCCGCTGACCTCGCCTGGTTCGCCGCCGATGATCCGGGCGTCGCGACCGCGGGCCCAGTACAGCAGGCCGACGCCGCCCAGCAGCAGGACCAGCAGCGCCACGAGTGAGAGCACGGTCACCGTGTTGAGCGCGAACGCGTTGGACAGCTCGAAGCGGCGCTCCAGGATCGGGGCGGCCCCGGTGGCGCCCGTCGGATAACCGACGATGACGGTCAGCGTCTGGCCGGCCACGAGGCCCTGGTGCTCGAACGCCGCGGTCGTGCCGGCCTCGTCGGTCGACGCCGCCGTACACGCCATGGCCGAGGTCGGCTCACCGGCGAAGCAGGTCAGGTTCTGCACCCTGCCGGGGCCGGTGACCCGCACCGTCGCGTTCCGCACCGGACCCGCCACGGCGAACCAGCGCAGCTCCTCGCCGGTCGCCACGGGAGTGACCGCGCCGGTCACGTCGTACTCGACGGTGCCGCTCTCCTTGACGGTCAGCGTCTCGCCGTCGAAGGTCGCGCCCTTGACGTTCGCGATCTGGTAGAGGCGGTCATGGCCGTCGTCGTAGCGGGTGCGGGTGAGCAACGTCCGCTTGAGCGGACCACCCGACAAGGTGATCGTCTCCTTGACGTGGAGCACGCCGTTCTTGCCGAGCTCCATGACCACGTCGTCGTCGGCAACGGTCGTTCCGCGATCCGCGGACGCGGACGCGGGCGCGGCCGCGGGGCCGAGCGCGGCGAGTGCGGCGAGGACGGCGAGCAGGACCGCCAACCGGAGCTGGCGAGCGACATCCATCATGAGGCCGCAGATTACCGGCCCTGAATGTCCGGCTCGTGCATTAGCTGGTCCTCGGCCGTAGGCTGTTCGGTCATGGCACGTACGCGCCTGTACCGGCATGGGGTCCTGACGGCCGAAGGCTTTCCGGTCGTCGACGTGTCGGATCACCTGGAGGATCCGTCCGCCGTCGTGTGGGTGGATCTGCACGCGCCCACCGAGGACGACCTGCGCGCGATCAGCGAGGAGCTGGGGCTCCACGAGTTGGCGGTCGAGGACGCCCTGCAGCGCAAACAGCGGCCGAAACTCGACGTCTACGACAGCCACAAGTTCCTGAACGTCTACGCCGCCCGCTTCGACGCGGAGTCGGGACGGCTGGAGGTCGCCGACGTGGCCGTGTTCATCACCGGTCACGCACTGGTCACCGTACGGACCTCCGACGACTTCGCCATCGACGAGGTCGTCCGGCGCTGGGACGAGTCGCCGCGCCTGGCCGAACACGGCGTGGCCTTCCTGATCCACGGGCTGCTCGACTACGTGGTGGACAGCCACTTCGACACGGTCGAGGCGATGGACGAGCAGATCGAGGCGCTCGAGGAGATGGTGTTCGATGAGCGGCCGGTCGGCCCCGACGAGCAGCGGCGCACGTACGAGCTGCGCAAGAGCCTGGTCACGCTCCGCCGGATCGTCATGCCGATGCGGGAGGTGGTCAACACTCTCCTGCGGCGGAACGAGGAGATCGGCGACGGTGCGCTGTCTCCGTACTTCCAGGACGTGTACGACCAGGTCCTGCGTGCCTCCGAATGGACCGAGTCGCTGCGCGACCTCCTCGGCAACGTCCGGGAGGCGCAGCTGACCATGCAGGGAAACCGGATGAATATGATCATGAAGCGGGTGACGAGCTGGGCGGCCATCATCGCCGTGCCCACTATGATCACCGGCTTCTATGGGCAGAACATCCCGTTTCCCGGCTTCGGCGCCCCGTGGGGGTTCCTGACGTCCACCTTGGCCATCGTGCTCGTGTCGGTGGTGCTCTACCGGGTGTTCCGCGCCCGTGACTGGCTCTGACCACCCGTCGCCGGCGCCTTACCAGGGACCGTACGGCCCCTGGCTGCCGCCGCCCCCGCGATACTCGTTCACCGCGGGCTTCACGTCGGCCAGGTAGATGCCGGCGGCGATGACCGAGATGATCGTGAGGAGGCCCGGCATCCCCATCCCGTAGTAGTTCACCGCGCCGGCGAAGGTGAACAGCGTCGCGAAGCCCAGGATGATGAGCCAGAGCGGCTTGGTCTGCTTGCCCGCCGCAGGGAAGGCGCGAGTGGGGATGCGCAGCGCGTGGATGAGCGCCCAGGCGCACATCACGAACGCCGCGATGGAGAGCAACCAGAAGATGAGGCTCAGGATGCTGTTCACCGGCCCGAACATGGACTCTCCCAGACGGTCATGGTCGCGTGACGTCCCCCAGACTAGTGTCCCCGGGCGACAGGTGTTGTCGGCCGATGATCGAGATGACTGGATCAGGGTCACCTCGGCGCATCCGCCATGTCACGCGGGATAGCAAAATATCCCTATTAAATATGGATATACGGCGTTGACTTTCGCCCTTGATGGGGTTTTTATGGAGATAGTTCCATAGTTCGACACTATGGAAACTCGAAGGGTATTCGACGTTAACTCTCGGTGTCAGCTTGGGGTTAGTCCGACTATTCGGGCTTTCTCACCCCCCAGGCAGAGGAGACATCGAGAGTGGATTCCAGGAAGAGGTCAGCGGTCGTCGCGGTGCCCGCGGCGGTCATTGTGATCGCCACCTCGCTGACGGCGGTGCCCGCTGCCTCGGCGATGACGAGGACCGCGGCCGCCCAGGCCGTCGCCGAGACACCCACGCCGCAGCCGGTGTTCGAGCCACCGGACGACCAGGAACGCAAGAGCGCCATGGTCAGCGCCGACAAGGCCCTCCTCGCCAACGCGGCACTGCTGCACAAAACAGCGGATGACCAGTTCAAGCTGGTACGGAGCATCGCCGGCACCCGCGGCCTGCAGTACCTGACCTACCAGCGCAGCTACCGCGGGCTGCCGGTCTACGGCGGCGACGTGATCGTTTCCACCGACAAGACCGGCCAGGTCGTCGACACCGTCGTCACCGGCCAGCAGGCCACGGTCAACGTCAACCCCAAGGCCACCGTCAAGGCGGACGCGGCGGCGGCCACGGCCCGCGCCGAACTGGCCACCGTCGAGAGCACGAGCACCCCGGAACCGCTGGTCCACGCCACGACCGACACCCCGCGCCTGGCGTGGGAGGTCGTGGTCACCGGCATGAGCAAGCAGCAGGCCCCCAGCGTGCTGCACGTCTACGTCGACGCCCGCACCGGCAAGGTGATCGACACCTGGGACGAGGTCAGAGACGGCATCGGTCACGGTTACCACAACGGCACCGTTACGATCGACACCTCCTATATCGACGGCTTGTACTACTTGATTGACCCGAATCGGCCTGGCATACGTTGCGACTGGCCGAACGGCACGTCCTTTGGCAAGACCGTCGACATCTGGGGCAACGGCTCGGGCACCGACCTGGAGACCGCCTGCGTCGACGTGATGTACGCCGCGCAGCAGGAATGGGACATGCTGCGCGACTGGCTGGGCCGCAACGGCCACAACGGCTCGGGCGGCTCCTTCCCCGCCCGGGTCGGCCTCAACGCCGTCAACGCCTACTGGAACGGCTCCTACACCCAATTCGGCCACAGCTCGGCCGGCAACCAGCTGACCTCGATGGACGTGGTCGGCCACGAGTACGGTCACGCCATCTTCCAGTTCTCCGGCTCCGGCGCCGGCAGCGGCAACGAGGAAGGCGGGCTCAACGAGTCCACCGGCGACATCTTCGGCGCGCTGACCGAGCACTACGCCGACAACCCCAACGACCCGCCGGACTACCTCGTGGGCGAGAAGGTCGACCTCGCCGGGCGCGGCCCGATCCGCAACATGTACAACCCGAGCGCGCTGGGCGACCCCAACTGCTACAGCTCCTCGATCCCCAGAACCGAGGTGCACGCGGCGGCCGGCCCGCAGAACCACTGGTTCTACCTGCTGGCCGAGGGCAGCAACCCCGGCGGCGGCAAGCCGGCCAGCCCGACCTGCGACAGCAGCACGGTGACCGGGATCGGCATCCAGAAGGCCGGCCAGATCTTCATGGGCGGCCTCAACCTCAAGACCGCTCCGTGGACCCACGCCAAGGCGCGGGTGGCCACGCTGCGGTCGGCGCTGTCGCTGTTCCCGGACAGTTGCACCGAGTTCAACGCGGTCAAGGCGGCCTGGGGCGCGGTCAGCGTCAACGCCCAGTCCGGTGAGCCGACCTGTACCGCCCCCCCGGCCAACGACTTCTCGCTCTCGATCAGCCCGTTCTCGGTCACCGTCCGGGCAGGCCAGTCAGCGAGCGCGACCCTCAGCACCCGGGTGACCAGCGGTAGCGCGCAGCCCCTGACGCTGTCGGCCAACGCGCCCTCCGGAGTGACCGTGACCTTGAGCCCGGCCACGATCACCGCCGGCCGGTCGTCCACGGTGACGATCGCCACGTCCTCGAGCGCCGCGGCGGGGACCTACACGATCGGCCTCAACGCGGCCGGCGCCTCCGCCAGCCACGCGACGTCGTTCTCGCTGGTCGTCATTGGCCGTGGGGCGACCACCTGGGCTCCCTGGACGGCGTACAGCGCGGGCAACGTCGTGACCTACGACGGCGTGCGCTATCACTGCCTTCGGTCGCACGTCTCGCTGCCCGGCTGGGAGCCGCCGAACGTGCCCGCCCTCTGGCAGCAGGAATGGTCCCCCTGGACGGTGTACAGCGTGGGCGACGTCGTGATCTACGGCGGCGTGAGCTACCGGTGTCTCCATGCGCACACCGGGCTGCCCGGCTGGGAGCCGCCGAACGTTCCCGCCCTCTGGCAGCGGCTCTGAGCACGACGCTGAAACACCGGTGGGACCGGTGACAGGGCGGGCGGCCCTTTCAGGATGGCCGCCCGCCCAAAGTCGTCCCCACAGGACTCCGCCATACCTACATCGGCGAGATTCTCAGGACTGGGTCGTCGTCTTCGCGCGGGTGCCGGCCGCCGGGCGCCGGGCGGCGGGCGCTGCGGTCTCGCCGGTGGGAGCGGGCGCGGCGGCGGGCTCGGCCCTCTCCGAGACGTCCTCGAGTTCCAGGGCGGTCTCGCCGGTCACCTTGCTGACGATCCTCCGGCCTCGGACGGCGAGGTCGTCATAGAGCCGGGTGAACCGGGTGGTGGCGGCGTCGGCGTACTCCCGTGCCTTCTCCGGGAAGTCCCTGGCCACCGTCTCGGCCTTGCCCTGGACGGTCGACGCGTACTCCCGTGTCCGCTCCACGGCGAAGTCGCCGACGCCGGCGAGCGCGTAGAACGGCTTGGAATCCGCGATCCTTTTAACCTGCGTTGCGAGGGTCATGGGCTATCCTTCCTTTACTTCCGGTGTAATGCCGTCGCGCGAGGGAACCGGGTCGTCCCCGAGATGCTCAGCCGATTGCGGCGGCTGGGCGGATTCGGCCCGGTTCTCCTTGCGGAACGATTCGTAGATGTCGATCAGCACCTGGCGTTGCCGCCCGGTGAGTGTGACGTCTGCCCGGATCGCGGCCAGCACATCGCTGTCCGGCTGCCGGTCCTCGATGAGGCCCGCCTGAACGTACAGCGCCTGCGCGGAGATGTGCAGGCCCTTGGCGATCTGGTTCAGGATCTCGGCGCTCGGCTTGCGCAGCCCCCGTTCCACCTGGCTCAGATACGGGTTGGACACGCCGGCCTGCGCGGCGAGCTGGCGGATCGAGATCTTCGCCTGCTGCCGCTGCTGGCGGATGTATTCGCCGAGCGAGCCGACCTTGGGCAGTTCCATGTCTCCAGTCTGCCTCCTGGTGCTTGCAATTGCAAACCCAGCGATTAACTTAAGCTAGCGCCCAAGAATCAGCCAGGAATCAGCCACAGCAACAGCGCCGATGCCGTCAGCACGACAGAGCCGGTCAGGATGAGGAAGCGGTGCGGGGCCGGGATCGTGGCCTCCGGCCGTACGAGCCGGTTCACCCTGGCCATCACGTTCGCTCCGGCGGTGCTCTTCGGCCTGCCCGGCATCCGCGCCGGGCCCGCGGGCGTACCACCGAGTGTGCCGAGTGCGCCGTCCGGAGTCGGGAGCGTGGCGGTCGCGGTCCCGAAGCGCAGCAGCGCCGTGGCGAGCCGCCGCGGGCTGCACTGCCGCCGGGCGCGGTCGTCGGCCGCCATCTCGATGAGCAGTTCCACCGATGCCTGCGCGTCCCGGATCAGCCTCGACCAGGGCAGCGCGCGGCGCAGCGCGGCGAACGGCAGCAGCACGAGGTCGTGCCGCTCCCGCACATGCGCGCTCTCGTGTGCCAGCACCGCGTGGAGCTCGTCCGGGGACAGCAGGCTCAGCGTCCCATTGCTGATCACGACCTCTGACCTCAGCCCGGGCAGGCAGTACGCCGCGGCTCCCGGGAAGTCCACGACGCGCACGCCGGGGACCGCGGGTTCGTCGCGGGCGATCAGCGAAAGCAGTTCGCGGTGCCGGCGCCGGGCACGCAGCGTCCGGGCTCCGGCGGCGAGTGGCAGCGCCACGAGAAGGGCCAGGAGCGCCAGACCGGACACGAGGGCGGTCAACCTGACCAGGTCGCGCAGGTCGTGCACTCCGTAGCTGAACGTCGTCAGCACCCCGGCGAGGCCGTGGACGACGCCCCTGCCGTACGGCTCGAGCGCGTAGGCGAGCAGCGCGCCGGTGGTGGCCAGTCCCCAGGTGACGCCGACCGACTGCCACAGCAGGATGGCGGTGCGGGGTGCGTGCCAGGTCCACCTGGCCTGAATGAGCCCCTCCGCCGCCAGGACGCAGGCGGTGGCGAGCGCCGCGAGGACAGCCGCCGCGATCAATGGTCCTCCAGCTCCGTGAGGGCTCTTCGCAGGATCTCCGCCTCGGTGCCCGACACGGCCTGGGCGAAGCGCGTCAGCGCCGCGTCGCGGTCGCCGGTCAGGTCGAGGGCTTCGAGCATGAGCTCGGCGACGTAGGCGTCGCGGCTCGCCGCGGGCTGGTAACGCCAGGCCCGCCCATCCCTCGTGCGGTTCAGGAAGCCTTTGCGGGAGAGCCGGTCGAGCACGGTCATCACGGTGGTCGGCGCGAGGTCGCGGTCCTCGATGAGGCGCCCGACCTCACGGGCTGTCAACGGGGCGCTCTGCGCCCACAGAATGTCCATGATGGTGCGTTCAAGCTCGCCGAGTCCCTTCACATCTTCAAGGCTACCCGTAGTAGTACTACGCACTGTAGAGAGGTAGGAGACATGAACGTCTTGCTCGTCCGCGGCGACATCACCGAGCAGCGGGTGGACGCGATCGTCAACGCGGCCAATTCGTCCCTGATGGGTGGTGGCGGCGTGGACGGGGCGATCCATCGGCGTGGCGGCCCCGACATCCTGGCCGAGTGCCGGGAACTGCGCGGGTCTCGTTACCCGGACGGCCTGCCGGCCGGCCAGGCCGTGGCCACCACGGCCGGGCTGCTGCCGGCCAGGTGGGTGATCCACACAGTGGGGCCCGTTTACTCGCGTGGCGAGGACAGGTCGCATCTGCTCGCCTCCTGCTACCGGGAGTCGCTGAACGTCGCCGCATCGCTGGGGGCCGCCACGGTGGCGTTCCCCGCCATCTCCACCGGGGTCTACCAGTGGCCGATGCGCGACGCGGCCCGGGTCGCCCTCTCGACGGTACGGCAGGCCTTGTCGCCGGGGTCGTCCGTCAACGAGGTGCGGTTCGTGCTGTTCGATTCCGCAGCCTATGCCGTGTTCGAGGAGAGCTTGGCGGAAACGAGGTAAGCATTCGGTTAGGGAGTGTTTCACCAGTGCTGCCCGTCGGCGGAGCAGACGCCAGGCTCCCAAGAACCTTCGGCGCCGCGACGGGGAGTCAGGGGGCCACGGCGTGCCAGGGAAGGGTGAGTTCGCCGAGCCGCCAGCGCGCGGGCCCACCGGTCGGGGATGCCGTCGCCACGGGCCAGTCCCGGGCCAGCGACTCGGCCGCCTTGATCCAGCGCTGGCGGCGGCCGTACGCACCGAAGGGGGCGCAGGCGGCCCATGCCCGGTCCCAGTCGGCGAGGAAGGCGTGCACCGGCTCACCCGGCACGTTGCGGTGGATGAGCGTCTTGGGCAGCCGTTCGGCCAGTTCCGATGGCTGTCCGAAGCCGCTGAACCGTGCCGCGAAGGTCAGTGTGCGAGGGCCTTCAGCGCCGAGCGTGACCCACACCGCCCGATGGCCGATCTCCGAACAGGTGCCCTCGACGATCAGCCCGGAGGGGTGGATCCCAGCGCGCAGACGGTCCCAGTGTGCCCAGGCTTCGGCCTCGCCGTACTGTCTGAGCACGTTGAACGCGCGCACGACCACGGGCTGCCGGTCGACCGGCAGCTCGAAGCCGCCGCGCACGAAGGACAGGCCCTCCCGTTCGTACGGCTTGGCCGCGGCGACCCGCTCGGGATCGATCTCGATGCCCACGATCTGAACCGTCGGGCACACCCGGCGCAACCTGCCGAAAAGCTCACATGTGGTGATGTGGGAGGCGCCGTAGCCGAGATCCACCACCAGAGGTCGCGCGGCCGACCGGAGCAGCGGGCCGTGCACGGCGGCGATCCACCGGTCGGACCGCCGCAGCCGGTTGTGCCCGGTGGTCCCCCGGGTGATCGTCCCGATCGGCCGGCTCCTCACGTGCCCCACGGGACTCACGTTGTCGAAGGAACGCGATGCACCTTGTGCTGGGCGGCCTGCGCACGCGGCCGGACGACCATCCGGTCGATGTTCACGTGCGACGGACGCGTGACGGCGAAGGTGATCACATCGGCGATGTCGTCGGCGGTCAGCGGGTCGGGGACGCCCTCGTACACCCTCTCGGCACGCTCGGCGTCGCCCCGGAAGCGGGTCAGTGAGAACTCCTCGGTCTTGACCATGCCGGGTGCGATCTCCACGATCCGGACCGGCTCGCCGCACAGCTCCAGCCGCAGCGTCTCGGTCATCGACGTCTGGGCGTGCTTGGCGGCGCAGTATCCGCCGCCCCCCTCGTAGGAGACGAGCCCGGCGACCGACGTCAGCATCACCAGCACGCCGTCGCCCGAGGCGATCAGCTTCGGCAGCAGGGCCCTGGTCATCCGCAGCGAGCCGAGCACGTTCACGTCGTACATGCGCTGCCAGTCGGCCACCCGTCCGGCGGCGACCGGTTCCAGGCCGATCGCGCCGCCGGCGTTGTTCACCAGCACGTCGCAGCGCTCGAGCGAGGCGGCCAGGGCGTCCACGGATTCCTGCGAGGTCACGTCCAGAGTCGCGGCCCGGACCCCGGGGACCTCGTCGGCCAGTTTGTCCAGCCGGTCGCGTCGCCGCGCCGCCGCCACCACCTCGAACCCCTCGGCGGCGAGCCGCCGGGCGGTCGCCTCGCCGATCCCGCCGCTCGCGCCGGTCACCACCGCGGTCCTGCGCTTCGTCACCGCAAACCGTCCTTCCCGCATCGTTCGGAACCTCGCTTCGGCCCCCGCGCGGGCGGCGTCGCGGGACACGTCCGGAGCGGGGACACCATCCTCTCAGGAGATGCATGTGGTCGGACGCACACGCACCCCCGGGAAGTTTGTAAAGAACTTTTCGGTTATAAGCCTCTCGGAGGTGGTTCGGGTGACGCTCAGACGGCGTCGGATCAACCGGGTCGCGACGATCAGCGTGCACACATCCCCGCTGGACCAACCGGGCACGGGGGACGCGGGAGGGATGAACGTCTACATCGTCGAGGTGGCCAAACGCCTGGCGGCACTCGGCATCGAGGTGGAGATCTTCACCCGGCGCACCGCGCGCGATCTGCCGTCGGTCGCCGAGATCGTCCCCGGCGTCCTGGTCCGTCACGTCACGGCCGGGCCGTACGAGGAACTGGACCGCGCCGACCTGCCCGGCCAGCTGTGCGGCTTCCTGTCCGGCGTGCTGCGCACCGAGGCGATGTACGACCCGGGCCGCTACGACGTCATCCACTCCCACTACTGGCTGTCCGGTCAGGTCGGCTGGCTCGCCAAGGAGCGCTGGGGAGTGCCGCTCGTGCACACCATGCACACGATGGCCAAGGTGAAGAACCTGCTGCTGGCCGAGGGCGACCGGCCCGAGCCGAAGATGCGGGTGCTCGGCGAGGAGCAGGTCGTCGAGGTCGCCGACCGGCTGGTGGCCAACACCGAGGCCGAAGCGGGGGAGCTGATCGACCTCTACGGGGCCGTCCGCGAGCGGGTGGCCGTCGTGAACCCGGGTGTCAACCTCACCGTCTTCCGGCCGGGCTCCAAGAGCGAGGCGCGTCGCCGCCTCGGCCTGGCGCGGGACGCGCACGTGCTGCTGTTCGTCGGCCGCATCCAGCCGCTGAAGGCTCCCGACGTCCTGCTCAGGGCCGCGGCGCGCATGCTCGTCGAGAACCCGGCGCTGCGGTCGAGGCTGGTCGTCGCCTGCGTGGGTGGTCCCAGCGGCAACGGCCTGGCCCATCCGTCGCTGCTCGCCGACCTCGCAGCCGAGCTGGGCGTCTCCGATGTCGTACGGCTCGCGCCTCCGGCCCCGCAGGAGGAGCTGGCCGACTGGTACCGGGCGGCCGACCTGACGGTGGTGCCCTCCCACAACGAGTCCTTCGGCCTCGTCGCGCTGGAGTCCCAGGCGTGCGGTACGCCGGTGGCCGCCGCATCCGTGGGCGGGCTGCGCACGGCCGTCCAGGACGGCGTCTCCGGAGTGCTCGTCGGCACGCACGACCCCGGCGACTGGGCCCGGGCCCTCGGCCGCCTCGTGGAGCGCCCGTCGCTGCTCGACGAGCTGTCCGCGAACGCCGTACGGCACGCGACGGGTTTCGGCTGGTCGGCGACGGCCGCGCGGCTGGTGGACGTCTACGCCGGCGCGATCGCCCAGCTCCACCGGATGCCCGTCGCGGTCAACTCGTAGTCTGGATGTATGAGACCGGACCAGGAAGGCCGCCGTCGCGCGGGTACGGACCCGGAGGGCGTGATCGAGGCCGCGCTGAAGTCGGCGGAGCTGTCGTACGAACGGCCCAGGCCCGGGGCGTTCCTGGTCAAGCTACCGGGCCAGCACAAGCTCGCCACCATGACCTGGCTCATCGTCGGTGACCAGGCACTCAACGTCGAGGCGTTCTTCTGCCGGCAGCCGGACGAGAACCACGCCGAGTTCTACCGGTGGCTGCTGCTCAAGAACGGCTCGACGTACGGCGTGCACTTCGCCGTCGACTCCATCGGGGATGTGCATCTGGTCGGCAGGCTGCCGCTCGACTCGGTGACCGAGGCGGAGATCGACCGGATCCTCGGCTGCGTGCTCACCTACTCCGACGAGTCGTTCGACCGTGCCCTGGAACTCGGCTTCGCCTCGTCCATCCGGCGTGAGTGGGAGTGGCGGGTCAAGCGCGGCGAGTCGCTGGCCAACCTCGAACCCTTCGCCCGGGTGATCGACTCCTGACGCCGCTCGCCGACGGAGTGAAAACCGTACGCCGATAAGATTGGCCGCATGGCGACTTTGGTGCTGCTGCGGCACGGTGAGAGCGAATGGAATGTCAAGGGCCTGTTCACCGGATGGGTGGACGTCACACTCTCGCCGACCGGCGAGGAGGAGGCACGACGGGGCGGTCGGCTCCTCGCCGAGGCGGGCATCCACCCCGACGTGGTGCACACCTCCGTGCTCACCCGGGCGATCAAGACGGCTGACCTCGCCCTCGAGGCGGCCGACCTGCTGTGGCTGCCGGTCCGCCGCTCCTGGCGGCTGAACGAGCGCCACTACGGCGCGCTGCAGGGGAAGGACAAGGCCCAGACCCGTGCCGAGTTCGGTGACGAGCAGTTCATGCTGTGGCGCCGGTCCTACGACGTCCCGCCACCGCCGATCGCGGACGACGACGAATACTCCCAGCTCGGTGACCGCCGGTACGGCACGCTGCCGCCGGAGCTGCTGCCCAGGACCGAGTGCCTGAAGGACGTCGTGGAGCGCATGCTGCCGTACTGGTACGACGAGATCGTGCCGGATCTGGCCGTCGGCCGTACCGTGCTCGTGGTGGCCCACGGCAACTCGCTGCGCGCGCTCGTCAAGCATCTGGAGGGCATCGGCGACGCGGAGATCGCGGGGCTGAACATCCCGACCGGCATTCCGCTGCGCTACGAGCTGGACGCCGACTTCCGCCCGGTCGGCAAGGGCGAGTACCTCGACCCCGAGGCCGCTGCCGCCGCCATCGAGGCAGTCGCCAACCAGGGCAAGAAATAACCCCCAAACGACCCCCTCCCGCCTCCCCACCCCCACCCCAGGGCGTGATCTTGCAATGCAAGATCACGAAGGGTGTTCGGCCTGATCGGCGGGCATGTCTGCGAGTTTCTGCGAGATCACAAACCGTGTTTGCGCAGGTCGGCAGGTAAGTCTGCGAGTATTCGCAAGATCACGGGAATCGGGAGGGTGTGGCGGTGTCCATGAACGAATATTGACCGCTGGGTGAAATTTGCCGGAAAGACCTGGTCATGACCAGGACGGCAGGGCAGGCGGATGGAATCGCCGCCTAGCATTCTTACCGTGAACGAGTTGCTGGCGAGTCTCGCGGCGATGGGCGGATTCGTCGCCGGCTCAGTCGTGATGCTCGCGATCCGCTGGCAGGCGAACTCCGAGGCGCGCGCGACGGCGGTACGGCCCGCCGAAACCCTGCCGTCCGGCGTCGCGTCGGTCCTCGCCGTGCTGCCGTCCTCGGCCGTCGTCCTGGACCGGGAGGACCGCGTGCTGCGCGCGAGTTCGGCCGCCCGGGCCTTCGGCCTGGTCCGCGGGGACTCTCTCATGGCGGCCGAACTGCTCGCGCTGGCCAGGAAGGTACGCAGGGACGGCGAGATCCGCGAGAGCGAGATAGAGACGGCCGGTCGCGAGTTCGGGCAGGAGACGACCACGTTCGCCGTCCGGGTGGCCCCGCTGGGCGCGCACGGCCAGGTGCTCGTCCTCGCCGAGGACCAGACCGAGCGGCAGCGGGTCGAGGCCGTACGCAGAGACTTCGTGGCCAACGTGAGCCACGAGTTGAAGACCCCGGTCGGCGCGCTGAGCCTGCTCGCCGAGACCGTACAGGGCGCGGCCGACGAACCCGACGCGGTGAAGCGCTTCGCCGGACGAATGCAGCATGAGGCGTCCCGCCTGACCTACCTCGTACAGGACCTGATCACGCTCTCGCGCATACAGGGCGGCGAGCCCATCCCGGCTCCCGGGCCGGTACGGATCGACGAGGCCGTCCATGACGCCATCGACCGCTGCAACACCAAGGCCTCGGCGAAGGACATCACGCTGGCGGCGGGCGGTGCGGAGGACCTGGTGGCCTGGGGAGACGACGAGCTTCTGGTCACGGCCCTGCGCAACCTGATCGACAACGCGATCGCCTACAGCCCGGAGCGCACACGCGTGGTGGTGAGCGCGCGGGTGACGCGGGGCGCGATCGAGGTGAGCGTGAGCGATCAGGGCATCGGCATCCCGGAGTCGGCCCAGGAACGGATCTTCGAACGGTTCTTCCGGGTCGACCCCGCCCGGTCCCGGGCCACCGGCGGCACCGGGCTCGGGCTCGCGATCGTCAAGCACGTGGCCGTCGCCCACGGCGGCGAAGTCAGCGTGTGGAGCAAGGAAGGCTCCGGATCGACCTTCACCCTCCGCCTGCCCGCGTTCGAGGACGGTCAGGCGGTCGACGCATCGAGTACGACCAACCCCCTGGAGGCCGCCAAGTGACGCGGGTTCTCGTCGTGGAGGACGAGGAGTCCTTCTCCGACGCCTTGTCGTACATGCTCCGGAAGGAGGGGTTCGAGGTCGCCGTGGCGGCGACCGGACCGGACGCTCTGGACGCCTTCGACCGCGACGGCGCGGACATCGTCCTGCTCGATCTGATGCTTCCGGGACTGCCCGGGACAGAGGTGTGCCGTACGCTCCGGCAGCGGTCGAACGTTCCCGTGATCATGTTGACCGCGAAGGACAGCGAGATCGACAAGGTCGTCGGCCTGGAACTCGGGGCCGACGACTACGTGACCAAGCCGTTCTCGTCCAGAGAGCTGGTGGCCCGCATCCGTGCGGTGCTGCGGCGGCGTGGCGACGTCGAGGAGCCGGAGTCGGCGGTGCTCACGGCCGGGCCGGTCCGGATGGACGTGGACCGGCATGTCGTGGCCGTACGCGGCCGGCGGGTGCAACTCCCGCTCAAGGAGTTCGAACTGCTCGAGGTGCTGCTGCGCAATGTCGGGCGCGTGCTGACCCGCGGCCAGCTCATCGACCGGGTATGGGGCGCCGACTACGTGGGCGACACCAAGACCCTGGACGTCCACGTCAAGCGCCTGCGCGCGAAGGTCGAGGCGGATCCCGCGAACCCGTGCTGCATCCGCACTGTCCGCGGCCTCGGCTACAAGTTCGATCCGATTGAGGACTGACCCAGGTTCCGGTTCCGGTACGGCTGTGACGTACCGGAACCGGATCATCAGGTGTCTCAGGTCTGCTCGTTGAGATCCGGGGCCGGGGACTCGGACGGCGTCGGGCTCGCGGTCGGAGACTCCGACGGCGTCGGGGTGGCGGACGGCGGGGCGGCCGGCGGAAGCGAGGCGAACTCGCGGCTCCTGGTGATCACCGGCACGTCGAGCGGGATGGCCCCGGCGTTCTTGAACTGCAGAGTGAGCCGCAGGGTCTCGCCGCCGCGCAGCGGCTGCTTGAGCCCCTCGACGGTGACGCCGGGCGTCTTGACGAGCGTGGCCGGCTGCACCTCGATCGGGCTGGGAACGTTGACGCGGACGGCCTGCTGGTCGTCCGTCGCGATGGAGGTGAGGGTGTCGGCGCCCTCGTTGTTACTCACGAGCGTGAGGTAGAGCGACGCCGAGCCTCCGGCGGCGATCTGCTGACCCGAATCCGGGCCGAGGACGAACGCCTGGCTGATCATGACGCCGTTCTTGCCGTAGCTCATGCCCGAGCCGGTGTTCTCTATGAGGACGCCCGCCTCTGTCGGGGAGTAGGGCATGTTGGTGTTGGCGTCGAAACCGGCGCCACACGCGGCCAGTGCAGGGATGGCGGTGAGGAGCGCGGCAATGGCGATCACCCTGCGGCGGCGGCTGCTGGTCACGGTTCGAGGTCTCCTTGGTACGGACGCGTATGGGGCAGCAATCACCTTATCCGCGCCGCTGACCGGTTCGACGGCCGCTCCCGGCGGTGTCGGAAAGGCCCAGCAGCGCAGGTCACCCCGTATGCCGGAAATGCCCATTCATAGAGTCGACGGCTTGTCAAGTCCCAAAACGAGGCTTTGACCTGCAGTTATGTTCCTTTCACTGTTCCGGGAGGCGGTGGCCGCGTGGTACCCTGGAGTACAGCGGAAGGGGTACTCGTCACATGACTTTCCAGGTCGGCGACACTGTCGTCTACCCCCACCATGGGGCTGCTCGGATCGAGGCCATCACGACCCGAACCATCAAGGGTGAGGAAAAGACCTATTTGGTGCTGAAGGTCGACAAGGGCGACCTTACCGTACAGGTGCCAGCGGAAAACGCCGAGCTCGTCGGGGTACGCGACGTCGTCGGCCAAGAGGGACTCGAGCGCGTTTTCGACGTGCTGCGCATGCCGCACACGGAGGAGCCCACCAACTGGTCTCGCCGCTACAAGGCCAACCTTGAGAAGCTCGCGTCGGGTGACGTCAACAAGGTGGCCGAGGTCGTCCGTGACCTTTGGCGCCGGGACAAGGAACGCGGCCTGTCCGCGGGTGAGAAGCGAATGCTGGCGAAGGCACGGCAGATTCTCGTGAGCGAACTCGCCCTGGCCGAGAAGACCAACGAGGACAAGGCCGAAGCTCTGCTCGACGAGGTGCTGAACTCCTGAATATGACATCGCCAAGGGTGGGCGTCGGAGTCGATGTCCACCCTTTCGCGTTCGGTAGGGATCTCCACCTCGCGGGGCTGTACTGGCCCGGGGAGACAGGCCTCGCCGGGCACTCGGACGGCGACGCCGCCGCCCATGCGTGCTGCGACGCGCTGCTGTCGGCCGCCGGACTCGGAGACGTCGGCGGCCTGTTCGGCACCGCCGACGCGAGATGGGCCGGGGCCTCCGGCGTCGCACTCCTCGAGGAGACCGTACGGCAGGTGCGGGCGGCCGGTTTCGAGATCGGCAACGTGGCGGTCCAGATCATCGGCAACCACCCGAAGATCGCACCGCGACGTGCGGAGGCGGAAAAGACACTGGGGGCGGCGATCGGCGCGCCGGTCAGCGTCAGCGCCACCACCACCGACGGTCTCGGTCTCACCGGCCGGGGCGAGGGCATCGCGGCCATCGCGACCGCTGTCATTCTCCGTTGACGTCGACCGTGACCACCCGGTGAGAACGTACGGGACCGCCGCTCTTTTTCGTTTGCTGGACGCATATTTCCCGGACGCGGGGTATCCCTCCCCCCTGAGAGTGAAAGGGTCACCCTCAAGGGGAGGTCGATATGACAATCGGGACGATTTTCGGCGCCATCATCATCGGTGCGATCATCGGTGCTCTCGGACGCCTCTTCCTGCCGGGCCGGCAGCCGATCGGCTGGATTCTGACGATCGTGGTCGGCATCGTCGCCGCGCTGATCGGGACCGCTCTCGCCCAGGTCATGGGCGTGTCGACCACGCCCGGCATCGACTGGATCGAACTGATCATGCAGGTGGTGTTGGCGGTCATCGGCGTCTCGATCGTGGCCGGCATCCGCGGCCGATCCCGCGTCTAGGCAATGGGTAGCCCGCAAGCCGGCGTGCGCGCAGCACGCGTCCGCCGCGCTGCGGTAGGCGTGGCCCGTCCACCGTGCGTGGCGGAACCGGTAAGCCGTGTCATGACCAGTGAGGGCCCGCCAGGCCGTTGAAGCGACCCGGCGGGCCTTAGCGCGTTGTACGGGTGTCACGGGTGATCCCCCGATCACATCCGTCTGGGTTCTCTCTGCCTCCGGGCCTGATTCCGCTGCCGCGGATGGTGGCGTGATCCGTGGTGTGATTCAACCGGTCAAGGTGGAATCGGCGATTATCGGCCGATCCGGTCGTTTCGGGGAGCTTCGTTATTTGGGCGGGAGCGGGGTGCTGCGCATGCGCCCGGACGGCGGGGCGAGTGGCACGTCGTCGGGGTCGTCGGGGTCGTCGTGGGCGCCGCTGGGGGCGTGCTGTCCCTCCGGGCCGGCGGCCTCCACGCCATGGGCCGGGTCAGAGGCGCCGGGGATGTGGCGGAGAGGTTGCGTGTCGACGCCCGACTCGTCCATCGTCGCGGGTTCCATCGCCCGTTCCGGCGCGGACGTGGGGTCGGACACGACATCGGGCACCGGAGCGGGCAGTGGGCCTGGCGCCGGCGTGGACCCGGCGGTCGAGGTGTCATCGGGAGCCTCGGACGCTGCGGAGGTGTGTGTCGACTCGGGCTCGTCGGGAGGTTCGCCGGCGGTCCGGCGTCTGGGATGGACGAGCACGTCACCCGTATGGGGACGGACCAGGTCACCCCAGCGGAGGGGGCGGTGGCGTGGCGGATCTGACGGCTCCGGTGACTCCGATGTCCTCGGGGATTCGGGTGGCTCTGGCGAGCCGGGTAGCTCTGCCGACCGGGATGGTTCTGGGGACTCCGAGGGCTGGTGAGCCTTGGCCGGTTCAATGGCCGAGGCTTCGGCGGCAGAGTCCCTGGTGTCGGTGCCTTGGGCGCCGGGGGACTGATCGGTGGGCGGCCGCCCCGCCGTGGACCGGAGACCGGAAACCGCATCCGCCTCGCCGGGGTCGGCGGGAGCGGGTGGCACAGCCGACGCGGCAGCCGTACCGACCGGGCCTGCCGGGGCGGTACGCGGATCAACGGCTGGACTGGGTTCAACGGCTGGACTGGGTTCGACGCCGGGCACGGACTCGAGGGGGAGGGATCTCCGCTCTCGGTCGAACGGCACGAAATCCTCGTCCTCCCCGGCCTCCCCGGCCTCCTCCTCGTCTCCCTCGTCCTCCTCGTCGTCGAGGTCGGCCCGGTTCGTACGTGCGTGCTTGAGAAGGAGCAGCAGCAGCCAGAGCCCGAGAACGAGCATCCCCCAGGGAAGCATCGCCACGACGACGGCCGCCTGCCCGGGGTCAAAGGTCGTCTCGGTGGCGGTCGACACGGCGGCCGCGGCGGCGGCCGCCAGCAGGAGGACCAGGATGAAGCCGGCCTGCGACCGCACCAGCGGTCGTACGCCGCGCAGCAGGGGAACGCACACCAGGGCGACGATCAGCAGAATGTCGAACGCCGCGGGGTAGAGGTAGGCGAGTTGCGGATCAGCGCGTCCGGCGAGGGCCAGTTGGCGCAGATCCTCGAAGGAAAGCGCGCAGGCCGCCCCAGCCAGCAGGGCAAGGGCGACGGCCGCCAGGCCGACGGCCGTACGGCGCAGCGCGAGGGGGGTCTCGGCGGCGGTGGATCGAGAGGAGCGGGAAGTGGACCGCACGACGGCGCGGGTGCCGTCGGCAGTGGTACGGCGTTCCGAGGTGCTGGCGACACCGTGTCCTCGAGAGTCGGCGCCACGGTGTCCTTGAGCGGGGGGAGTCGCGTTCATGGCTTTTCGAGCCTACAGAATGGGCCCGGTAGGTAGATCGGTACCGCAGGATCCAGTGTCGAAGTGGCACCACGGGGTCGTCGAGGGCCGTCGAGAGGCAGAGCCGGGCGGGAAGGGAGTGGAATCATCTGCGGCCGGAGAGCGTTAGGCGCTCTTCGTACAGCTGCTCTTCACATGAACAAGGGAGGATCCCGATGCTGCCGGACGGCGCCCGTGATCTGTTCGATGGAACCAACTTCGCCACCATCGCGAGCCTCAACCCCGACGGAAGCCCCCAGGCGTCGGTGGTCTGGGTCAAGGCCGACGGCGACGACGTCCTGTTCTCGACCGTGAAGGGCCGCCGCAAGCACCAGAACATCGTCCGCGACCCCCGGGTGTCGATCTTGGTTGTCGACGCGGCCAACCCCTATCGCTACGCCGAGGTCCGCGGTACGGCCGAGTTCGTCGATGACAAGACGGGCGAGCTGATCCAGGAGCTGTCCCGCAAGTACACTGGCCAGGACTGGGCGGAGGCCGACCCGAACGCCGAGCGAGTCATCGTGCGTATCACCCCGAACAAGACAATCGTCCGCTAGGTGATTTTTCGCTATTAGCGGGACTTATGGGGCACGAGTGCTGGCCGTACGGTGGGAAATGCGCCCGAGAACGCGTCCAGGGGCCTACAAGTAGGCCAGGAGCGCGGCGTCAGGCGTTAGCCTTGCGTGTGTGAGCCTGCACCTCTACGACACCAGCACTCGTGCTGTCCGCGAATTCGTTCCGGTCGAGCCCGGCCGGGTCTCGATGTACCTGTGTGGTGCGACCGTTCAGGCTCCGCCGCACATCGGTCACATCCGGTCCGGCGTCAACTTCGACGTGCTCCGCAGATGGCTGACGCGGCAGGGCTACGACGTGACGCTCTGCCGCAACGTCACCGACCTCGACGACAAGATCATCCGAGTGGCCGCCGAGGAAGGCGTTCCGTGGTTCGTGGTCGCCGAACGCAACCAGCGTGCCTTCGGCTGGGCGTACGACCAGCTCGGCTGCCTGCCGCCCACGGTCGAGCCGCGCGCGATGGGCCACGTCCCCGAGATGGTCGAGCTGATGCGGCGGCTCATCGACAAGGGCCACGCGTACGCCGCGGGCGGCGACGTCTACTTCGACGTCGTGTCGTACGCCGAGCGGTACGGCAAGCTCTCCAACCAGAGGCTGGAGAACATGCGGGCCGCCGGCGACACCGACACCGACTCACTCAAGCGCGACCCGCGTGACTTCGCCCTGTGGAAGGGCGCCAAGCCCGGCGAGCCGACCTGGCCGACGCCGTGGGGCCGCGGCCGTCCCGGCTGGCACCTGGAGTGCTCGGCGATGGCCACCAAGTATCTCGGAGAGACCTTCGACATCCACGGCGGCGGCGTCGACCTGATCTTCCCGCACCATGAGAACGAGATCGCCCAGTCGCAGGCGGCGGGCGACGGCTTCGCGCGCTACTGGCTGCACAACGGCCTGCTGAAGCTCGGCGGCGAGAAGATGAGCAAGTCGCTCGGCAACTCACTGCTGATCCCCGAAATGCTCCGCAAGGTCCGCGCTGTCGAGCTGCGCTACTACCTCGTCGCGGCCCACTACCGGTCGGAGATCGACTACTCGGAGGAGGCCCTCCAGGAGGCCGCCGCCGGTTACCGGCGGATCGAGGGGTTCGTCACGCGTGCGGCGGAGGTGATCCACGACGTGGACGCCGACGCCCCGCTGCCGCAGGCGTTCGTGGACGCCATGGACGACGATCTGAACGTCTCCCAGGCGCTGGCGGTGATCCACGAGGTCGTCCGCGAGGGCAACGTGGCATTGGCCCAGGGCAACAAGGAGCAGGTCGCCCGGCTGCTGGCCGAGACGCAGAACATGCTCGACGTGATCGGTCTCGACCCCAGGTCGGAGCAGTGGCGTGTGAGCGGCGACTCGGGGATGCGCGAGGTGGTCGACGCGCTGATCGCGGTCGCGCTGGAGCAGCGCCAGGCCGCCCGAGCCCGCAGGGACTACGCCGCGGCCGACGCGATCCGCGAGCAGCTCGCCGCCGCCGGCGTCGTGGTCGAGGACACCCCCAAGGGCCCCCGCTGGGAACTGGCCCGTTAGGCCGTGTCTGACAAAGCTCCCCGGCGCGGGCCGTACGCTAGAGACCATGGCTGGACGGGCTTCAGGGAAGCCATCAAAGAAGCAGGGGCCGACCAGGGGCACGGGCGGGAAGGGCCGTCGCTCCCTGGAGGGCCGCGGAGCGACTCCGCCCGCGCACATGCGACACTGGTACAAGGACAAGGCCCGCGCTGAGCGGGTCGAGCGCGAGGCCGCCGGGCGCGCGTCCGGCGAGCGTGCGGCGCGCACGCCGAGCCGCCAGCGCCGGGACGACGCGCCGGAGATCATCGGCGGGCGCAACCCCGTCCTGGAGGCGCTGCGCGCCGCTATCCCGGCGAACGCGCTCTACGTCGCGCAGCGGATCGACAACGACGACCGGGTCCGGGAAGCGATCAAGATTGCGGCTGATCGTGGCATCGCGCTGCTGGAGGTCACCCGCGACAAGCTCGACCGGCTGACGGAGAGCACTGTCCACCAGGGCATCGGTCTGCAGATCCCGCCCTATGAGTACGCCCACCCAGAGCAGCTCGTCGAGCGGGCGCAGGACGCCGCGGAGGTGCCGCTGATCGTGGCCCTCGACGGGGTGACCGACCCGCGTAACCTCGGCGCCATCGCGCGTTCGGCGACCGCGTTCGGCGCGCACGGGCTCGTCGTCCCGTCGCGCCGCTCCGCCGGTGTCACAGCGGGCGCGTGGAAGACCTCGGCCGGCACACTCGCCACCCTCCCGGTCGCCCGCGCCTCGAACCTGACCCAGACGCTCACCGCGTACCGCGAGGCCGGCCTGTTCGTGATCGGCCTCGACGGCGACGCGACCGTGGACGTCGCCGACGCCGAGTTGGCCACCGAGCCGCTCGTCGTGGTCATCGGCTCCGAGGGCAAGGGCCTGTCCCGGCTGGTGCGGGAGGCGTGTGACCTGGTCGTACGCATCCCCATGAACGCCGCGGCCGAGTCGCTCAACGCGGGCGTCGCCGCCGGGATCGCGCTCTACGAGGTCGCCCGTCGCCGTCGCCGGTGATTTCACCGTGACGATCGGGCCTCCGGCCCACTAAACTCGTCCCGGTAGGCCGCCTTAGCTCAATCGGCAGAGCATCTGTCTTGTAAACAGAAGGTCTGGGGTTCGATTCCCCAAGGCGGCTCTGACGTGCAAGGCCCCTGACCAGCAGTTTCGCGGTCAGGGGCCTTGTGATTTCGCGGCTCATCCGGTCTCTTCGCTGTCTTTGGGAGCCACCCTGGGAGCCACCCGCTTCCGTTGCCCCAGTAGAGCGCCGGTAATGGCCTCTGTCGCCGCCCGCCGGTCGCCCTCCATGAGATGGCCATATACGTCTTTGGTGATCGCGACGCTGGCATGCCCGAGGACTTCGGAGACCACGTGCAACGGGGTGCCCTGGGCGAGCATGAGCGAGGCCCCGGAGTGACGGAGCTCATGCGGGTGCCAGTGGCCCAGGCCCGCGTGTTTGGTGAGCCGGGAGAAGACGTGAGAGAAGTTGTCCGGGTCGGACGGACGGCCCGACGAGGTAGGGAAGATCAGGCCATGTTCCGCCCACGCATCGCCGGCCTTGAGCCGCGCGGCGTTGTGTTTCGCCCGGTGGGCCTTGAGCGCGTCGACGAGTTCGGAGGTCAGCGCCAGCGTCCGGCGTGACTTCGGGGTCTTTACCTCGCTTATGACGATCTTCGTCTTGGTCTCCGCGTTCGCGTCACGGTTCTTGAGCCGCTTCACCGAATGCGTCACCCTGAGCGTCTTCGCTTCCGGGTCGAAGGAGTCCCACATCAGGCCCAGGGCTTCACCCCGGCGCAGGCCGAAGACGAGCGAGAGGAGAACCACCAGGCCCAAGCGGTGTTCCGCGACCGCGTCAAGGAGCATGTGCGCCTCGTCGACCGTGAGGGTTCGGCCCTCGGCCTGACGGATGCGCGGGGGAAGGGAGAGCGCCGCGACGTTCCGCACAATCAGGCCCTCCCGTTCCGCCTGGCTGAGCGCTTTCCGGAGCACCGCCCGCATGTTGCGGATGCTGTTGCCCTTGTAGCCCTGCTCCCGCTTGGCCTGCCACAGCGCGTCCACCTTGGCGACCGTGAGGCCGGTCAGCTTGTGCCGCCCGAGGGTGGGCTTCAGATGCAGCCGTACCGTGTCCTCGTAGTCGTCCAAGGTCGAGTCGGAGATGTGGCCCGGCAGGGTGGCCAACCATCGGTCGAGGAACGCCCCGACCGTGATTTTGTCGTCGGGCACCGGAAGGCCCTTGTCCAGGCCCTCGCGGATCTTGCGGATCTTCTCGGCGACCTCGGCCCGCGTCTTGCCCGACACCTTCTTGCGGGCTCGCTTGCCGTCCGGTCCGTAGCCGAGCGAGATTGCCCCGCGCCACCGGTCGCCGTCCTTGTAGATGGAATCTTCGTTCTGGCCGCGCTTCCTGGTCATGCCGCTTGCTCCTGTTCCAGCCGGGCGACGAACTCGGCGAGAGCCGTCGCGGGGATCCTGCGAAGACCGTCGATGCGAACGGAGCGCAGCGCGCCGCACCGCATCAGTGCGTAGACCTTGGTCCGACCGATGCCGAGGAGCTTCGCTGCCTCCTCGGGCCGGACGAGCAGGGGAGAGAGATCACCTTTCATGCAGCCTCCTCTCTGATTGCCGAAGGATCTTGTCCGTCTGCTTCTGCTCTGAGCCGGTCCATGTGGTCGCGCCAGCGCTGGCGTTCGTGGACTGAGCGCAACAGCCGTACGCCGATCGGGTCGAGGTCGGCATCGGTGGGCTTGACGGGCCGCCAGAGGTAGCGGTGGGGGTCGGCCTGTTCGCCGTTGGGGAGGCCGAGGGCTTCCAGGACCCAGGTGCGCCGGTCCTGCTTGTGCTCGGTCAGGGTCTTGTTGGACCACTTGCGGGAGACCAGGACGCGCCGGCCTGCGTAGCCGAGGTGTTCGGGCTTGTGCGCCTTGCCCTTGCACCGGCCCGGGGCCATCCCCGCCTTGGCGCCCTTGGGCTGGATGCCGTACCGCAGCCAGTTCGGGCACGTCGGCGCGCACGGCTCGAACCGCAGCGCGTCGAGCATCCGCTCGGCGTGTTGGGCGGGGTTGTCGGTGTCGAGGCCGTCGCCGATGCTCTTGGTGAGGTACTTGGCCAGGTAGCGGATGCACTGGTCGGCATCCGGGGACCCCGCCAAGACGCCTTGGACGTCGAGCTGTTCGCCGAAGCGAAGCACATGCAGGGGCTCGGCGTCCTCGTCGGCGTCGAGCTGGTCGAGGGCCTGATCCCAGGTCGGCAGGACCTCACCGGTTTCCGGGTCGAGGTAGCCGACCCCCTCGGCCCACACGGGCAGGTGGTCACCGTCGAAGACGACCCGATCGGTTGGCGGCCACCACACTTGGTGATAGGTCGCCGCGACGATCTGCCGCAGCTCTGCCCGTGGCAGCGTGCCGCGCACGGCCATGTGCAGGTGTGGCGCGAGCCGCTTCTGTGGTTCGACGGTGGCGAAGTACTGCACGTCATAGCCCGCCACGCGGCGGAGGTTCTGCACGAAGCGGTCCACCAGCTTGGAGAAGTGCAGCGCATCCCGAGCCGCCCGCGCATAGTCGTACGTCGAGGGATCGACCGGCACACCGTCTTTGATCCGCCCGTAGGACGGGAGCGTGAGCGTGAGGAACATCGACGGCCGGAACGTCTTGCCGTCCTTCGTCGTGAAGGTCCGCCCGAGCGTCGTGGCGCTCATCTGCCGCTTGGGCAGGTCCGGGGCATCCTGTCGCCGCCTCGTCGAGCGGGACCGCTTGCCCGAGGTGCGGCCGAGGACGTTGCCGCGCATGCCCGCGGCGTTGATCTCCTCGTCCAGGTCGGCGAGCGCGGCGTCCAGGTCGGTGGTGTCGTCTCCGGCCTTTTCGGCCTCGTCGCGCCAGGCCTGGGCGTCGGCCCGCAGTTCGACGAGGTGACGCTGATAGTCGTCCGGTTCGTCGGGGGTGTTGACCGGCTCGGCTTCCAGGTGCCAGCCCTCCCGGCACTGGGCCATGCGGAGTTGCCGGTTCCGCTTGGCGCACGGCGGGCACTTGCTCTCCAGCGTGGCCCCACACGGCACATCGACGATCTCGGTTGCGCCGGTCGTCACGTCGAGGCGCTTGAGCGGGACGGGGCGGATGCACACGCCGTACCGCTTGGCGATCTCTTCGACGACATCCCGAGCGAGCGGCATCGCCATCCGCACCGCCCGAGGCGTCGCCCGGTCATTCGGATGGGTCACCAGCCACCCCCACACGAGCCGACCAGGTCAAGGGTGTCGAGGTTGTCGACGGCCCCGAGCGAGCCGAGGACGCCGAGGTTGTCGGCCGACTCAACGGTGTCGAGGAGGTCGGGCAGGCTGGGGCCATCGACCAGGACGCGGGCTTTGTGGCCACATTCGGCGCACTCGACGATGCCGCGCAGGGCGTCGAGCCAGAGTGTGTCGAGGGTGCCGCAGCCGGGGCAGTGCAGGCCGTCGAGGATGTGAGCGAGGCTCGTCATGGTCACGCTGCCTCGCTTCCGTACTCGAAGCCGTCGACCCCGCCGCGGCAGCCGTGCCCGGTATCGCCTGCGCAGCCGTTCGCCGTGTCCGTGCTTTCCGTACTGGCGTTGCCGTAGCGCTGGGCCATGTCGCGGACGTCGGCGTCGGAGACATACGCGGCCCGCACCCGTACCGGATCGGGTGAGGTCTTCAGGCGCAGATAGCCGACCCCGGCCCCGCGGTGGGGGATGGGTGAGATGTGGTCGGCCAGCGCGCCCCGGTCTCGTGCGCCGTCGCCGAGGACCATGTCCACCTGTTCGGACTCGTCGAGCCGGAGGGCGATCTTGTCGGGGAACAGGTTGCGGATGTTCATGACCTCCTTGCGGGGGTCCTGAAGCGCGGCCATGATCCCGACGCCCACGGCCCGGCCCTGCGTGGTCAGCGTGGCCAGGGCCGCCGTGATGCGCTGGCGAAGGTGCTTGTCCGGTTGGTAGGCGGTCAGGAACGCCACCTCGTCGACGACCACGAGGATGAACGGGTCATCGATCGTGGGTGTGTGGGAGCGCTGGAGGCCGGCAAATCGGTCGGCCCGCTCTTGCATCACCGAGACCGCTTCGTCGAGCAGGTCGGCGCACTCCGCCGGATCAGCGGCATACCGGCCCCGGAACAGGTCTCGGCCGAAGGACAGTTCCATCCGCTTGGGGTCCAAGGCCCAGACCTGCACGAGACCCGCGCGGATCGTGGGCAGCAGGCCCCGGATGGTGCCCCACAAGTAGGAGCCCTTCCCGGCACCGGTCGCGCCCGCGATCAGGACGTGGGTGCCGTGGACCTTCAGCCGCAGTGGACGCCCGTCTTCGCACCGGCCGATCTCGACCGGTCCCACGTCCGGATCATCGGGAACGGGGACGGCGGGCAGTGGCACGGCCAGCGGGTCACGCCGGGGGAAGGTCAGCACCAGCCGCCCCGCCCGCGCCACCGCGACTCGGCAGGAGGGGGCGCCGAACCCGTGCGCGAGGTGCTCGGCTCGGTCGGCCCAGTCCTTGACCGCCTGACCGGCGAGCATCTTCACGCTGACGCGGTCGGCCCACTCATCGCAGGTGACCCGGCGGAGGTGGGGCAGGTAGTCCCGGCCGCGCAGGTGGCGGCCGAGGCCGGAGATGACCACGACCGGCTGCCAGTGCCGCCGGTACACGACGATGAGCCGCCACCAGGCGAGCAGCCGCCAGCCGACCAGACGCAGGAAGGAGTCCCGCTCCAGCAGGAACCACGACAACCCCATCGCCGGAACGAAGCCGCCCACAGTCAACGCCATGGTTCGGCCGTACAGGGTCCAGATCACGCCGAGGCCGACCGGGACGGCGACCGCGACGGGGTGGCGGACGACGAGGCGGACCAGGCCCGCGATCAGGCGGAAGAGCCAGATCAGCAGGGTGACGATCGCGGGGGTCTTGACGACGGCCGGGCGGAACACGACCGCCGTGTCCGGGGTGGTGGAGACGAGGTTTCGCGCCTCGTCTCCGGGCAGTTTCTTGAACATTAGACTCAAGTCCTCTTCTGATATGCAGTCGGGAGAGAGTTCGGGGGCCGCTGGAATGCCAGTTCCAGCGGCCCCGCCTTATGTGGTCAGGCCGCCGCCGCACCACCGGGCGAGATGGCCGGACTGGAGCCGCCGGAGTGCTGGTGGTGCAGGCGCTCGCAGTCGGCCAGGTAGGACGCGGCGACGTTGAAGATCTGCCGGGCGATCGCCAGGTCGGTGGAGGTGACCGCGCCGGCCCCGGTCGTCGAGATCGATACGTCGGCGGTCTTGCTGCAGATGTCGAGGAACGGCCGCCCCGAGTCGAGGACACCGGCCGATACCCGCAGGCCGGGGGTATAGAACGACACCCCGACGCGGGAGGCCCCGTCGGAGTCGATCGACACCGTGACGTAGGTGTAGGGGTCCCGGGTCACGCCGCCGCCTCCTTACCCGCCGAGCCCGAGCCGGTGGTCTTGGTCGACTGCGGGCGCGGTGCCCGCATCACCCGTGCCGAGATCGAGTAGGCCAGGCGGCCGGTGGCTTGCTGCACGTACGGCTTGACCTCCAAGCCGTCGAACTCCACCGGTGCGATCGGCAGGCCCGGCAGCGACGGCGGGACGACCGGCTGCACCTCGGCGAGGATCTTCACGGTCACCGTCTTCTGCGCGGCCTTCAGCGAGGGGTCGGCGTCCATCACCGGCACCTGCCACACCGGCAACCCAGTGAGCTTGTCCTTGGCCTGCGTGTCCCGTTTGGCGTCGAAGTCCTTCGCCGCCTGCACCTCGCCCACGACGTAGCAGCCGTGCGGGAACAGCAGCGTGAAACTGATCGGAATGGGTCCCTGAAGAGCCATGACGAGTCTCCTTCCTTCCAGGACGAGGGGCCATCCGCTCGTCCACTTGTCCGACTGAGTTGATGGTAAGCCTTCTCCACTCGTCCGCACAAGTAACTAAGCGGATTTCGAGCGGGGAAAGGTCGTCAGCTCACCGGGTACACGTCTTCAAGCTCATGCAGGCCGCCCGGCAGGGCCAGGCTGAGCGCGAGCAGGACGACCCCGGCCGCGTCGTGCACGGTGGCCAGCACCCCGAGCACGGGAGCAGTCGAGCCGAGAAGGTCGGCCTCCTCCTTGGTCGGCTTACGCGCGGCCAGTCGTTCGGTGACGTGATCGAACCGCAGATGCTTGACCGCCTGGAGATGCTGGCGCACCCCGTGCCGCAACGGGTCGGGCTTGTCCAGGTCGGTGCCGAGGGCGATCTCCAGCGGGAACCAGAAGGTCTCCACAGCCGACGGCCGGTCCCCTTGTTTCGCGAGGCGTTGACGGGCGATCACGGGGGTTCGCTCGTCGACGCCGAGCAGGTGGGCGATGTGACGGGGTGCCGGCACCCGCTCCACGCTCACGATGGACTCGGCGGTTTCCGGGTGTTCGGTGGCGGCCAGGCCGGGCCGTACCCGATCCGTGGGGGTCTCGGGCCGTCCTTTGACGAACGAGCCGCGGCCGTGCTCGCGCTCGATCCACCCTTGCATGGCAAGGGTCTGCAATGCCCGGACCACGGTGGTACGGCCCACGCCGAACTCGCGGACGAGTTGCGTCTCTGAGGGCAGCATGGTGCCGGGGGCGTACTCCCCGTCCCGTATTCGCTGCTGGATCGCCGTCATCACCTGGGCGTACTTCGGAGGGGCGAAGTCCATGCTCATGCCAACCGCCCAATCACTTTTCCACTTGTCTGCATGAGTACAGTAGCGGCTGAGGCGCGGCCTGTCAGGAGGTCAACGGCCTGCGGGTGAGGGCTATCGCACGTGGCCGGACAGCAGCGCCGCCCAGACCTCCCGCGCTTCGGTCATCGTCCAGGCGTGGGTCTGGGAGACTTCCGGCTTGACCGGGTCGCCGCTCATCCGGCGGATGTAGGCCATTCCCCCGCCCGAGCACAGCTCATACCAGGTCTCGCGGTGTTCGCTGCAGGTCCAGGCCAGCACGCTGAATCGGGCGAACTGCTGGGAGGCGTGCCACAGCAGCGGCTTGGCCTCATCCGTCAGGGGCGGCAGGTGCGGCGCCAGGCAGGCGTTGAGGTCGTTGATCTGTCCGGTGACCGGGCTGATGCTCTTGTCGGGGGTTTGGGTGGTCACTTGGCCGTCCTTCCGAACCGGACCTGTCCGGCCGCGTCGAGGGTCGCCCGGAAGATCACCTTCCGGGACCAGTCGTCAGGGACCGTGCCGAAGTCGTAGACGCGGTGGATGATGTGTCCCCACGCCTTCGCCTCCGGAGCGGTCCGGCGCAGAGCCAGCCGGAGGGCGTCCATCGAGGCGGCCTGCTGGCTGCTGGTTCCGCATGCTCCGAGCTGCTCGACGCCACAGACCGTTTGGAAGACCTCCCACTCGAACATCTCGGCCGGCAACTGGCCGCCGTCGCAGTACAGGCAGTCCTCACGGGAGGAGGTGGCCAGCCCGAGCACGGTGGCCGCGACTTGGCCGCGACGGGTGACGATCTTCCAGCCGCGCCCGTCGCACGCAGTGCACTTAACTGGTGCTGTCATGCCGCAGAGAATGCACCGGGGGTAACTCTCTGGCCTATTCCCTTGGGATATACCACCGGGGTATATAGAGTTCCCGTCAACAGCCGTCATGCGCCACCAGCTCAGAGAAGCGACCGGAGGCCAGAATGCACGGGAACGCTTTCGAACCAATCCAGATCCCCGTCTCGGTATGGGACCGTGACGAAAGCCACGAAAGGCTCAAAAACCGCGACGTGGGGGGACTGTTCACCCTGGCTGTCAAGTACGCCGGGGCAAGTCAGATCCGGATCAGCGCCGCAACCGGCATAGCGCAGGGCCGCGTCAGTCAACTCATGCGCGGCCAGCGTCAGGTCACCGACCTTGAAGTCTTCGAGCGTGTCGCCGCAGGCCTGGGCCTGCCCGATCACGCGCGCATGCTGCTCGGCCTGGCCCCGCTCAACATCGCCTCACCGAACAACGATAACGACGACGAGCACCAGGAGCAGACCCGGGAATTGACCGCGCGGATCGAAGCGGCCACCGCGATCGACCCCGCAATGGTGATGATCCTCACCACCGACACCAACAATCTCCGCCTGTTGGACCGTCGGCTCGGCAGCGTCGCCATCGCCGAGAAAATGCGCGCCCAAATATCCCAAATACGGCGCGCCCATCGCCACGCTGTACGGCCCGGCATACGCGCACAATTGGCGCACGTGCTGTCCGAAACTGCCGCCCTGGCCGGATGGCAGGCCATCGACACCTGCACCCTGAACGACGCATGGGACCATCACGAGAGCGCCATAGCCGCCGGCCACCAAGCCGACAATGACGCCGTACTGGCCTACGCGCGAGGACAGCAGGCATACGTACTGATCGACCTTGGGCGCCCGGCCGAAGCCGCCGAGGTCATCCGCCACGTCCGCGCCACCTACGACCATCGCGTCCCCGGCCACCTGAGAACCTGGCTCGCAGCGGCCGAAGCCGAAGCCGCCGCGATCCTGGGCGACGAGATGGCCTGCCGTACTGCCCTGGACCAGGCCGCCGCGCTCCTGCCCGATGAGGAGGCGGACCCGAGCCTGCCCTACCTCGCGTTGAACGCCCACCACTTGGCGCGCTGGCGCGGAAACTGCCTGGTCCACTTCGGCGACCCCGAGACGGTCGAGGACCTGCGCTCAGCGCTCGCGGGCATGGACGGCACCTTCAACCGCGCCGAAGCCGGACTCCGGTGCGACCTGGCGCATGCCCTCCTCGCAATGGGCGAGACCGACGCCGCTCAGCCGCACCTGTACCGGGCCGAACATCTGGCCACCATGACCGGCTCACGCCGCCAGGGCCGACGAGTCCGCGAACTGCGGAACGCCCTTATCCGCGCGACCCGCTGAGCCGTTCCCGCGCGTAGAGCAGGCCGACCAGCACCCCGGAGTTCCATACATCCCCACGGGCGATCATGTCCGGGATCTCCTTCATCGGGATCCACTCGATGAGATCCGCCTCGACCTCCCCAGTAGGCTGCCCGACCAGCTCGGCCCCGCGGGCGAGGAACACCAGGTGCTCGGAGTCGACCATGCCGACCATCGGCTGAAACGTGATCAGGTGCTCGATCTCCGTGACCCGATAGCCGGTCTCCTCCTCCACCTCCCGAGCGGCCGTGTCCTTGGGGTCTTCGCCAACCTCGACCAGGCCGCCGGGCAACTCCCAGCCCCACCGATCGAACAGAAACCGATGCCGCCACATCATCAGCACCCGGTTCTGATCATCGACCACGACAGTCATGGCCGCCCGGCCCAGATGCACCGCATGATGCTCGAACCGCTCCCCATCGGGAATCTCGACATCGACCAGGCCCAACCGGATCCACTCGTTGTCATAGATCAGCCGCTCACCGTGCACGATCCAGCGCGTCTGCTCGTCGTTGATAGCCACACAGTGAAACTACCGCTCAAGATGACCTATGTATACGCCAACTCCAGAACGGCACCAGAGTAGAGACGAGGGAGCAGAGGACAATTAGGTCGCTGCCAACTGTCGATCACCTTGTCAGCCCGCCATTGAGGAGATGGCATGTTTGAGTTGCTCAAAAAGTGCGTTGCCCGCCATTCCGACGATTAACCCTTCTCCTACACGGGCCACGACGATCATAGCTCGCCTAAGCTTCGGTATTGGAACTTCTCCTTCCTTTGTTGCGGCGCGCAGAACCTCTAAAGCCTCCTGTAGCCCCTGAGGGTCCGCGGTGTCGGAGAAGCGATCTACGGCACTGTCGAGAACAGTCACGAGACGGCCGATCAGTCCATAATCGACCGTAGTGGAGACATTATAAACTGATCCGTGATCCCCGATATTTGAACCATAGATGTCCCCCAGGAAAACGTACTTACCTTCAGTCATAACCTTCGCCTGCCTTCTTTGTGGCCGATACTTATTTGCCTCAACCCACATCTTTCCGATAGTACTTAACTTCAGATGCCTGCTGGGCGAAATATTTAAGAAGCGAATAATCGCAAGCAGTTCAAGGGGAAGGTTGTATAGATTGCGGCGTCTAGTCGTCAGTTTAGCGACCAGTAGAGCTCGAATCGCGTGTAAAACAATCGGTGCTTCATGTCCTCGCTCGGAGAATTGGGCCAGGATCTGCGCTTCACTAACCTCTCCCTCTTCGGAGAGTTTCAGCAATAGGTCCTCAATCAGACGCCCCTCGAGGCTCGAACTCTCCCTGAGTGGCAGAGTCGAGTATCTGTCACGCCTGAGAAAAATCTCCTCCGGATTTGCGCAATAAGGATCACACCCCAAGCGAGTTAGCTGGAGAGACTCGCCGTCGACAGAGGGGATGATAGCCACGACAGGAAGGAAGTCCGGAAATGGATCTGCCCAATCTTCTGGCGCACAATGTGAGCTTACAGTCGATGGGGCGCGTGGCGGAGAAGTCGAATATCCTCTTTCAAGATCCATTTCCCATCGCTTCATATCGTGTACATAGCGCTCGCGCTCCCAGTCGCGATCTCTTTCTATTCGCTCATGGTGGCGCTGCCGTCGCTCCTTATTTGCTTTTCTGGTAGGGGCGCATTGTCTTTCGTATTCGCTTTGCGAGCAGACCCAGTCTCCCGGCAAAATCTCCGCCGCTTGAACAATAGAATACTTCCTGGCTCCTCGCCTAAAGATGGAGCGAGGAAAACGGGTAAATCTTGCTGACAGCTCGGCGCCTAATTGGAGTAGGTGAGAACCATTCGCGCACCAGGTAATCAAGCAGCCGGCACATACCGCAATAATCCCACCCAGAACACCAAAAGTTCTACTCAGGTTTGCGGAGGCCAAAGAAAACGTTATTATGCCCAACATCAATCGGGCGGCCCATAATGCTGCTTTCCGCTCAGCCCAAACCGACCGAGCGATCACGTCTGCGCTTATGCGTAGGTGATCTTTATCGTTCGCCTGCACATACTCATTATGTCTTATCGCGGACCCAAAGGCGTCGATCTAGCTGCTCGGATGAGAGCAAGCACCTAAAGCTGGGCAAACTTGCAACGAGATAGCTCGATGGCTGCCGAATTACCCTTTTAATGATCAAGGGCGGCGCTCCGCGCCGCCTCGCGGCCCCTCGCCCGCTCGGCGGCCGGGCATGCGGCCTGGGGGCCGGTCCCGGCCGCCGGCAACTCGGGCCGTCAGACCCAGAGAACATGGCCAATGCGGCTCAACCAGTGGCATCGCGGCTCCTGGTGATCTAACCTCTTTTTGATCGTCGAAGCCTATGGTCCTGCCCGTGGAGCGACTATGACTAACAACCTCCAAGCACGGCAACGAGAGACAGCCACCGCTTTGGATCAGGGGCAAACCGTTCTTCGAGGTCTTAGGGCGGTCCAGCGCCTCCGCGCGATATGGCTGCTAGCGAGCTTGGGTGCTACCGGGTTCCTTGGCTGGGCAATGCTCGTGGGTATATGGACCAACTATCGCGATATCTTCAGCGTTGTGGGAACGATTGCAGCTCTTGTGTCGACAGCCGCAGCTTCCATATTTCTTTTAAAAGCGAGACCTGACATCGATGAGGTCCGATACAAGCTTCACGAACTACAAGCTCAGCAGCGTAATTTGGCGGCAGCTCAAGAGGCCGATCCCTTAGTCGCCCTTCGGATCTATAGAGTGTCCGCTCTTGATGACATCAAGGATCTGGAACACCGCGCTAGTCGCAACCGGCGCACAGCGAACCTATTTCAGTGGGCAATCATCGTAGGCTCGGTGTCCGCCACTAGCCTTACTGGTGCTGCTGCAACTAATCCCGATACGCAGGATTGGTTCAGATGGCTTGCAGCGGCGATTAGTGCAGTGGTCAGTATATCTGCGGGGGCTACAGGGTTCTTCAAGTTTCGGGAGCGTAGCTTTGGTCAACAGCAAACAGCAGATGCCCTCAAAAAGCACTATAAAGCTGTTGAGCTTCGCATAGGCGAGTATGAAGGAAATGACGAAGAAGCTACTCTCGGGCGTTTTGCTCAAAATGTCGAAGCTTTGAAGGATGAGCAGCGTAAACGTGAGCTTCAATTGGAAGAGTCGACCGAAAGACGAGAGAGCCGGCAGGGATAGCGACAACAGCGGTTCCTACCCTTCTCGTTGCTCAAGTGCCCCGTTGTTGGGTCGGCAGTTACGGGGAGGATTGACGGAGGGAGATCAGTAGGGCTGGAGTACTACCCCTCTCGCGTAACCGTTGCCCGTTCGGCGGTTGGACCATAGACGTTTGAACTCTAAGCTCCCCACTCCTTCAAGATTGCCTCGCGTGCATGCTCAATAACTCGAAGCCCATTCACTGCCGTGTGGAACTGGCGCGCTGCGTTTCCGGCTGCACTCTTGCTCAAACGCCATAGGCGGTCCGACGACTCGTCAGGTCGGAATGCAGTCAAATTGAAATCAGTCTGGGGCGGAAAGGCATACATAGTAAGACTGCCGCAGTGATATTCAACCTTACTAAGCGACATGCTAAGGCTGGGAATTCTCTTAGATATATCATCGAGAGTGTCTCGGGCCTCATTAAAGCCAGCTTTGTCTAGTTCTTCGTCACTGAGGCTCTCATGCTCAGCAGTCTCGAAAATCTTCTGAAGCTGGTTGAGGGCCTGAGTCGCCCTCTTATAGTCATCGCGATGCTGTTCGCGTCGGAGTGCCCGCCGGTCGCGTTCTATCTGGTTTTGGCGACTTGATTCAGCCTCTTTGCGTGCCCTCTTCTGTACCTCAATATTATCCCGCTTCTGCAGCCGGTACACCATTACGGCCACAAGGATTGTGGCGATCAGGCTAAGTGAGCCGATAAATGACTGAACCAAGTCTCCAACTGACATCCGAACAGAATGCCACATGTGGGCCTCCGGCGGGGCGCTCCGGTTCCGGGCTGACAACCTGCTCTTTCCCGCAGCCCTTACGATCGCCTTGCTGCGGCTGGCCGCCGTAGCTGGTTGGGGGCGATCGACGGGCCGGGGGCCCGGCCCACCGGTGTCCCGGTGCGTTGCCGAAAGACTCACGGTGCAGATACGCGGCGCGCTGCCCGGCGGACTACCTCCACGGAGTACGAGCTGGTGGAGGGAGCGGTATCGATCCGGGTTTGGGAGCCACCTTGGGAGCCACCCGGACGGGCGATCATGAACTGAGTCGGACGGACCTGAACGACCAGAGCCCTGACCGGCAGCAGTACGAACGGCCCTGAATGATCCTGGAGATCGTTTGGGGACCTTGTAAACAGAAGGTCTGGGGTTCGATTCCCCAAGGCGGCTCTCGTGCACAAGGCCCCTGACCAGCAGTTTCGCGGTCAGGGGCCTTCGTCTGTCCGGGGCATTCTGGCAATCTTGCTAACACTCTTGCTACCGGATTCGTCCGCAGTGCTCCGGCCTTCAGGCTGGGGGTGAAGCGGACTCTCCCGCGTAGCGGGGCAGAGAAAGCCGATCCGCCGCCAGGCGGATCGGCGTCTTGGCAGATCAGGCAGGGCGGTTTTGCTGCTCGATGTACTGGCGCAGGACGCTGATCGGTGCGCCGCCCACGCTCCCGGCGAAGTAGGAGCCCGACCATAGCTTGTTCGCCTGGTAATAGTGGCGGGCCAGCTCGGGGAACTCTTGCCGCATCCTGCGGGAGGAGACGCCCTTGAGGCTGTTGACGAGCCGGGACAGGGCGACCTTGGGCGGGAAGTTCACCAGCAGGTGCACATGGCTGGCCTCGCCGTTGAACTCCGCCAGTTCGCACTCGAAGTCGGCGCAGACGTCCCGCATGATCTGCTCCATGCGCTCCAGGTGAGCACCGGTGAATACCCGATGCCGGAACTTGGTAACGAAAACCAAGTGAGCATGCAGGACGAAAACACAGTGCCTACCGGTTCTGATGTCTCCATATTCGGCCATAGACCAATGGTAGGATCATGGTGTGCAGCTCAGGTACAACTTCCGCCTCTACCCGACGCCGGGTCAGCGTCAAGCGCTGGCTCGGGCGTTCGGATGCGCTCGGGTGGTGTTCAACGACGGGCTGCGCGCACGAGGGGACGCCCGGGAACACGGCTTGCCGTACATCTCGGATGGCGAGTTGTCCAAGCGGGTCATCACCGAGGCGAAGAAGACCCCGGAACGCTCCTGGCTGGGCGAGGTCTCAGCCGTGGTCCTGCAGCAGGCGCTGGCGGACCTGAACACCGCCTACCGCAACTTCTTCGCCTCCCTGGCAGGGAAGCGGAAGGGTCCGAAGGTGGCTCCGCCCCGGTTCCGGTCGAAGAGGGACAACCGGCAGGCGATCCGCTTCACCAAGAACGCCCGGTTCGCGATCACGGCGGGTGGGAAGCTGCGCCTGCCGAAGATCGGGGACGTGGACGTCCGCTGGTCTCGCTCCCTGCCCGCCGGACCGTCCTCGGTGACGGTGGTCAAGGACGCGGCCGGACGGTACTTCGCATCCTTTGTGGTCGAGGTAGCCGAACAGCCCCTGCCGCCGGTCGAGTCCGAGACGGGAATCGACCTCGGACTCACACACTTCGCTGTCTTGTCGAACGGGCAGAAGGTCGCCACGCCGCGTTTCCTGCGCCGGGCGGAGAAGAAACTCACAAAGCTCCAGCGGGCGCTGTCCCGCACGGTCAAGGGGTCGAACAACCGGGCCAAGGCCCGCCTGAAGATTGCCCGCCAGCACGCGAAGGTCACTGACGCGCGCCGTGAGTTCCACCACCAGCTCTCCATTCGGATCATCCGTGACAACCAAACGGTGATCGTGGAAGACCTGGCCGTGGTGGGACTGGCACGCACGAGGCTGGCCAAGAGCGTGCATGACGCGGGCTGGTCGCGGTTCGTGACCATGCTGGAGTACAAGGCCGCCCTGTACGGGCGCGCCCTCCACCGGATCGACCGGTGGTTCCCCTCCTCCAAGCTGTGCTCGGAGTGCGGGACCGTCCAGCAGTCGATGCCGCTGAACGTCCGGGAGTGGACCTGCCTGTGCGGGGCGGTCCACGACCGGGACGTGAACGCGGCGAAGAACATCCTGGCCGCCGGACGGGCGGACAGACTAAACGCCTGTGGAGCGCAGGTAAGACCAGGCCCCGGCCTGGCACAGCGCGACGAAGCAGGAAGCCTCAGAGGTGCCGCATGAACGCGCGGCACGGGCTGAATCCTCGGCCTTCAGGCCGAGGAGCGCGTCAAACCAACTGGACGACCAGCACCCAGGCCAACGTCTGGTGCGATGGGACCGGACCGGACCAGAGCGGTACGGAGCAAGCATCGTCTGCGCGAAGGGGTCGAAGACAAAGCAGATCGATTATAGTAACGGTCCGTGGTTCGGAGATCGTCGAGGAATTACGATGACCTGTCCGTCGGGCTGGACGCGTGCGACGCAACCTAACCGTGAACACGTCAAGGCCTGACTAGGGCTTTGGAACGTTCTCGCTATTGGCGGGAAACCAGAAGCGCCCTCGGGCGCCGGCTTGTCATCGCGACAGGACGGGCCGGGGGCGCTTTCTCCTCGCTGGTGAATACCGGCCAGACACCGGGAAGCGCGCATGCTCCGTCTTGTTCCTCAGCGGCGACTTCCTGCCGGTTTCCGTCATGGATATGCGGTGGGAGCACTCGGTGCACTGGCATTTCTGGCATATTCGCTACTCGGGCTGGTCAAGTTCGCGACGTTACGGACCGGCATCTACGACCTGGTCATCTTCGATCAAGGCGTCCGAGGATATGCGAACTTCGAGCTACCGATGTCGTACGCGAAGGGAAACTGGCAGGAACTCGGATCGGCGTTCTCTCTGCTGGGGGATCACTTCTCGCCGATCCTCGTGTTACTGGCCCCGCTGTACTGGATCCATGACGGCCCCGAGACGCTCATCGTGGCCCAGGCCGCTCTTTTCGCCCTTGCGGTGCTGCCGCTGTGGGTCTACGTGCGACGGCAACTCGGCGCCGAGGCCGCATATCTGCTTGGCACCGCCTACGCCCTGTCTTGGCCGGTCGCTGAGGCGGTGAACTTTCATTTCCATGAGTATGCGTTCGTCCCGTTGCTCACGGGGATCCTGTGCGAACGGTTGCAGGCGGGACATCGAGGCCATGCCCTGGCGGCGGCCACAGCCTTGCTCTTGGTCAAGGAGGACTTGGGGATCTTTGTGGCTGGCCTGGGGGTCGGACTTCTCTTCATCAGCCGATGGCGCCGTATCGGGGCCCTGATGTTCGTCGGGGGAGCGGGCTTCCTGCTACTGGCCAGTCATGTGATCATCCCTGCGTCAGGCGGTGATCCCGATCGTTACTGGTACTTCAACGGATGGGGCCGGACCCCGGGTGAGGCGATCGAGCGCATCGTGACGCGGCCGCAAGAGGTACTGAGCGTTCTCGCCACGCCCGACACGAAAGTGTGGACGATCCTACTGCTCTTCGCTCCGTTGCTCTTCCTCCCACTGCTCTCGCCGTATGTGCTGGCACCCGTGGCCTTGCTGGCCGAACGCATGCTCGCCACCGACCCCGGGGCGGCCGGCTGGTGGGGAACGCGTTACCACTACAACGCCGCGATCATCATGGCTCTCTTCTGCGCCGCTGTGGATGGTGCGGCACGGCTTCGCCGGATGACCAAAGGTCGGCGAGTGCGGCAGTTCACCCGCTCCTGGGCGGCCGTCACGGCGATCGTGACATTGGGGATCATGCCGTTCTTCGCGCTGGGTGACTTGCTCAAGCCGAGTTGGTACCAAACGGGTCCCCGGTTCGCCACCGCCACGGAAGCTATGCGCCGGGTGCCGGACGGCGTCCTCGTGGAGGCGACCAATGCTCTCGGTCCGAACATTTCGGCGCGGGCCAAGGTCGTGGCCTGGGCAGCGAGGACCGCCGAGCGCACCGCCCGTGCACCGTGGATCCTGGCCGATCTCCGGGACAGACAACCGCACTTCGACTCGCTTCAGGACCAGGTTACGGACGTGGATCGGCTTCGGCGGCGCGGATACCGCGAAGTCTTCGCGAGAGATGGATATGTCGTCCTGTGCGATCCATCCTCGGTGTACCAACTGGCACAGGACAGGCTGTGCCCAAAATGAGTTCTGGGCCTCACCACGCCTGTGGACATCCCGGAATCGCCTTGTAAACAGAAGGTCTGGGGTTCGATCGGACGGACGAGCGAGCTTTCCGTTCGATCACGATCGCGTTGCGGGGTTTCGCGGCATGCCGAACGCGTCGAAGTCATGGGAACACTCCTCCGGTTTTCACGAAGGTCACGTACCCCAAAGGACCCATATGATCGCGATTATGCGTCGAGGCGTGGTGATGGTTGTGGCCGCACTGGTGGTGGCGGGCTGCACAGCCGAGTCGGAGCAGCCCAAGCCATCTCCTGCGGTCGCGTTCACGCGGGGGATGGCGGAGGCGGTCCTCGCCGAGGTCGTCGCCGGAGTCGGCAAGAACGGCGTCGCCGATTTCTGCGCCACGTTCGCGCGGAGCAAGGAGACGTGTGAGATTCTCCTGAAAGATGCCCTTCGAGAGTGCCTCCTGCCCGGAGACAAGCCGACCGTGAAGAGCGCGGTACGTCTGCCGGCCACAAGCAGGTCCGAAGAGACCTGGCGGTTGGTGGTTCAGGGGAGAACGCTCGACGGCCAGAAGTACGTTTCGGATTTCCCGGTCATCCGATCGGCGGGTGTGCCGAAGGCAGCATTAGCCATCTACTGGACAGGTTTGGGCTACGGCGAGGATATGGATGACCCGCCGAACTACACGATCGTCCCACAGAGCACCTGCCCCAAGTGACAGTGTCACGCCGCCTCTCACAGTTCGGCGGCGCGGTCGAGCAGCGCGTGAGGTTCGGACTCGCTGTGGGTGTGCGCAGCCGCCTGCCGGAAGAGGGCGGCATGACCGAGCCTGAGCGTCAGGGGACGGCCACCGCTTCGGTCGCGACGGCGTCGTCGTCCGAGGATCTGGCCGGGTGTGCGGGAATGGCCGAGGCGGTGGCGGCCGCGAGGAGCGCGATGCCACAGCCGATCAGCATGCAGGTGCGGAAGCCGCTTTCGGACGGCAGGGTGTGTCCGCCCAGTCGCACGGTCATCTGGGCCAGGACGACGCCGACCACCGCGGCCGACACCGAGGTGCCGATGGAGCGCATCAGGGAGTTGAAGCTGTTGGCCGCGGCGGTGTCCGACGAGGGAACCGCCCCCATGATCAGTGCTGGCATCGCCCCATAGGCCACCCCGATGCCCATGTTGCAGACGCAGGCGACGATGAGCAGGCCCCACGTCGACCCGAGCAAGGCCATAGAGGATCCGTACCCGAGCGCGATGACCAGGCTGCCGACGATCAGGGTGACCTTGGGGCCGCGGGCGGCCGACAGGCGTCCGCCGAGCGGTGAGACCGCTGTCATCACCAGGCCGGAGGGGGCCATCCACAGGCCGGCGGCCAGCATCGACTGGCCCAGGCCGTACCCGGTGGCCTCGGGCAACTGCAGGACCTGCATCACCACCAGTGACTGGGCGTACATCGCGAAACCGACCAGGATCGAGGCCAGGTTGGTCAGCAGCACCTGCTTGCGTGCGGTTATGCGCAGGTCGACCAGCGGGTCGCTCCGCCGCAGCTCCCACCAGCCCCACACCACCAGGATGATCGGCGATGCGGCGAGCAGCCCGATGGTGGCGCCGCTCGTCCAGCCCCAGTCGGCCCCGTTGGAGACCCCCAGCAGCAGACACACCAGACCGGCGCCCAGGCCGAGCACGCCGACCACGTCGAGACGGCCGGTGGCCCGCGTGGGCGTGGCGGGCACGAGCAGCCAGATCAGTACGGCGATCAGCGCGCTCAGTGCGGCCGAGCCCCAGAACAGGGCCCGCCAGCTCGCGTATTCGGCGACCGTCGAGGCGATCGGCATGGCGATCGCTCCGCCGATGCCCATGGACGAGCTCATCAGCGCGATGGCGGAGTGCAGCCGCTCGGGCGGGAGCAGATCGCGCATGGCGCTGATGCCCAGGGGGATCACGCCCATGCCCATCCCCTGCAGTCCCCGACCGACGATCATTGGGGCCGCGGTGTCGGCCAGCGCACTGATCATCGATCCGGCGATGAGTGGAAATGTGCTGATCAGCAGCATGCGGCGTTTGCCGTACAGGTCGCCGAGCCGGCCGATCACCGGCGTGGTGACCGCTCCCGCCAGCAGCGTGACGGTGATCACCCAGGCGGCGCCGGCGGGGGTGGTGTGCAGCATGCTCGGTAGTTGACCGATCAGGGGCACCACCAGGGTGTGCATGAACGCGGCGACGACGCCGGTCACCGCCAGCACGCTGACGATCCCGCTGGAGCGTGCGGTGGGCGTGGAGTCGGCCACGTGTATCTCTCTTTTCAGGACAAATCTGAGCAAAACGCATGATACATAACTGTGATTTAGGCATTCCTAAGTGGTCACGGACATGAGGAGGCGGCGGAGCGCGTCGAGGTACGGCTGGGCCGGGCCACGCCGGCGGCGGGAGGTGGCGATGCCGATGAAACGGCAAGGGCTGGACGGCTCGAGCGGGATCGCGACCAGGTCACCGCCTCGGGCATTTTCGGCCTCCGCCGCGACTTGACCTTGACGTCGGCGTCAAGGCTTAGCGTCTGGGATCGGGAGGGCGGCGGCTGATGCGGATCGGAGAGCTGGCCAGGCGCACGGGAGTGAGCACCCGTGCGCTGCGCTACTACGAGCAGCAGGGACTCATCCACGCCGAACGCTCGGCGAACGGATATCGGGAGTACGACGAGTCGGACGTGCGGCTCGTCGCGGAGATCCGCACGCTGATGACGGTCGGTTTCACGCTGGAAGACGCCCGGCCGTTCGTGGAGTGCCTGCGGTCGGGACGTCCGACGGGGAGTTCCTGCCCCGAGTCGGTCGCCGTCTACCAGCGCAAGCTGCTGGAGATCGACGCAGAGATCCGTACGCTGCTGGCCCGCCGGTCGGAGGTCGCCGCCCAACTGGCCGAGGCCTGCCCCGGCTGTCTGCTGTCGCGACGAGGAGAGACGCGAGGAGTGACATGATCACGCTTACCGCCGAGAATTTCGCCGAGCAGGTGCTGCGGAGCGACAAGCCGGTGCTGGTGGACTTCTGGGCCGACTGGTGCCCGCCGTGCCGGATGATCGCGCCGATTCTGGAGGAGATCGCCGAGGAGTACGGCGACCGCCTCACGGTGGCCAAGCTCAACGCCGACGACCACCCCGAAATCGCGCAGCGGTACGGCGTCATGGCGTTCCCTACGCTCAACCTCTACCGGAACGGCGAGGTTGTCCAGCAGGTGCGGGGCGCGAGGCCCAAGCGCCTCCTGCTGGCCGAGTTCGCCGCCCATATCTGATCTCTGCGCGTCTTGGGCGGTTTCGCCGCGACACTGCCCCTGAGCAGGTCCGCCGAGCCCATCGGCTGCAGGAGACCCGCGGCCCGGGCCGCCCGAAGGGACGGATCGTCGTACGGCCCTGACCGGCGCACCGAACAGTCGGGAGGCTTGACCAGAGGGTCGCAAGGCGAACGGAGCATTGACCGACACAAGGTTGTACGGACGTTGGTCCGCCATAACGTTGGACGTGAGGCTCATCGATCCAATGGACTGCCCACGCTCTCCTGGGGACCGGAACACATCCGCGAGCGGTGGCAGGGAACAGGGGACTCCCGTGATCGAGATGGCACGGCCGATCGCGCTGCTGCTCGCCCGCGTCGCTCTCGGCTTCATCTTCTTCGCGCATGGTTGGGAGAAGTTCGTGGTGTCGGGCATCGACGCCACGGCCGCCTACCTTCGGTCGGAGAGTGTGCCGCTTCCCTGGGTCGCCGCTCTGGGAACGGCCATCCTCGAGCTGGTCGGAGGCGCGGCCCTGGTGCTCGGGCTGCTGCTGCCGGTGTTCGGCATGCTGTTCACGCTCGACATGCTGGGAGCGTTCATCTTCGTCCATGCCGACAAGGGCATTTTCGTGAGCACCGACGGCTTCGAACTCGTCCTGGGGCTGGCCGCGGCCAGCCTGGCGATCGCCTTCAGCGGCGGTGGGATGCTGGCCGCCGACAGTCGGCTGCGGAGGCACCGGGCGAAGGCTTCCGAGCACGCCGTGCGGTGAAGCGCGCGCCAGCCGTACTGGCCGTACCACCCGGGTCGCGAGAGACTGGCGTCATCACATCCGTCGCACCACTCACGGCAGCAGGGAGCACGCCTGATGGCACAGCCACAGCCTACGTTCGTGATCGTCGGAGCAAGCCTGGCCGGGGCGAAGGCGGCCGAGGCGCTGCGCGGGCACGGGTTCGACGGCCGGATCGTGCTCCTGGGGGACGAGCAGGAGCGGCCGTACGAGCGTCCGCCGCTGTCCAAGGGATATCTGCAGGGCAAGCAGGAGCGGGAGAAGATCTTCGTGCACCCGCCGGAGTGGTACGCCGACCAGCGCATCGATCTGCGGCTGGGCAGCACGGTCGGCGCCATCGACCGGGACCGGCGTGTGGTGACCGTCTCCGGCGGCGACCGGGCCGGTGGGGAAGAGATCGGCTACGACAAGCTGCTGCTGACCACCGGTGCCTCCCCGCGCCGCCTTCCCGTCCCCGGGGCCGACCTCGACGGCGTCCTCTACCTGCGCGGCGTCGGCGACTCCGAACGCATCCGGCAGGTCTTCCAGACCGCCTCCCGCGTCGTCTTCGTCGGGGGAGGCTGGATCGGCCTGGAGGTGGCCGCCTCGGCCAGGGAGGCCGGCGTCGACGCGACCGTTCTGGAGGCGGACGAGCTGCCGCTGCTGCGCGTCCTGGGCCCCCGGATCGCCTCCGTCTTCGCCGACCTGCACCGCGAGCACGGCGTGGACCTGCGGCTCGGGGCGCAGGTCACCGAGATCGTGACCGATGGCGGTCGCGCCACCGGGGTACGGCTCGCCGACGGCACCCGGATCGACGGCGACGCTGTCGTGGTCGGCATCGGCGTCACTCCCAACACCCGGCTCGCCGCCGAAGCCGGCCTGGAGGTCGACAACGGCATCGTGGTCGACGCCTCCCTGCGGACCAGAGACCCGGACGTCTACGCGGCCGGTGACGTGGCCAACGCCTTCCACCCCCTGCTCGGCAGGCACATCCGCGTGGAGCACTGGGCCAATGCCCTGAACCAGCCCCAGGCGGCCGCGCGTTCGATGCTGGGCGAGCCCGTGGCGTACGACCGTGTCCCATACTTCTTCACCGACCAGTACGACCTCGGCATGGAGTACGCGGGCTACGCCGAGCGGTGCGATGACGTGGTCGTACGCGGCGACCTCACGCGGCGGGAGTTCATCGCGTTCTGGCTGGCCGACGGCCGGGTGCTGGCCGGGATGAACGTGAACATCTGGGACGTCGTAGAGCAGATCCAGGGCCTGATCCACTCAGGAGTCCGGGTCGACCGGGACCGGCTCGCCGACCCCGACGTCCCCCTGGATCAACTGATGACCAGTTGACGACCAGCTGCACACCGACTCCGGCCTCGTGCTCGCCTTCCAGGGTGTGGACGAGTACGTGCCGCCCCGCTGGCCTGATCCGGCCCGTCCCCAGCATTTCCATCTGGACGTCGACGTGCCGGACCTCGACCGAGCCCAACGGCAGGTCCTCCGGCTCGGTGCGACGCTGTTGGACGAGGGCGACGGGACCCGTGGATGGCGGGTCTACGCCGACCCCGCGGGGCACCCCTTCTGTCTCGTGCGCGGCTGAAGGCGCGATGTGTATCACACCGCCGCAGTCCGAGGCGGTGTGTGCCACCCATTGTTCTCACGGAGGCCCATCGTCAGGTCAGCCGGGTTCGGAGCGCCGTGCGGAGCGATCGCGGGTCGATGCCGGCGTCGGTCATGACTCTCACACCCAGGCCCTCGCCATCCCTGAGGATGCCGAGCAGGATGTGGCCGTCGCCGATTTCCCTGCTCTTCATCGCGAGCGCCTCCCGCAGCGACAGCTCCAGGGTCTTCTTCGCTCGGGAGGTGAAGGGAATGTAGCGGCCGCTGCGCAGCGTCCCGCGATGATTCAGGCTGGGCGGGCGGTCGAGGGAGCCAGGACCGAAGACGGCCTCGACCTTCTCCCGGACGGCTGACAGGTCGATGCCGATCACCTCCAGGGCGTCGGCGTCGAGGTCTTCGGCCGGGCTGCCCAGAAGCCGGGTGATCGCGTTGAGCGCCCGTTCGTGGTCGAGTCCGTGGTCGTTCAGCAACTGCGTCGACAGGCTCTCGGGCTGCCGCAGGAGGCCCAGGAGCAGGTGTTCGGTGCCGATGTGGGTGTGACGCAGCCCTCGCGCCTCTTCTTGGGCACGCTTGACCACCTGCCGGGCATCCTCGGTGAATCGTTCGAACATCTCTACTTCTCCCGCCTCATCAGTCCTCGTCCACCCGCGTACTTCTTGTGCACCGCCTGGCGCGAGACGCCCAGCAGCAGCGCGATGTCCTGCCAGGACCACCCCGCTTCACGTGCGTTCTCCACCTGGAGCGCCTCGAGCCGCTCGACCAGCAGCCGCAGTGCCCGTACGGCACGCAGGCCGATGGCCGGGTCCCGGTTGCTCGCGTCTGCGGCCAACTTCGCCGTGTCGTTCATGATGTCAACCTACGTTGACGCGACTCGGCTGTCAACCTATGTTGACGTCACTTTCCGCGGGGCTCGTGGGCGTCAGAGTTAGCCGAGGCCGAGGCAAGGTAGACGAACTGACCGCCGGCTACCGGATAGACCTCTAAGATCCCGAGAATTCCGGCTTTTCCGGTCCAACTGATCAAGGAGGGAAGACATGGTCGGCAACGTGCAGTGTGTGGTGCTGGACTGCCCCGATGCCGTGGCTCTCGCCCGCTTCTACCAATCGATTCTCGGCGGCGAGGTAAACCGGCCCGATCCTCGCTGGAGGGTCAGAGACACCTGGGCCACACTGCACACCGCTTCCGGTCTGGTGCTCGCGTTCCAGGGCGTGGACGAGTACGTGCCGCCCCGCTGGCCGGATCCGGCCCGCCCGCAGCACCTCCATCTGGACATCGACGTGCCGGACCTCGACCAGGCCCAGCGACAGGTCCTCCGACTCGGTGCCGCGTTGCTGGACGACGGCGACGGGATACGCGACTGGCGGGTCTTCGCCGACCCCGCAGGCCATCCCTTCTGCCTGATTCGCAACTGAGCGCGTGATCTCGTACGGCCCCGCCGTTCAGGCGATCGCGTGGGCGGCCGAACGGCTCCGCCAGGGTCGTACGGAAATGCGTGGTACGCGAATTTTTCGCGGACGTATCCTGCGGAGATGGCTGATCACCAGAGGGTCGTCGTCAACGGCATCCGGCTCGCCTACCGCGTCTACGGCCCCGCCGACGCCCCGCCGCTGGTGCTGCTCCACGCGCTGGGCGAGGACTCGACGGACTGGAACGGCGTGATCGACGCCTTCGCCGCGCACCGACGGGTGTACGCCCTCGACCTGCGTGGCCACGGCCGGAGCGACTGGCCGGGGGAGTACGGCCTCGAACTCATGCGGGACGACGTCCTCGCGTTCCTGGACACGCTGTCGCTCGCCCAGGTGGACGTGATCGGACATTCGATGGGCGGGATGGTGGCCTACCTGCTGGCCGAGGAGCACCCGGGGCGGGTGAACCGGCTGGCACTGGAGGACATCGGGGCCCCGATGCCGCGCGAGCGGCGCGTTCCCGCCAGACCGGACGGGCCGCTGCCGTACGACTGGGCGATGGTGACGGCCATCAGGGCGCAGATCGACGACCCCGACCCGGTCTGGCTGGCTCGACTGCAGGAGATCACCGCGCCCACGCTCGTCGTGGGCGGCGGACCGGCCAGCCCCATGCCGCAGGAGCGGGTCGCCGAGCTGGCCCGCCGCATCCGCGACAGCCGGCACGTCACCATCCCCGCCGGACACCTCATCCATCAGGCCGAGCCCGAGGCGTTCACGAGAGCCGTGCTGGCGTTCCTGCTGGGTACGGAAGATCCGCCGCGGTGACGGGTCCCGGGCTACCCGCCGTTGACGTCGCCGTTTCGCGGCAGATCGTCGAGTGCATCGAGGAGCCGGTCGACGTCGGACCGGTCGTTGTAGTGGACGAGCCCGGCCCGTACGGCGGAGCCCTCGTCGCGGATGCCGAGCGCCCGCGTCAGCTCCCAGGCGTAGCAGTGCCCGTCCCACACGTTGACCTTGCGCGCGGCGAGGTGCTCGGCGACCCGCTGCGGCGAGTGTCCGGCGACGTTGAAATACACGGTGGCGGTGCGACGGGCGGGCGAGCCGACCAGCCGCACACGGGACAGAGACGACAGGCCCTTGAGCAGGTGGGCCAGCTCGGCCTGCTCGTACGCCTCGACCGCCGCCATCGAGGCGAGCAGCCGTTCCCGGCGGGTTCCGGTGGCGTCCGGGTCCAGATCGGCGAGGTGATCGACCGCAGCCGCGACCCCGGCCAGGTCGGCGAAGGGCAGGGTGCCGGTCTCGAACCGGTCGGGCACCTCCGACGGCGAGGAGGCCAGCTTGTCGGGCTGGAGTCGCTCCAGCAGTTCCGGCCGGGCGATGACCGATCCGATGTGCGGGCCGGACCACTTGTAGGAGCTGGTCGCGTAGAAGTCGGCGCCGAGCGCGGCCACGTCGATCGGCAGGTGCGGGGTGGCGTGAACGCCGTCCACGTAGGTCAGCGCCCCCACCGCGTGGGCCCGTTCGGTGATCCGCGGAATGTCGGGCATGGTCCCCAGAATGTTGCTCGCCGCGGTGACCGCGACCAGTCTGGTGCGTTCCGTCACGAGCTCGTCGTACTGCTCGGCGGGCAGTTCACCGCTCGGCACGTCGACGGACGCCCAGCGGACGCGCGCGCCGGCGCGGGTCGCCGCCTGCACCCAGGGGCGTACGTTGGCGTCGTGGTCGAGCCGGGACAGCACGATCTCGTCGTCGGGTCCCCACTCCTTGGACAGCGCGTACGCGAACCGATAGGTCAGGGTGGTCATGTTGGGGCCGAAGACCACGCCCCGGGCATCTCCGCCGACGAGGTCGGCGACGGCCTGCCGGGCCTGCCCGACGATGGCGTCGGACCGGGCGCTGGCCGGGAACGCCCCGTGTGAGTTGCCGATGCCCGTGGTGTAGGCGGCGGCGATGGCGTCGATCACCGGCTGGGGCACCTGGGTGCCGGCTGCGGCGTCCAGCCAGGCGTAGCCGTCGGACAGCGCGGGATAAAGGGCGCGGACGCGTTCGATGTCGAAGCTCATGGCTCACCAGTGTCGTGAGATATCAGGCCGGTGGGAAGAGGGAATTTCAGTACGATATCGGGAGGAATATCGCCAAACTGGTAACCTCTGCCGATGAGCGGAAGAGCAGTGCTGGTGACGGGGGCATCCCGCGGCATCGGACGGGCGATCGCGCTGGCCTTCGCCGCCCAGGGCGACCGGGTCGCCGTCCACCATCGAAACTCCCCCGACCTGGCCGAACAGCTCCGGGCCGAGCTACCCGGAGACGGCCACGTGGTCGTACGGGCCGACGTCGCCGATCCCGCCGAGGCGCGGCGGATGGTCGAGGAGGTCGCGGCCGCCCTCGACGGCGTCGACGTGCTGGTCAACAACGCGGGGATCTTCGCCCACCACCCGATCACCGAGGTGACGTACGAGGAGTGGCAGGCCGTGTGGCGGGAGACGCTGGACGTCAACCTCATCGGTCCCGCCAACGTCACCTGGAATGCCGTACGGCACATGGGCCGCGGCGGCAGGATCGTCAACGTCTCGTCACGCGGCGCCTTCCGCGGTGAGCCCGACAGTCCCGCCTACGGCGCCGGCAAGGCCGGCATGAACGCCATGGGCCAGTCGCTCGCCATCGCCCTCGCCCCGCTGGGCATCGCCGTGGCCACCGTGGCGCCCGGTTTCGTGGAGACCGACATGGTGACCGAGCATCTCAAGGGGGAGCGGGGCGACGCGATCCGGACGCAGAGCCCGTTCGGGAGGGTGGCCAGGCCCGAGGAGATCGCGGCGGCCGTGCTGTATCTCGCCTCCCCGGCCGCCGAGTGGGCCAGCGGCACGATCGTCGACCTCAACGGCGCCTCCTACCTCCGCAGCTGAACTCAGAGAGGGTTTTCGAGACTTCGGGCGTATCTGACTTCCGGAACGGAGATTCCTCCGACGGGCCATTCGGTCTGGGATCCGTCGAAACGGAATCCGGCGCGCTCGTAGAAGCGTCGGGCACGGTGGTTCTCCGCCAGCACCCACAGGGTGAGAGCGGTGAACCCCGACTTTTCCGCCCGTCCGACCAGTTCTGCCATGAGGGCGCGGCCGACGCCTGTGCCGATCCGCGCCGGGGCCACGTACAGCGCGTATATCTCGCCGTCGGTGTCGGCGGCGTCGTCGTCACGGCAGGGGCCCAGAGCTCCCCAGCCTGTCACGCCCTGATCGTCTTCAACGACGAGGTTCTGGATGCGGGAGTCCTGTAGAAACAGCCTCCCGCGCCGTTCCGCGTCGGCCTCGACGCTGAGCCCGTCCAGGTAGTCGTCGGGAATGATCCCGCGGTACGCCGTCTGCCAGCCGGTGACGCGGAGCGTCGACACCGCCCGGATATCGTGCTCGGTCATGTCCCGGACGTGGACACCGCTCACGACGTGCTCCCCCTGTCAGGCGAATCCGATGCGGTGATCCTACGGTCGGGACGACATTTCGGTCGATCGGATACTCTCGTGGCCCTGATCGTCGCCTGACAGCGGGTTTACCGACGTGGGAAGAGGCAATTCGTGGCTCCCCGACATTTTCCGGCCGTTGCGATCGGCGTCCTGGTGGCGGGCGTGCTGACCGCGGGTGTGGCCACTGTTTTCAGCAGCGGGAGCGCCGAGACGGGCGGGCCCCCGGTGCCGGTGCCCACGTCCGCCGAGGACTTCGTCCTCCCGATGGACGCCTACAACGTGTCGGCCGCACAGCACGTCGAGATAGCGCGGGCGCGCGCCGATCTGGTCGAAGACTGCATGCGTGCGTTCGGGTACGACCTGCGGATCCAGGTGCCCGATGTAGCCTCTTATTCACAAAATGGGCTTGTCGATTGGCTTGGCGACCTGCAGGTCGACCGGTATGGCTATGCCGGACCGCCCGGCCGTACCCGGCAATCCGCAGCAGACGACGATCGAGGCATCTTCGCGGTCACGGACGACGAGTTCCGCGTCATGGTGGGCAAGACCGCCCGCGTAGGCGGCAAGAAGGTCCCCGTCGGAGGATGCGACGGGGCGGTCGAAGGAATCCTCAACGCCGGTGCGTCGGGTCTCGACGGTCAGGAGACCCCCGGAAAGACGGACGTCTACCGACTGGGCGACCTTCAGAGCGGGGCGGCCGAGTCCGCGTACCGGGACCCGGGATTGCACCGAGCCGGCGCGGCGTGGGCCGAGTGCATGCGCAAGGCCGGGTATGCCTATTCTCAGCCCGAGGAAGCCACAGCCGATCCTCGCTGGGCCATCACCGCCAAGAACGACCACGATCCTCCCCCGCAGGGGACCCCGGTGGAGATCCGAACCGCGGTGGACGACCATCGGTGCCGCCTGGAGACCAACTATTACGGGAAACGCCAGGCCATCTATGCCGCCCACCAACAGAAGGCCATCGACGCGAACCCACGTCTGCTCGCCGGCTTTCACGACCTGATGACCACTCGACTGCGTAACGCCCGGCAGGTCAACAGCGGCGCGCCGGTCGTACGCCCCTGGGACTGATCGGCCGGCGGCGCCCCGCGTCAGAGAGAGCGTCCGGCGGGTCGTGGTGGATGGTCGATGGTTTGCCGTGTCCACGTCACATAATGGTTGACGATGGATGCGGAGCGTGATGGAGCGGTCGACGTCAGCATCGTGGTGGCGGCGTACGACTGCCGTGCGCACCTCGACGACTGCCTGACCGCCCTCCTCGTGCAGCGCGTGAGCACAGAGATCATCGTGGTGGACGACGGCTCCCGCGACGGCACGCGTCGGCTCCTCGAGCTCTACGCGACCCACCACCCCCGCGTGATCACCGTGATCCGTCAGCGGCATACGGGCCTGCGCGGCAGGGCGCGCAACGTGGGGCTGGCGGCGGCGACCGGACGCTACGTCTTCTTCTGCGACCCGGCCGACCGCCTCGGCGTGGAGGCGCTGCGGCGGATGGTCGCCATGGGCGACCGGAACGGTTCCGACATCGTGCTGGGTAAGGTCGTCCGCCATGGCCGGGCGGTTCCCCGCCCGCCCGCCGCCCTCTACCGCGAGAACGCCGAGCGCGTGGCCTTACGCGGCAGCGCCGTCTACGACGATCTGTCCTGCGCCAAGCTGTTCCGGCGCAGCCTGCTCGAACGGCACGGCATCCGCTTCGACGAGGCGCTCCGCCTGGACGCGGACATGGGCGCGGATGCCGGTGTGGACGTGGGGGCGGGCTCGGCGGCGGATTCCGACACGGATGCCGCCTTGGACCTGGTCTTCTCGGTCCACGCGTACTGTCATGCCCAAGTGATCTCCGTGGTGGCCGATCACGACTGTTATCACCGGCTTCCTCATGCTGCCCGTCCCGACCTCGACGCCGCCGAGGCGGAACACGACGACCTCGATGCCGACGACTCCGACTCCGACGATCTGGACTCCGGCAACGTGGACTCCGGCAACGTGGAGTCCGGGTGGCAGGGGCCGATGGCCGGCGCCGACCCGCTCACCTGGCTGCGGGTGATCCGTACCCCCATCGCGTTGATGGCACGGCACATTCCGCCGGGGCCGCTGCGCGATCATCTGCTCCTGCGCCATTTCCACCTGGACATCTTCGCCCAGCTCGGCGCACCGTTCCTGGCCGCGGGCGAGGCCGAGCGCGAGAAGATCGCGCACGAGGTGGCGGGCATCTGCGCGGACTGGCTGACCAGGGGAGTGCGGGACCGGCTGGAGGGAGCCGACCGCGCCCGGGCCGGCTCGCTGCACGATCTCGACCGGCTCGTACGGCTCGCGCGCGTGGAGACGGCACGCCTCCGGCACCGCCTGACCGGCGTGGAGTGGCAGGGCGGACGGTTGACGATCTCCGGACGCGTCTCGCTCGGCGGCCTCGACGGGCAGCCGGGTGTCGTGCTGCGCGAGCGGACCTCGCTGGAGGAGCGTCGCCCCCCGGTCACGCGGGTGGCCGACGTGTTCAGTGCCGTGATCGAGGCGGCCTCGCTCCCCGCGGGCGTGTGGGACGTGTACGCGGCCGTCGAGTGCGAGGGTGCGCGCAGGCTGGCCAGGCTCGGGCGGAGGCGGGCCACCGGCGTGTGCGTCCCCGGCCCACGGTTCGCCGACGGCGTCGTGGTCGTGCCGTTCCTCACCCGGGCCCACGGTCATCTCACCCTCGACGTCGGCGGCCATGTCGTCCGGGTCCCCGGCTCGGTACGGCTCACGCGCAGCCAATGGGTGGGCAGACGTCTGCGGGTCGCGGGCCGCGTGCACGTGGGCAAGACGCCGGGGGCGGCAGCCGTACGGCACCTGATCTGGCGTGAGCGGTCCTCGGGCCTGGAACGGCGTGTGGCGGCGCGGGCGACCGGGCCGCAGACGTTCGCGGCGGAGACGGGACGCCTGCGTCCCGGGACGTGGGACGCGCATCTCGAGCTCGACGTCGGCGGGCCGCCCGCCAGGTTCCCGGTGAAGGTCGGCAGGCCGGAGGCGCTGGAGCGGCCGCTGCGCTGGTGGCACGGCCCGGTGCGGTGGACGGCCAGGCCGTACGCGACGGCGGTCAACCGTCGTCTCAGCCTCGCGGTGCGCGCGGCCACGCCGCTCACGTTGCTCCGGCGGGCGCTTCGCCGTCTCCGTGCCCTTCGTGTCGGCCCCGGTCTCGCCATGCCCCGTCTCCGGCGTCACTAATGGGGCACATCACTAGTTGCAAGTAGTTTGCAACTACACTCTCTTGCCTTAGAGTCGAAGCAATTACCCGTTTTGAAGGGGTTTGGCATGCACGTGCCCGATGGGTTCTTCAACCTCCCCGTGTCCGTCGGTGCCGGTGCCGTCGCCGTGACCGGGGTGGGGGTCTGCCTCCGCGGCGCCCGGCGTGAGCTGGATGATCGGACCGCGCCGATGGCCGGTCTGGTCGCCGCGTTCATCTTCGCGGTGCAGATGCTCAACTTCCCCGTGGCGGCCGGGACCAGCGGGCACCTGCTGGGCGGGGCGCTGGCGGCGATACTCGTCGGGCCGTACACAGCGGTCCTGTGTGTGTCCGTGGTCCTGCTCGTCCAGGGGTTCTTCTTCGCCGACGGCGGCCTGACCGCGCTGGGGATCAACATCACCCTCATGGCGATCGTGACGACGATCGTCGGCTGGGCGGTCTTCCGGCTGATCACGCGTAGCGTGCCGGGCAGCCGTGCCGCCATCGTGGCCGCGTCGTTCGTGGCCGCACTGGTGTCCGTGCCGGCCTCGGCGCTCGTGTTCACGTTGCTGTTCTGGATCGGTGGCACCGCGCCCATCGACATCGCCTCGGTGGCCGCCGCGATGGGCGGCGTGCACGTACTGATCGGAATCGGGGAGGGGCTGATCACCGCGCTCACCGTGAGCAGCGTGCTGGCGGTCCGGCCCGACCTGGTGTACGGCGCGCGCGGCCTGGCCCGGCGCCTGGTGCTGCGCACGGCTGAGGGTGGCGAGGTCCCGGTCACCGAGATCCCCGTCACCGAGGCCCCCGAGCCGACCGCCGCCCCCTCCGCAGCCCCCTCCGCCGGTCGCCTCCGTCCGCTGTTCATCGGTGGTGGCCTCGTGGCCATCCTGCTCGCCGGTGTGGTGTCCTTCTACGCCTCCAGCTCCCCTGACGGCCTGGAGAAGGTGGCCGCCGACAAGGGGCTGAACGCGCACGAGCAGGATCACGGCCTGAGCGACGCGCCGCTGGCCGACTACGGCGTCAAGGGAATCGACAACGAACGCCTGTCCGGCGGCCTGGCCGGGGTGGCCGGGGTCGCCATCACCGTTCTCGCCGGCGGCGCCGTCTTCTACACGGTACGGCGGCGGCAGCGGCACAAGGCCGCGGTGTGATTGTGGGACGTCAGTGAGCGCCGGGCATCACCACCAGCTCTACCGGGCGGGCGACACGCCCGTCCACCGGCTGCCGCCGCAGTGCAAGCTGGTGGCGGTGGCGGCCTTCGCGGTGGCCGTGGTGGCGACGCCGCGTGAGCGCTTCTGGGCCTTCGGGGTCTACGCGCTGCTGCTGGCGGCCGTGGCGGTGGCGGCGCGGGTGCCCGCGGGGTTCATCCTGCGCCGCATGGTCATCGAGGTGCCGTTCGTGCTGTTCGCCGTGGCGATCCCGATCATCGGCACGGGTGAGCGGGCCGAGGTGCTGGGGATGTCGCTCAGCGTTCCGGGTATGTGGGCGGCGTGGAACATCCTGGCCAAGGCGAGCCTCGGAGTGGTCGCCTCCATCCTGCTCGCGGCGACCACGGAGCCCCGGACGATGCTCCTGGGCGCGGAGCGGCTCCGCCTGCCGCGGCTGCTCGTGCAGATCGCGGCGTTCATGCTGCGCTACATGGACGTGATCCTCGACCAGATGCGCCGGATGCGGATCGCCAGGGAGTCGCGGGCGTTCGTGGCCAGGGACATCCGCCAGGCCCCGGTGCTGGCCAGATCGGCGGGTGCGCTGTTCATCAGGTCGTACGAGCGCGGGGAGCGGGTGCATCTCGCCATGCTGAGCCGGGGCTACGCCGGAGAAATGCCAGTAATTCGGGATTTGTCGGCGTCTGGGCGAGACTGGGGTATGGCCGTCATCCTGCCCTGCCTCGCCGCCGCGACAGCCGTACTCTCCTGGAGCATCGCATGACGGGCCCTCGCATGACGGGTGTGGACGCGCCGCCGTCGCTGAGGGTCAGCCGGCTGGCGTACGCGTACCCGGACGGGACGCAGGCGCTGTTCGGCGTGGACCTGACGATCCGGCGGGGGGAGCGGGTCGCGCTGCTCGGCCCGAACGGCGCGGGGAAGACCACCCTCGTCATGCACCTCAACGGCATCCTGACCGCGGGGCACGGCACGGTCGAGGTGGCCGGGCTGCCGGTGCGCAAGGACACGCTCCTGGAGATCCGCCGCCGCGTCGGCCTGGTGTTCCAGGATCCCGATGATCAGCTTTTCATGCCGACGGTCCGGGACGACGTCGCGTTCGGTCCCGCCAATCTCGGCCTGCGGGGCGATGAACTCGATCGGCGGGTGCGCGACGCGCTGACGCGGGTCGGCATGCTGGACGCGATCGACCGGCCGCCGCACCACCTGTCCTTCGGGCAGCGGCGGCGGGTGGCGGTCGCGACCGTGCTGGCGATGGAGCCGGAGATCCTCGTGCTGGACGAGCCGTCGTCCAACCTCGATCCCGCTTCGCGCCGGGAGCTGGCCGACATCCTGAAAAGTCTGGACGTGACCGTGCTGATGGTCACGCATGATCTTCCGTACGCGCTGGAGTTGTGCGAGCGCTCGCTGATCCTCTCCGGCGGCGTGATCGCGGCGGACGGCGCGACGCACTCGCTGCTCGCCGACGCCGGCCTGCTCGCCGCCCATCGACTTGAACTGCCGTACGGCTTCGCCGTCCCCGCTCTTCAGGAGTGATCCCCCAGTAAAGTGGGCCTCGTTGAGGAGGTACACGACGATGAAGCTGCGGCTCGCACGCCGTCCGCTCTCCGATGCCGTCGTCGTCGTGGCGGTGGAGGGGGAGCTGGATCTTTTTACCGCCCCGTTCCTGCGCGACGAGGTACGCGACGCCATCATGAATGACGGTCCGACGCTCGTTCTCGACCTCACGGATCTGTCGTTCATGGACTCGAGCGGGCTCAGCGTGCTGATCGAGGCGTGGCGGCTGGCCACCAGCGAGGGCGGCGTCGTCACCCTCGCCGCGCCGCAGCCACCCGTGGCCCGCATCCTCCGGACGACCGGGCTCGACCGGCGGATCAAGGTGTATCCGGACGTCGAGACCGCGATTTTGCCCGACCCCGAGTAGAACTTCATTCGGTTGTCGGGTTAGGGTCCGGCTATGGATCTGAACGGAGCATCAGCAATCGTCTCGGGTGGTGCCAGCGGCCTCGGCGAGGCCACGGCACGTGAACTGGCTCGGGTCGGCGCGACCGTGGTCATCGCGGACCTGAACGCCGAACGCGGCAAGGCGATCGCCGACGAGCTCGGCGGCGTCTTCGCGCAGACCGACGTGTCCGACGAGGCGTCCGTACAGGCAGCCGTGGAGGCGGCCGTCGCCACCGGCAAGCCGCTGCGCGCCGTGGTCAACAGCGCGGGCATCGGCTGGGCGCAGCGGACCGTCAACCGCGACGGTTCGCCGCACGACCTCGCGTCGTACCGCAAGGTGATCGACGTCAACCTCATCGGCACCTTCAACCTCATGCGCGTCGGCGCCGCCGCCATGGCCAGGACCGAGCCGGCCGACGCCGACGGTGCGCGTGGCGTGGTCGTCAACACCGCCTCGGTCGCCGGCATCGAGGGCCAGACCGGCCAGGTGGCGTACTCGGCCTCCAAGGGCGGCATCATCGGCATGACCGTGCCGGCCGCACGCGACCTCGCGGCCATCGGGGTCCGCGTGCTGACCATCGCGCCCGGCATCATCGACACCCCGATCTACGGCAAGATCGGCGACAAGAACGCCGATGAGTTCAAGGCCAAGCTCGCCGCCCCCGTGGTGTTCCCCAAGCGGATGGGCAGCGCCGCGGAGTTCGCCCACCTGGTCCGCTCGCTGATCGAGAACGACTACATGAACGGCGAGGTCATCCGCTTCGACGGCGGCATCCGCTTCCAGCCGAAGTGAGCCCACACCACTCAAGTCCGATCGGCGGAGGTGTTCATGTCTGACGAGGTTCTGGTAGAAGCCGATGGCGGCGTGGCCGTCGTCACCATCAACCGGCCGCGGGCCAAGAACGCGGTCAACGGTGCGGTGGCGCGCGGAATCGCCGCCGCCCTCGACGAACTGGACGAGCGCCGGGATGTCTCCGCGATCGTCATCACCGGTGCGGGCGGCACGTTCTGTGCCGGTATGGACCTGAAGGCCTTCCTCGGCGGAGACTTCCCGGTCGTCGAGGGGCGCGGCTTCGGCGGGATCACCGAGAGGTCGGCGCGCAAGCCGATGGTCGCGGCGGTCGAGGGGTACGCCCTGGCGGGCGGTTTCGAGATCGCCCTGTCCTGCGACGTCATCGTCGCGTCGGAGGAGGCGAAGTTCGGCCTGCCCGAGCCCAAGCGCGGTCTGGTCGCCGCCGCGGGCGGGGTCATGAGGCTGCCGCGCCGGATTCCGTACCACGTGGCGATGGAGATCGCGCTGACCGGCGACTTCTATCCCACGTCCCGGCTCTACGAGCTGGGGCTGGTCAACCGCGTGACACCCGCGGGCGAGGCGCTGGCCGGGGCGCTGGAGCTGGCCCGCAAGATCGCGGCGAACGCGCCGCTGGCCCTCGCCGCGACCAAGCGGGTCGTCATCGAGTCGGCCGACTGGTCACAGGAGGAGATGTTCGCGAAGCAGAGCGAGATCACCGGTCCGATCTTCGCTTCGAAGGACGCGATGGAGGGCGCGGCGGCCTTCGCCGAGAAGCGCGCCCCCAACTGGTCGGGGGAGTAGCCCTCCCGGACCCCTCCCTGAAGGTCCCGGCGCGTTCGGCGATGCCGAACTGCCGGGTTACGCCAAGCCGTACGGCACGGGCACGTGAGGCCGTGCCGTACGGCTCGAGCGGCGGAGGGGGAGGTCAGAGCCGGTCGACGACGTAGTCGACGCAGGCGGTCAGCGCCTCGATGTCGGCGGGGTCGACGGCCGGGAACATCGCGATGCGGAGCTGGTTGCGGCCGAGCTTGCGGTAGGGCTCGGTGTCGACGATGCCGTTGGCGCGCAGCACCTTGGCGACCGCCGCCGCGTCCACCTCGTCGGCGAAGTCGATCGTGCCGACGACGTTGGAGCGCTGTGCGGGGTCGGCCACGAACGGCGTGGTGTAGGAGGTCTTCTCCGCCCACGTGTACAGCCGGGAGGCCGAGTCGGCCGTCCGGGCCGTCGTCCAGGCCAGACCGCCCTGGGCGTTCATCCACTCGATCTGGTCGGCGAGCAGGAACAGCGTGGCGACCGCGGGAGTGTTGTAGGTCTGGTCCTTGACCGAGTTGTCGATCGCGGTCGGCAGGCTGAAGAACTCGGGGACGAAACGGCCGCTCTCGGTGATCTCGGTCACCCGGGCCAGCGCCTTCGGTGAGAACAGCGCGATCCACAGGCCGCCGTCGGAGGCGAAGCTCTTCTGCGGCGCGAAGTAGTAGACGTCGAACTCCGACGCGGAGACGGGCAGGCCGCCGGCGCCGCTGGTGGCGTCGACGAGCACGAGCGAGTCGTCGGCGGCGTTGGTCGGCCGCTGGATCGGCATCGCGACGCCGGTCGAGGTCTCGTTGTGGGTGAACGCGTAGACGTCCACGCCGTCCTCGGCCACGGCCGTCGGGTGGCTGCCGGGGTCGGACTTGATGACCGTCGGGTCGGCCAGCCAGGGGGCCTGCTTGGCCACCGTGGCGAACTTGCCGGAGAACTCCCCGAAGTGCAGGTGCTGCGACTTCTCCCGGATCAGCCCGAAGGCCGCGATGTCCCAGAACGCCGTGGTGCCGCCGTTGCCCAGCACGACCTCGTACCCCTCGGGGAGGGAGAACAGGTCGGTGAGGCCGGCGCGGACGCGGGCCACGAGGTTCTTGACGGGCTTCTGGCGGTGGGACGTCCCCATCACGCTCGCTCCGGCATCGGCGAGAGCGGCGAGCTGCTCGGGACGTACCTTCGAGGGCCCGCAGCCGAAGCGACCGTCGGCGGGCTTGATGTCAGCGGGAATCACGATGTCAGCCACGTGTTCCAGGGTAGTGAGCCCTGGCAGTGGTCCAGACCGCAGGTCCGGATGATGAGATCGAATGTCCGGAAAATCACATCGACCCAGGTGAAAGCCGGAGGAAAAGCCGAACAGGGCCCGCGGCGGTCGCCGCGGGCCCTCCCGAGGTCGTGACGTCAGTCAGGGCTTGCCGATGACCTCGGAGGCGCCGGGGACGTCGCCGATCGAGCGCTGCGGCGGGCCCACATAGTTGGCGCTGGGGCGGACGAGCCTGCCCGTGCGCTTCTGCTCCAGGATGTGGGCGGCCCAGCCGGCGGTGCGGGCACAGGTGAACATCGAGGTGAACATGTTGGACGGGACCTCCGCGAAGTCGAGGACGACCGCGGCCCAGTACTCCACGTTCGTCGCGAGCACCCGGTCCGGCTTGCGGGCGTGCAACTCTTCGAGCGCGGCAGTCTCCAGAGCCGCCGCGACCTCGTAGCGCGGCGCACCCAGTTCCTTGGCGGTACGGCGCAGCACCCGGGCGCGGGGGTCCTCGGCCCGGTAGACCCGGTGGCCGAAGCCCATGAGCCGCTGACCCTTGTCCAGCTCGCTCTGGACGTACTTGCGGGCGTCACCCACCTTCTCGACGCCCTCGATCATGTGCAGCACGCGGGCGGGGGCGCCACCGTGCAGCGGGCCGGACATCGCGCCGACCGCGCCGGACAGGGCGGCGGCCACGTCGGCACCGGTGGAGGCGATCACCCGGGCGGTGAACGTCGAGGCGTTCATGCCGTGCTCGGCCGCGGAGGTCCAGTACGCGTCGATGGCCTTGACGTGCTTGGGGTCGGGCTCGCCGCGCCAGCGGATCATGAAGCGCTCGACGATGCTCTCCGCCTCGTCGACGCGCTTCTGCGGCACCATCGGCAGGCCGGGACCGCGCGACGACTGCGCCACGAACGACAGCGCGGTCACCGAGGCACGGGCGAGATCTTCGCGCGCCTGGGCGTCGTCGATGTCGAGCAGCGGCCGGAAGCCGTAGGTGGGCGCCAGCATCGCCAGCGCGCTCTGTACGTCGACGCGGATGTCACCGGAATGGACGGGAACGGGGTACGGCTCCGCCGGGGGCAGCCCCGGCAGGAACTCGTTGTCGACGAGCAGGCCCCAGACGTTGCCAAAGGGTACGTTGCCCACGAGATCTTCGATGTCGACGCCCCGATAACGCAGGGCGCCCCCTTCTTTGTCCGGTTCCGCGATCTCGGTCTCGAACGCCACCACGCCTTCGAGCCCGGGTTTGAAGTCGGACATTCTCGGCCGCCTCCCTCTCTTGTGAAGTCCAGAGCCTTGATGTCGAGATACCGGCGCGTCAATTTAACCCTCATGGTCACGTTGCCGTGCCGCCGCCCCTCCCGAACGCAGTTCTCCCTGGTAGGGGCGATGCGCCGGGCATGCGTTGAGCGCGCAACAATACCGTTCCGTGGACAGCGCGCATCTGCCGGGGCTCCGGCACAGCTACGAGGGCGAGCCCCTGCTCGAATCGGACATGGCCGACGACCCGGTGACGCAGTTCACGCTGTGGTTCGCCGACGCCGTCGCCGCCGGGCTGCCCGAGCCCAACGCCATGATCCTCGCGACCGGCTCGGCCGGGGGGCGTCCCTCCGCCCGCACCGTCCTTCTCAAAGGTTTCGACGAGCGCGGTTTCGTCTTCTTCACAAACTACGAGTCCCGCAAGGGGCGCGACCTCGCCGAGAACCCGCTCGCCTGCCTGCTGTTCCCCTGGCATCCGATCAGGCGGCAGGTCCGCGTCGAGGGCCACGCCGTACGGCTCCCGCGCGAGGACAGCGCGGCCTATTTCCATTCTCGCCCGTATGGCTCCCGCATCGGCGCCTGGGCTTCGCGGCAGTCAGCGGTGGTGGAGTCGCGTGAGGCGCTGGACGTGCGTTACCGGGAGCTCGCCGGACGGTGGCCGGAGGATCCGCCGGTGCCGGACTTCTGGGGAGGTTTCCGGGTGGTGCCCTCGGAGGTCGAGTTCTGGCAGGGGCAGACCGACCGCATGCACGACCGCATCCGCTACCGGCTGACCGGCGGCGTCGGCGCGCGAGACGGCTGGACCCGCGAACGCCTCGCTCCCTGAGAGCCGCTGCGAGCCGCTTTGAGGGCCGCTTCGAGGGCCGCTTCGAGAGCCGCTCTGAGAGCCGTCCCGCTCTTCGGCAACGCGGCAGAGATCCGGACTGAGATAACGAGATCGTGGCGGCGGCCCGCAGATCGGCGAGGAACCCGGCGTAGGCCGTGCCGCGTCGGCGAGTGCGGGCAGGCTCAGCCCGGCCGGAAGGAATCGTTCCGCACCGATGTTTCCCATCCTGACACGCTTCCCCAATAAGGTCGGCTGCGAACGCGCGGGAGGTCGTAGCATCGATTTACAAGGACTGGAGGAGCCTTGACCGCACACGGCCTGATCGATACGACGGAGATGTATCTTCGTACGATCTTCGAGCTCGAAGAAGAGGGCGTCGTGCCGCTGCGCGCCCGGATCGCCGAACGGCTGCAGCAGAGTGGGCCTACGGTCAGCCAGACGGTCGCGAGGATGGAGCGCGACGGTCTCGTGAAGGTGCAGGGGGATCGGCACCTCACGATGACCGAGCTCGGGCGGCGGCTCGCGATCAGGGTCATGCGCAAGCACCGGCTGGCCGAATGCCTGCTGACCCAGGTGATCGGCCTGCCCTGGGAAGAGGTCCACGTCGAGGCGTGCCGCTGGGAGCACGTGATGTCGGAGGCGGTGGAAAGCAGGATCGTCGACCTGCTCGGCAACCCTCAGTCCTGCCCGCACGGCAACCCCATCCCGGGGCTCGCCGAACTGGGGGTGTCGCAGTCCACTATGACCGGAGATGAGGCGGTCTCGTCCATGGCGACCGTCGCCGGGGTGGGCTCGATCCCCGTTGTAGTGCGGCGAATCAGCGAACAAGTGCAAAGCGACCCCGCCGTGATGCTTAAACTCAAGCAAGTTGGGATACAACCCGGACGCGAGGTGACGCTCGCGGCTAGCGACGACGGTGTGCGGGTGACGGGTGATGGTGAAGCGGGCGGCATGGCCGTGGACCTACCGCGGGACGTCGCCGCGCACGTTTTCGTCACCAGACGATGACGGAAAGAGTTGTGCCTGGTTGAATCTGGACAGGAAGTCTCTCCTCCTTCTCCTCTCCCAGACCCAGCGGTCCCTCATGACATCAGCGACCCCTGCAGGAGCGCACGTGGCAGGCATGGCGAACACGCGTCCCCGGGGGGTGGTCGCGGGATGAAACGTTGGGGAGACCTGTCTAAGGAGGCGGCCGACCATCTGACGGCCGGATCGGTGCTCGACCAGGCTGAGATGGCGGTGGTCGTCACCGATCGTTTCAGTAACGTCCTCTACTGGAATCCGTTCGCGGAACGACTGTTCGGCAGGGCAGGGGCGCCGTCGGGCAAGGAACCCCTGGTGTCCCTCGGCATCATGGAGAAGGACCACCCGCACGCCGTCGACCTGGCCAGGCACGTGCTGCGCGGCGGTGTGTGGGAGGGCACGTTCGACGTCGTCCGCGCCGACGGCACGATGGTCTACGTACGGGCCCAGGCCGTACCGCTGCGGCACCCGTCCGGGCCGATCAGCGGCATCGTGATCACCGCACGCGAGGCGATGCGCGGCAACGAGCGGGAGAAGGACCGGTTCGGTCTGCTGGAGCGCATCGGCGAGCGGCTCGCCGGTTCCCTGTACGTCGAGGAGACGCTCAACCGGGTCGCCGACATGCTGGTCCCCCAGTTCGCCGACCATTGCTTCATCGAGTTGGTCCAGGGCGAGCGGCTCGTACGCAAGGTGTCCAAGCACGTGCACGGCTGGACGCCGCCGCCCGGCACCTGGTTGCCGGTCGGCGCGGAGATCAAATATCCGCTCGGCCACTACGCCGACACCGCGCTGCGACGTCAGGAGACCATCCTCGTCGAGGACTTCTCCCAGGTGAGCTATCCGATGCCGAGTGAGGGCTCGGCCCGGCTCTTCGCGCAGGTCGGGATGACCTCGGCGATCGTCGCACCGCTGTGCGTGCGCGGCGAGACGCTGGGCCTGATGTACCTCGGGCTGTCCAACCTCACCGAGCGGCACTCCCCGCACTACGACACCTTCGATCGGGACTTCATGGGCGCGGTCGCCACCCGGGTCGCGCTCGCCGTGGACAACGCGCTGCTGTTCGAGGAGGAACGGCACACGGCGGAGTCCTTCCAGAAGCACCTGCTGCCGCGTGATCTCCCCTCGTTCGACGGGCTGGAGATAGCCCACCGCTACTTCCCGGCCGCCCCGCTCGCCTCGCACGGCCAGGGCATCCAGACCCAGGTGGGCGGCGACTGGTACGACGTGATTCCGCTGTCGGCCGGCCGGGTCGGCATCGTGATCGGAGACGTGGAGGGGCGGGGGGCCAAGGCGGCGGCGGTCATGGGCCAGCTCAGGGCCGCGTTGCGGGCCTTCGCCCAGGACGACAAACCGCCCGCCGACATCCTCGCCCGGCTCGACGAGTGGACCCGCGTAGTGGCCGCGCCCGAGCGCGACGACTTCGGCGCCGACATCACCAATCCGCCGATCGTCACCTGTCAGTACCTCGTGTACGACGCGTGGTCGCGGCAGCTCTCCTTCGCCAACGCCGGTCACGCGCCGCCGCTGCTCATCGTCGACGGCAAGGTGACGGAGTTGGACATCACCGAGGTGGGTCAGCCGCTCGGCGTCCGGGCCAAGGGCGTGCACGCCGATCTCGTCTACAAGGAGGAGACGCTGACGCTGCCCCCCGGCGCGACCCTGCTCCTCTACACCGACGGCCTCGTCGACCGCCGGCCCCTCCGTGACTTCACGGGGCCCGCCTTCGAGGAGCCTGAGGATGACGAGGCGCTGCGGATGCTCCGGGAGGCGCTCGCCAAGGTCTCCATCGAGTCGGTCGAGCGCATCGCGGACGCGGCGATCGTCGCCGTGCCCGGTGAGATCGACGACGACATGGCGATCCTCGTGGTCAGATCGGTCGGAGCGGAGCTGGAGCTGCAGGAGCACACGTTCCCCGCTCAGCCGATCATGGTGGGGGAGGCCAGGCGGATGGCGTCCGAGGCGTTCGAGCGCTGGCGAGTGCCCGAAGAGCGGGCCGACCTGGCCTGCCTGCTGGTCTCCGAGGTCGTGACCAACGTCGTGCTGCACGCCGCCGGCGCCGGCGTGCCACGCCGTGAGCTGGTGCTCGAAGGCCCCCCGCTGCCGTTCGACGAGTCCTGGGACGTGCCGGGCTTCGAGGAGGAGATCGCCGGCGAGAAGGAGTTCACGCTCCGGCTGCGCTGCGGCCGGGACTCGATCTGGGTCGAGGTGTTCGACCAGGATCTGCGCCTGCCCCGCATCCGCAGCGCCGCTGAGACGGACGAGGGCGGCCGCGGCCTCTACCTCGTCGATCAGCTCGCCCGGCGCTGGGGTTCCCGGCCCACCAGGGAGGGCAAGGCCGTCTGGTTCGAGATCCCCATGAGCGGTCGCTGAGCGTCCCGACGATTACCCGCGCGTGTGGCTGGAAACGGCCGCATACTGATCACATGGACCCCGGACTCATCCTTCTTGTCTTCCTGGCGTTCCTGTTCGCGTGGCTGCTGAACCGGGTCCGCAGGTTCTTCCGGCTGGGCACCATGGGCTACGCGGGCGTGATGATCGTGTTCGTCATCGCCATGCTCGCCATCTGGGGCCAGCACGTCCGCTGAGCAATGGATATCTCTCAGCCGCTTGCCCGTGCGGCGATTCCCCGCAGCAGGCAGGCCAGGCCGCACTCGAACTGTTCGTCGAAGGAGCGGTCGCGAGCCTCGACGACCCGCCGGGCGAACTGGGGATACGCACCGCTCGTGACGACCTTGTGGATGTAGGGGGCCATGCTCGACCGCCACTGCTCCTCGGTGAGGCCCGTACGGCGCTGTGCCTCTCGCTCGGACAACTCCCGGGAGACGGCCCCGGCGACGTAGTCGCCGATGAGGGCCACGATGTCAGCCGCCAGGGTGATGTCGGAGGTGAGCTCCCCGGCCGTGGCGAGCGCGTGCTCCATCTTGCGTAGCGAGTTGGGGCCGAGCGCCGGACGGCTCGCCAGGACCGCGCAGAGCCAGGGGTGACTCAGGCGCGCGGCCCGCTGCCCGCGGGCCATCGTCGCCAGGTCCGCGTGCCAGTCGCCGGTCAGCGGTGGATCGGCGTCCCCGCCCAGGACGGCGTCGATCATCAACTCGATCAGCTCGTCGCGGCCGGCCACATGCCGGTAGAGCGATGTGGTGCCTGTGCCGAGGTCGGCGGCGACCCGGCGCATCGACAGCGCCTCCAGGCCCTCCGCGTCGGAGATCGCGACGCACACCTCGACGATCCGCTCGACGGTCAGTGCCGGCCGCCGGGGCGTCCGACGCTCCCGGCTCCACACCTGGCCGGGAAGTGAGCTCTCCGCACCCATGGCGCACATCGTACTCATGTGGATACACTGTTCCCTAAACGGGAACAGTGTTCCCAGAGGCCTTCGGGAGTCTTCGGAAGGGGAGTCATGCGTTCGACAGAGGTGCTGATCGTGGGCGGCGGGACGGTCGGCCTGGCCGCGGCGGTCTTCCTGGCCCACCACGGGGTGCGGGCCGAGGTGGTGGAGCGAGCGGATGGCCCACAGGTCCACCCTCGAGCCACCGGGGTGGGCAAGCGCACCGTGGAACTGCTGCGCGAGGTGGGCCTGGCCGACGTGGTGGACTCCGTGGCGATCGACCTGCGGGAGGGCGGCCTCGGCATGATCACCGTCGACACTCTGGCCGCGGCGGACCCGTCCGAACCTGCCTCATGGCCGTCCGCTGCGCCGTCCTCTTCCAGGCCGCCCTCTCTTGCGCCGTCCGGGCATGGTCGCTCGCCCTTCCCCTACACGCCCGCGGCGCTGCGCGGCACCTGCCCCCAGAACCGGCTCGATGTCGTTCTGCTGGCTGCGGCGCGAGAGCGTGGCGCGACTGTGTCGTACGGCACCGGGTTGGTGTCGTTCGAGCAGGACGGAGAGGGAGTCACGGCCGTTCTGTCGACGGGGGAGAGGGTGCGCGCCCGCTACCTGGTGGCGGCCGACGGGGCTCGCAGTGAGGTCAGAACCGCGTTGGGGATCGGACTGTCCGGCCCGGGGACGCTGGGGGAGCCCATCCAGAACGTCCTGTTCCGGGCCGACCTGGGCGGACTCATCCGTGGACGGCGCTTCGCGGTGTGCAGGATCACCAACCCGGAGGCGCCGGGCACGCTCATCATGATCGACGGCGAGAAGGAATGGGTCTTCCACATCGGGCTGGACCGGGAGCCGACGCCCGACCTGATCCGCACCGCCCTCGGCGTGCCGGACCTCCAGGTGGAGATCGTCAGCACGCTGGTCTGGCGGGTTCGGGCCCAGGTCGCGGACAGGTTCAGGGACGGACGGGTGTTCCTGGCGGGCGACGCCGCGCACACAGTTCCGCCACTGGGCGCCTTCGGCATGAACACCGGGATCGCCGACGCGCACAATCTCGCCTGGAAGCTCGCCTCGGTGCTCCGCGGCGAGGCCGGCCCCGCGCTGCTCGAGACGTACGGCACGGAGCGGCGTCCCGTGGCGGTGCTCGCGATGGAGCAGGCCCTGCTGCGCCTGACCGACCCCGCCCTGCACTGGGACCGCAGTCCGGCACAGGCCGAGGCCCGGGCGCGGGTGGGTGCCGTCAACGCCCCGATCGTCGACCTCGGGTATCGCTACGCGTCGGCAGCCGTGATCGACCCGGTTCCCGAGCTTCCCTCCGCGGAGGACGTCGCCCTCGACCTCGACGGGTCGCCGGGCTCACGCGTCCCGCACGCCTGGGTGGCCGACGGGGTCTCCACGCTCGACCTGATCCGCTGCCGCTTCACGGTCCTGACCACGCCGGACGGGTCGCCCTGGCTGGAGGAGGCGGACCGGCTCGGCCTGAACGCCCACGCGGTGGACCTGCCCGCGATCCCGCCCGGGGGCGCCATGCTGGTGCGTCCCGACGGGTTCGTGGGCTGGCGTACCGCCGGCGCGTCCGCGACAGCGCCGGACGGTGGACCCGAGGGGCTCGGCCGGGCGCTCGACCGTCTGCTGTGCCGTAGGGAGAGTTAGAGCTCAGAGGTCGAAGGAGCGCCCGATGATCTCCTTCATGATCTCGGTCGTGCCGCCGTAGATGGTCTGGACCCGGCTGTCCAGCCAGGCCCTGGCCACCGGATATTCGAGCATGTAGCCGTACCCTCCGTGAAGTTGGAGGCAGCGGTCGATCACCCTGTTCTGCAACTCGGTCGTCCACCACTTGGCCTTGGCGGCGTCCACGACCGTGAGCTCACGCGCGTTGAGGGCGAGCACGCACTTGTCCACATAGTGCCGCGCGATCTCCACCTCGGTGGCCAGCTCGGCCAGCAGGAACCGGGTGTTCTGGAACTGACCGATGCTCCTGCCGAACGCCTTGCGGCTCCGGCAGTATTCGATGGTCGTCTCCAGCACGCTCTCGGCGGCCGCCACCGCCGCGACCGCGATCGACAGACGTTCCTGCGGCAGATTGTTCATCAACTGGACGAAGCCCCGGCCGTCCTCGTCGCCGAGGCGGTTGGCGACCGGAACGCGGACGTTCTCGAAGAACAGCTCGGCGGTGTCCTGGGCGTGCATGCCGATCTTCTCGAGGTTGCGCCCGCGGGTGAAGCCCGCCATCCCGCGCTCGACCACCAGCAACGTGATGCCGCGGGCGCCCGCCGCGGGGTCGGTCCTGGCGACGACCACGACCAGGTCGGAGTTGATGCCGTTGGTGATGAACGTCTTCTGCCCGTTGACCACGTAGTGGTCGCCCTCGTGTACGGCTGTCGTACGGATGCCCTGCAGGTCGCTGCCGGCCCCCGGCTCGGTCATCGCGACCGCCGTGATCAGCTCGCCGGAGGCGAACCCGGGCAGCCAGCGCCCCTTCTGCTCCTCGTTCGTCAGGTCCACGAAGTAGGGAGCCATGACGTCGTTGTGCAGCGAGAAGCCGAGGCCCGTCGCGCCGGCCCGGATGATCTCTTCGACGATGACCGCGTTGTAGCGGAAGTCCGTGATGCCGGCCCCGCCGTACGCCTCCGGGACGGAGAAGCCGAACATGCCCAGCTCGCCGGCCTTCTTCCACACCTCGCGGGGGACGATGCCGTCCTTCTCCCACTGACCGTGACGCCGGGTCACTTCGCGGGCGATGAAATCGCGAACGGTCTCGCGGAAGAGCAGGTGCTCCTCGTCGAAGAGGTCTCGCCGCATCTGGTACGCCTCCGGCTCGGGGACTGCACTGCTGGGGGATTGGACTGCTCGGGGACTGGTCGACCTGGCCAGAATACAATTCTGTTACTCGTCGGTCGGTCGAGGCGGGCTCCTTGCTCCAAATCGGGCCAGGTGATTACAAATCCGCCACCATCGACGCATTCACCCGTACGGGTCTTGACCCAGCCCGTAAGATCTACCTTCGATTTACTTGCTTTCGCCTGTCTGGGCGGCCCTCGCGATCGGAGTGTGCGGTGGTTCGGTGGAAAGCGGGGCGGCGTGGTGTGCTCGCCGCCGCGGTCGTGAGCGTGATCGGAGGCGGGCTCCTCGCACTTCCGCTGACCTCAGCCCAGGCGGAGATGGCCCAGGTCGACCTCACCTACAGGTGTACCAAGGGCGTCGCGCCCAACCCGGTCGACCTGAAGATCACTCTCACTGTGCAGACCGCGCTGTCCGTCGGGCAGCCGCTGGATGTCAAATGGAACATCGCCTACGAGAACGGCACCAGGTTTCTGTCCCCCGGCCTGTTCCAGCCCGGCGCCCGTCTCTCGGCGACGGGTAAGGTCGGCGTCCTGGGCGAGAAGTGGCAGGGCGAGCTGCACTCGCTCGGCGCGAAGGACCAGGAGCGTCTGCAGGCCGGCGGTCCTCTGGCCCTGCCCGAGCTGATCTCCGGCGCGGTGAGCACGACGGACGAGGGCGTGTTCGCGATCGAGCCTCGCGATCTCCTGATCGACTTCACCCCGCCGCCTTCAGAGAAGGTCGTCAACGACGACGACCTCTCGAAGATCAGTTACGACGCGAACTGGATCGACTTCAACGACCGTGACCCCAAGTTCCACGACATCCACGAGGACGTACACGCGACCGAGGTGCAGGGCGCGAAGGCGACGTTCGAGTTCACGGGGACGGGCGTCGACTTCATCACCGAGCAGGACCACCGCGCCGGCGAGGTGGACTTCAAGATCGACGGGAAGCCGGGCATTCCGGCGACCGCCGACGCGTCCAAGGACGCCGACGGCAACCCGGTCGTGGTCGTCAACCAGGGAAACCACACGCTGTGGGGCATGCGCGGCCTGCCGTACGGCCCGCACACGCTCGAGGTGACGAACCTTGAGAACAAGTGGATGATGGTGGACGGTTTCAGGGCGGTCACGGAGCAGCTCCTCGACCCGCCGAAGCAGTTCCAGGCGACGTGCAAGCCGGTGAAGAAGCCCACAGCCATCAGGGTCGTCATCGGCGGCGGGAATTCGACCGCTGGCCCGTCGACCAGTCCTTCTGGTTCGGACGGCCCTTCGAACACCCCGGGTGGGACCCCTGGCGGGAACACCCCCGGCGGGAACACCCCCGGCGGGGAGACCCCGGGTGGGAGCACCCCGGCGAGGACGCCCTCGTTCAGTCCGCGTCCCACCGTGACCGTCACCGCCACCGCCACCGCCACCGCCGCCGCCTCGCCCAGTCCGACCGCGACGACCACGGTGACGATGACCGCGACGCCCACCGTCGCCCAGGTGGAGGTCACGCCCAAGGGTGGGGCGCAGACCGGCGAGGCCCCGGAGCAGACCTCCTCCGGGGGACTGCTCCTCGGCTCGGGTGGTCTGATGCTGCTGGTCGGCGTGTGGGGTGGCGTGGCGACGCTCAGGCGCAGGGCCGCCCATTCGGGTGACTCGTCGGCGACGCGCTGAGGGGACCGCGACGATGATGTCCACTCCAGACGGCGCCCCCGCCGCGGGGGAGAGCTCCGTTCCCGCTGAAGGTGCTCCGGGCGCGGAAGCCGCCAAGCCGGCGCGCGGGGCGCTGCCGCAGCCCGTCCTCGCGGCGCTGCTGGTGGTCGGCTCCTTCGGCGGGATCATCGCGGTCATGATCGGGATGTTGGCCGTGCTGTCGCCGGCGGAGCCGGAGTCGCCCGGCGGTCGGGTGGACATCCAGGGCGCGGGCAACATCGCATACCTTCCGGCGACCGTCGGGCCTGGCGGGCCGGACGCGCCGCTGACCGCGGCCGACCCGGCGGCGCCACCGCCGGATCCCGCGCTTCAGCCGTTTCCGCCGCTCACGCTGACCCCGAAAACGGCCTCGGCGGCGACGTCGAGGATGTCCGCGCTCACGAGGGCGAAGGGCAGGCCGACCAGGATCAGGATCCCGTCGATCGGGGTGTCCGCCCCGATCGGTTCGATCGGCGTGGACAAGAAGGGTGAGATCGATGCCCCGCCGCTGAGCAAGCCCAACCTCACCGGTTGGTACCGGTTCGGGCCCGCCCCCGGCGACCAGGGGCCGGCGGTCATCCTCGGTCACGTGAACACGCGTCAAGGCGCCGCGGTGTTCAGCCGGCTGCGCGAGATCAAGCGCGGCAACAAGATCGCCGTACAGCGTGCGGACGGTAAAACCGCCATTTTCACCGTGGACGGGGTCGAACAGGTCAGCAAGCTGAAATTTCCGACCAATCGGGTGTACGGCAACACCGCCACGGCGTCACTCCGCCTGGTCACGTGTGGCGGAGTGTTCAACGCCAAAGCGCATCACTACACCGACAACATCATCGTGTACGCCACGCTGACCTCGACCCGCGGCAAGAAGTGACCCCGCGGTTCGAGGGGTCTTTCCGAGCATCGTCGCCACGAACGCTTGTCAAGATCAGACCGGGGGGAAGTTGACTGGTAGATTACCTTCCTGTGGGGAGATCATGCCAATTTCACGACTTGTGCGGGCCCCGGCGCGGGTCCTGCGCGTACCCGATTGAGGATTCTCTCTCCAAGAGTGTCCGAATCCTGAGATCCTGGTGCGCCGGTTATTGGGGTGATTTGGGATGGGAGACAAGCCAGTGCTGAGGTCAGGGGCGCGGGGTCCTGTCATCAGGAAGGCGGCCCTGGCCGGAGCGGTCGGCGCCGGCGTCATCTTCTTCGGGCTGCCCGCCCTGGGCGCGCTGGCGCCGGCTCCCAAGACCGTGTCGTACGTATGCGTTCCCACGCCGTCGACGGAGGTCCCGCCCTCGCCCGATCTGTCGGTGACGCTGGGAGGTCCCGCGAGCGCGACACCATCCGAGCCGGTCACGCTGTCGTGGGAGAACTCCCAGGCGAACGTGCCGGTCGAGCGGCAACTCAAGGCCGTTGCCGAGATCCCCACAACCGATCACATCGTCATGGTCGGTGAACTCGTCATCACGGGGCCCGCGGCCAACACGACCGCCACGGTCACGGCTACGGCGACCGCTGTGCCTCAGGCGAAGATCGAGGCCGGTTCCCCCATCCCGTTCCCGACGATCAGCGCGACGGTGACGCCCACCGTGGCCGGGACGCTCGTCGTGAAGGCCGAGAAGTTCACGCTTCAGGTCGTTTCGGCCGCCGGTGGCGGTGTCATGTACATCTGTACGGTCGGGACCGCGGGGGCGAACATCGCCCCGGCCGAGGTTTCCGTCACCGTCACGCCCTCCGCGTCGAGTTCGTCCAGCCCCTCGCCCAGCCCCTCGCCCAGCCCATCTCCGAGCGCCACACCGAGCGCGACTCCGACACCCCGGCACACGAAAACCGTGTACGAGACGGTGACACTCGGCGCGTCGCCGAAACCGAAGAAGAAGGGCCAGGTGAATACGCCCGACGGCGGCGTGTCCACGGGCGGGGGCGGTGAGGCCGGCCCGGATGCGAGGGTCCTCATTCTCACCGGGGCGGGACTGATGCTGGCGGCGGCCGCCGGAGGACTCGTGCTGCGCACCCGCCGCCGGGCCGTACGGCAGTAGGGCAGCTCATGGGCACGCCACCGCCCGGGCACTATCCGCCGGATGGGTCCGGCGGGCCGTTCGGGCCGCCCACGGGGAACGCCGGCGCCCAGGGTGTTCCCGGTGCTTTCGTGCCGCAGGGTTATCCCCAGCCGGTGTACGGCCAGCCGATCTTCCAGCCGGTCGTGCTGCACCAGCAGGTCCAACCGCGGACTCAGGAGGACGCCGAGGCGCGGCCCGGGAGCGGCGTGGAGGGGCTCGGTACCCAGGCGATCAGGGGCGTGCTCATCCTCGCCGCCGTCGTGGGCCTGGTGATCGTCCTCATCGGGGCCGGATTCATGATCATGTCGCCGGACCAGTACACCACGCCGGACCGTACGTCGTTGCAACGGCCGGACGGCGTGAACCAGATGGCGGCCACCGTCGGCCCCGGGGGCCCCGGGAACCCCCTGACGCAGGCCGACCCGACCGCACCTCCGCCGCTCCCGCGCCTGCCCGCGGCTCCGCCGATGCAGCCCTCCTCGCCCAAGCGGCTGATCATCCCCAAGCTGGGCGTCAACGCGCCGATCAGATCGGTCGGTACGGACAAGTCCGGCGCCATCGAAACTCCGCCGATCAACAATCACAACCTCGCCGGCTGGTATCGGGGCGGCCCGACGCCGGGCGAGGTCGGCCCGGCCATCATGCTCGGCCACAAGGACACCCGGACCCGCGGCGCGGTCTTCAGCAGACTGCACGAGATGCAGTACGGCGACCAGATCGAGGTCGTTCGGATGGACGGCACCATCGCGGTCTTCACCGTGGGCGGCATCGAGCAGGCGGCCAAGCAGACGTTCCCGACCGGCCGGGTGTACGGCGATGCCGCGAACGCGGAGCTCCGGCTGATCACCTGCGGAGGTACGTACAGCCATGCGACCGGCCATTACGTCGACAATGTCATCGTTTATGCCGTTATGACCGGAACTCGGCTCGCGAAGGCGGACTCCTGAACGTCGTGAGTGCGCGCAGGTCCGCGGAACTGCTCGTGTATCGCGCCGGGTGAGGCTATCGTCTCAACAAGCGATCAAGAGGAGGGGCTGTGGGCTGGTTCTCCGATCTCCTACTGCCCGGCCGGCTGCGCACCGGACCGACGGTGCTGCTGTCCACCCGGCCGGACCCGAAGACGCTGCTGGCCGTCGCGCAACTCGCCGACCCCGAGGCGGTCTTCGACGGTGACGACATCCTTGCGGGCAGTTCCCGGATTCTCGCGGCCATCGAGGTGACCGGCGCGATCCTGGCCAAGCTCGGCCTGCAGGGCGAGGAACGTCTCTGGGCATGCCGGGTCACCGCGGAGGGGCCGCTGCCGGTGGACTTCTTCGACAAGAGCCTCGCGGAGGGCATCGCGTTCCGCCTGGCCGGCTGGTCCCTGTGTCAGGGGGAGCCGACCGATCCGACAGAGAGCGAACGGCGCGACCCCGTCGTCTACCTGCCCGCCGCGCCCTCGCCCGAGGAGACCATCGAGATCCTCCGAGAGCTCCTCAGCCCGGTCGAGTCGCTGGACGTCGACCGGTGGCCGGACGGCGAGCTGGTCGACGGCATCGTCCGCGTGCCGATGGGGCAGGGCGCCATCACGGACGTCTACGTGGGAGCCGACACGGTTGTCACCATCGAGGAAGGTCGTGGGATCCCCCCGGCCGCCCGGGTCCGCTGGCCGTACCTCACCGAGATCGTAATCGCGAAGATCTCCCCGCTCGCTTCCCCGGACGCGAACGAGCCCACGGGTGCCGTGGGCGATGGGCCCGGCGCCGAAGACGCCACCGGCACCGTCGACGGGTCCCAGGGCGACACCGACGGACAGGCGTTGGCGGCCCGAGCGGAGGTGGCGCTGGCATTGGCGCAGCGGCTGCGGGGCATCGCCGCCGACGAGGGCGGTTTCCAACTCGTCGAGCCGGCGGACATCCTCCCCGGCCGCCACACCTGAACTTCCGACGGCGATCCCCCCACCCCAGGTTGTGATCTCGCGAAAACTGTCAGTCATGCCTCTTGGCCTGCGCAAACCCCTGTCGTGAGCTTGCAGAAACTCGCACACATACCTCCTGACCTCGCGATATGTCGTCCATGATCTTGCATTGGATCGTCGGGGTGTGGCCCATGTGCCGGACAAACGTTCTGATGTAGCCTCTCAAGTAACCGAACTTTGCTCGGTTTGTTTGGAGGACTCCTGTGGCAGAGGCGTACATCGTCGGCGCGGTCCGCAGCCCCGTCGGCAAGAAGAAGGGCGGGCTGTCCACGGTTCACCCGACCGACCTGGCCGCGCACACTCTCGCTGCCCTCGTCGAACGCACCGGCGTGGATCCCGCCGCGGTCGATGATGTGATCATGGGCTGTGTCATGCAGTTCGGCCCGCAGTCGATGGACATCGCACGCAACGCCTGGCTCAGCGCGGGCCTCCCGGAGAGCGTGGCGGGCGTCACGATCGACCGGCAGTGCGGGTCCTCGCAGCAGGCTGTCCACTTCGCCGCCCAGGGCGTGCTGTCCGGCACGCAGGACCTGGTGGTGGCCGCCGGCGTCGAGTCGATGTCCATCGTGCCCATGGGATCGAGCATCACGGCCGCGCTGGAGAAGGGCATGCCCTTCCCGTTCGGCGAGAAGTGGGTCGAGCGGTACGGAAACCAGGAGATCTCCCAGTTTCGCGGTGCGGAGCTGATGTGCGAGAAGTGGGATCTGCGGCGCGACGAGTTGGAGCGCTACGCCTACGAGAGCCACCAGCGGGCCGCCAAGGCCGTCGCCAACGGCTACTTCAAGGACCAGATCGCGCCGGTGGGCGGCGTCGAGGACGACGAGGGTCCCCGGCCGGACACCACGCTGGAGAAGATGGCCGAACTCAAGACCCTGCGCGAGGGCGGGCGGATCACGGCGGCCACCTCGTCGCAGATCTCGGACGGCTCGGGCGCGGTGCTCGTCGCCTCCGAGCGGGCGGTACGCGAGCACGGCCTGACGCCACGCGCCCGGATCGTCACGCTGTCACTCGTCGGAGACGATCCCGTCTACATGCTGACCGCGCCCATTCCCGCGACGCGCAGGGCGCTGGAGCGGGCCGGCCTCGGCATCGAGGACATCGACGTCATCGAGATCAATGAGGCGTTCGCGCCGGTGCCGCTCGCCTGGCTGCGCGAGATCGGCGCCGACCCCGCGAAGACCAACCCGAACGGCGGCGCGATCGCCCTGGGCCACCCCCTCGGGGGCACCGGCGCGATCCTGATGACCAAGCTGCTGCACGAGCTGGAGCGCACCGGCGGGCGGTACGGCCTGCAGACCATGTGCGAGGGCGGCGGCCAGGCCAACGTCACGATCATCGAACGACTCTGATCTCCGTACGGCTTCGAGGGCACCCCGCGCCGGGGTGCCCTTCGCCCCGGGCTCCGCTGGGTTACGCTGAACCGTGACTCGTGGAATCCGGGTGAAGGAGGCGGGATGAGCGTCGCTTACGACGATCGTGAGCACTCCTATAATCACGGACCGTACATGATCGCCGACCTGGATCGAATGCCCAGGGATGCTCGGTATGAGCTCGTCAACGGATGGATCGTCATGTCGCCCTGGCCCAGCATTCGCCACGACCACGCGGTTCGGAACCTGCGGATGCAGCTGGAAGCGGCGGTCACACGAGTCGGCGCGGATCTCTACGTGAATGGTCCTGTCGACGTGTTCACGTCCACCGGGATACGCGTGCCCGATGTCGCGGTCATCGACGGCAAGGCGGCTCGGCGGGCAATCGAGCGAGACGATCGGGCCTATCAGGGAGCGGACCTGCTCCTTGTGGTCGAGGTCGTATCTCGAGAGAGCGGCAGCGAGCGCACCGACAGATACGAGAAGCCCAGCGAGTACGCCGCAGCGGGGATCGGCGAGTACTGGGTGGTGGACCTGGAACCTAAGCCGAACATCACGGTCTGGACGCTGGTGCCCGGTCATGGCGTCTATCGGCGGGCCGAGCGGGTCTTCGCCGGGGACCTGCTGGAGGTCCGCGCTCCGGTCGAGCTCACGATCGATCCGGCGGTGCTCGTCTCGGTCTGAGGTCGGCTCCTCGGCCCCTGGCGGGAACGGCCGGTCCGGGCCCCTCTCGATCGAGAAGAGGCCCGGACGGGCCGAGGGCCGACAAAACTACCTGACGTGCCGATGCACGTCCTCGAAATCCGACGGCCCGGGTCGCGACTGGGCGATCCAGGGACCGTCCAGTGAGGGGTCGAGGACGCCCTCCTCCAGGAACGCGTACCGGCCGTCGAGGACCAGGCGAGCCAGCCGTACGTCACGGGAGTCGGTGTTCTCCCACAGTCGGTCGAACATCGCCTCGGCACGCAGGCGCGCCTGATGGCAGAAGGTGTCGGCCAGTTCGTACGGCCTGCGCCCGTACTCGACGGCGTCCTCCTGGGCCTGGACGCATACGGCGGTCATGGCGAACAACTCGGCGCCGATGTCCACGATCCGGGAGAGGAAGCCCTGCTTGTGCTCCAGCCGTCCCTGCCAGCGCGACATGCCGTAGAACGTGGACCTGGCGAGCCTGCGGCTGGTGCGCTCGACGTAGCGCAGGTGATGGGCGAGCGCGCCGAACTCGGCGTAGGAATTCGGCAACTGCCCTGCCCCGGCGACCAGGCTCGGCAGCCATCTGGCGTAGAAGCCGCCCGCTTTGGCGGCCGCCCGCCCCTTCGCCTTGAGATCGGCCTTCGGGTTGATGAGTTCCCCGGCGACCGACAGGTGGGCGTCCACGGCCTCGCGGGCGATGAGCAGATGCATGATCTCGGTCGAGCCCTCGAAGATGCGGTTGATCCGCAGGTCGCGCAGCATCTGCTCGGCGGGCACGCCGCGCTCACCGCGAGCGCGCAGGGACTCGGCCGTCTCGTAGCCGCGCCCGCCCCTGATCTGGACGAGCTCGTCGGTGGCCTGCCAGGCCAGCTCCGATCCGTACAGCTTCGCCAGGGCCGCCTCGATGCGGATGTCGTTGCGCTCGTCGTCGGCGAGGCGGCTGACGAGGTTGACGACGGCTTCGAGGGCGTAGGCCGTGCCCGCGATGAAGGCGATCTTTCGGGCCACCGCCTCGTGCTCGCCGAGGCGGCGCCCCCACTGGACCCGTTCCCCGCACCACTCGCGGGCGATCTTGGTGGCCCACTTGGCGGCGCCCGCGCAGGTGGCGGGCAGCGAGAGGCGCCCGGTGTTCAGCGTGGTCAGGGCGATCTTCAGGCCCTGGCCTTCGCGGCCGATGAGGTTCTCCACCGGGACACGGACCTGATGGAAGCGGGTGACGCCGTTCTCGATGCCGCGCAGGCCCATGAACGAGTTGCGGCGCTCGACCGTGATCCCGGGGCTGTCGGCCTCCACCACGAACGCCGAGATCCTGGCGCCGGTGCGGGCCATCACCACCAGCAGGTCGGCCACGACGCCGTTGGTGGTCCACAGCTTGACGCCGTCGATGACGTACGAGTGCCCGTCGCGGACCGCGGTCGTGGCCAGCCGCGCGGGGTCGGACCCCACATCGGGCTCGGTCAGGAGAAACGCGGAAATTTCCCCACTCGCGCACCGAGGGAGGAAACGCTCCTTCTGCTCAGGCGTCCCGAACAGCCGCAGCGGCTGGGGAACCCCGATGGACTGGTGCGCCGACAGCAGCGCGCTCAGCGCCGGGCAGTACGACGCGGTGAGCTGCAGCGCCCGGCAGTAGTAGAGGTGAGCCAGGCCGAGCCCGCCGTACTCCTCCTCGATGGTCATCCCGAACGCGCCGATCGAGGCCAGGCCCTTGACCACCTCGTCGGGGATGACGGCCGTACGCTCGATCTGCGGCGGATCGACCTTTTCCTGCAGAAACCGCCGCAGCGTCCGCAGGAAGGCGTCCCCCTTTTTGATCTCTTCTTCCGGCAGCTTCGGCGCTGGGTGCACGAGGTCGAGCCGGAAGTCCCCGAGGAACAGTTGCCTGCCGAAGCTCGGCCGGGTCCATTCAGTCTCACGTGCCTGCTCGGCGACTTCTCGTGCGGTGGCGTAGTCGGTGGTCATCGCGGCCTCCTCAGACAGTGGGCCTCCCGCCGCGTCCCGGGATCCGCGGGACGCGTCCCGTAATGGGATACCTACCCACCAGTAGCCTGATAAGCGCTGTCGATGTGAATACTCGCCCGATACCAACCGCGTGGACTGCGTTTATTGAGATTGCGCCTATTGAGGGACGCGTGCCACGCAGAAGACGGTCTGGCCGAAGGGCGGCCGGATGATGCGCTCGATGAACCGCGTCATCGGCACGACGGTCCGGTCGTAGATCTTGACGAGCCGCGGATCGGGATAGCCGACGCCGCCTCGCCGTACCGCGGCCCACCACGCGATGCCGCCCAGGAAGTTGATCGGCTTGAGCACGTCGACGCCCAGCCCGGCGGCCGTGACCGCGGCGCGGAGCGTGGTGGGGGTGTACCGCCTTACATGTCCGACCTTGCGGTCAAAGTCCCCATAAAGCTGCATGTATCCGGGAACCCAGATGATGATACGTCCGCCCGGCGCGGTCACCCTGGCGAGGGACCGCAGGGCCTCGGCGTCCTCTTCGATGTGCTCCAGGACATTCATCATCACGACCGTGTCCACCGGATCGGCCAGGGGGATCTCGGCCGGCAGCCCGAACTGGAGCACGGAGACGTCGTCGCGATGGGCGAACCGCTTCTCGAGCTGCTCGACACAGTACGGATCGAAGTCGCTCACGACCAGCCGATCGAGACGCGGGAGGAACTGTTCGGCGAAATGCCCCAGACCGGACCCGATCTCGAGCATTGAGCGTCCGACGTGCGGGGCGACCATGTCGAACTCGTACTGCCGGTAGTTCTTCGCCTCATCGCCACCGAGGTGGTTCTCCAGAGCATCGTCTCCGGCCGCGGGCTGGACTACACGGTCATACCCAGACATAAGATCCTCTTTACGCGCTGACGGACGTCGAAAGTGTAGTGGTCACCGGATTCCGGGGTGCCGCTTCCGCGGCCTTCACCCGATGTCCTACCCCTAAAGCCTCCTGGGAGCGGGTGACGAGGCCGAGGACGTCGTTCAGGGGGCCTTCGTCAAGGCGTTCCGTCACCTGGGAAGCTTCCGTCGCGACGCGGCTTTCAAACCGTGGGGGGATCACTCCGGGGTGGTCAGCCAGGTGTCGATCTCAGTGATGATCTCCTTCTTCACCGTCTCCGGCGCCGCCGACGACCTGATCGACTGCCTGGCCATCTCCGCGATCTCCGCGTCGGTGAAGCCGTACACGTCCCGGGCGAGCTGGTACTGCGGCAGCAGCCGGGCGCCGAACAGCAGCGGGTCGTCGGCGCCGAGCGCGATCGGGACACCCGCGTCGAACAGCCGTCGCAGCGGTACGTCCTCGGGCTGCTCCGCCACACCGAGCCCCACGTTGGACAGCGGGCACACCTCGCAGGTGATCTGCCGGTCGGCCAGCCGCTCCATGAGCCGCTGCGACTCAGCCGCGCGGATGCCATGGCCCAGCCGGTCGGCGTCCAGATCGTCGACGCACTCCTCGACGCTGGCCGCGCCCAGCAGCTCACCTCCGTGCGGTACGGCGAGCAGCCCGGCCCGCTTGGCGATCCGGAAGGCGTGGTCGAAGTCCCTGGCGCGTCCGCGCCGTTCGTCGTTGGACAGGCCGAAGCCCACGACCCCCTTCCCGGCGTACTGCGCGGCCAGCCGGGCGAGCGTCCGCGCGTCGAGGGGATGGCGGGTGCGGTTGGCCGCCACGACCACGGCCATGCCGATGCCCGCGGCCCGCGCCGCCTGCTCGGCCGCGTCGAGGACGAGCTCGAGCGTCGATGTCAGCCCGCCGAACCGCTGGGCGTACCCCGAGGGGTCCACCTGGATCTCCAGCCAGCGGGAACCCTCACGCGCCTCGTCCGCCGCCGCCTCGTGCAGCAGTCGCCGGACGTCCTCCGGCCGCCGCAGCACCGACCGTGCGATGTCGTAGAGCCGCTGGAACCGGAACCAGCCCCGCTCGTCGGTCGCCCGCAACTTGGGCGGCCAGTCCTGGACGAGCGCGTCGGGCAGATGGACGCCCTGCTCCCGGGCCAGCTCGATCAGCGTCGTGTGCCGCATCGAGCCGGTGAAGTGCAGGTGCAGATGTGCCTTGGGCAGCGTGTCGAGTGGACGTGCCATTTTCATATGGTGCCGCATCCCCCGAGCACGCGTGATGCGCTCCTGGACTCGGCGGCCATCTCGGCCGGCTAGGACATGCGAAAAGGCCCGGATGCCGCCATCCGGGCCTTCGTCGTCAGCCTAGTGAGCTTCGCCGAGGAACTTGGCCAGACGGCTGACGCCTTCGACCAGGTCGTCGTCGCCCAGCGCGTACGAGAGCCGGAAGTAACCAGGAGTGCCGAACGCCTCGCCGGGCACCAGCGCGACCTCGGCCTCCTCGAGGATGATCTCGGCCAACTCGGCCGACGACCGCGGCCGCCTGCCGCGGACCTCCTTGCCGAGCAGCGCCTTCACCGAGGGGTAGGCGTAGAACGCGCCCAGCGGCTCGGGGCAGACCACACCGGGGATCTCGTTGAGCATCCTGACGATGGTCTGGCGGCGGCGGTCGAAGGCCGTGCGCATGGCGGAGACGGCCGACAGGTCACCGGAGACGGCGGCGAGGGCGGCGGCCTGCGCGACGTTCGAGACGTTGGACGTCGCGTGCGACTGCAGGTTGGTCGCCGCCTTCACGACGTCGGTGGGGCCGATGAGCCAGCCCACCCGCCAGCCGGTCATCGCATAGGTCTTCGCCACGCCGTTCAGCACGACGACGCGGTCCCGCAGCTCGGGTACGGCGGTGGCCACGCTGGAGAACGCGGCGTCGCCGTACACGAGGTGCTCGTAGATCTCGTCGGTGACGATCCACAGGCCCTTGTCGAGCGCCCAGCGGCCGATCTCCGCCACCTGCTCGGGGGTGTAGACGGCGCCGGTCGGGTTGGAGGGGGAGACGAAGAGCAGCACCTTGGTGCGCTCGGTCAGCTTCTCATCGAGCTGCTCGACCGAGGCGAGGTAGCCGGTCGTCTCGTCGGTCACGACGTCGACCTGGACACCGCCCGCCAGCTTGATCGCCTCGGGGTAGGTCGTCCAGTACGGAGCGACCACCAGGACCTCGTCGCCCGGGTCGAGCAGCGTGGCGAACGCCTCGTAGACCGCCTGCTTGCCACCGTTGGTCACGAGCACCTGGGCGGCGTCGACCTGGAACCCGCTGTCGCGCAGCGTCTTGTCGGCGATCGCCTGCTTGAGCTCGGGCAGGCCCCCGGCGGGCGTGTACTTGTGGAATCTGGGGTTCCTGCACGCCTCGACGGCCGCCTCGACGATGTAGTCGGGTGTGGGGAAGTCGGGTTCGCCGGCGCCGAAGCCGATGACCGGGCGACCGGCGGCCTTCATCGCCTTGGCCTTGCTGTCCACGGCCAGCGTCGCGGACTCGGAGATCGCGGAGATACGCGCGGAGATGCGAGGTCGGGTCATGCCTCCATCGTTCCAGATCCCCCATGTGGTTTCCCCGCCATATCCGGCACTGGAAGGCCGTGCTGCGGTACGGTCGAGGGGCACGGAGGCGATCTCCGGGCGACGCTGTGAGCTGGGACGCGGTCGGCGTGGACAACGTCGGTTCGACGTAGCCGCGATTCCCCCGTACACTTCACCGTCTAGTGGGCCACGCGGGGAACGTGCGGACGCATCAGGGCGTTTCTCGGGTATCGTGGTGCACGGCCTAGGGCACTGGCGCAATTGGTAGCGCTCCGGTCTCCAAAACCGGCGGTTGGGGGTTCGAGTCCCTCGTGCCCTGCGGAGTGCGGTCCGCGCAACAATGGCGTGAAAAGCGCGCCGCAAGCTGCGACGGACACGACGGATCAGGTGAGGACTGTGGCGATCGACACCCGCGGCGAGACCGCTGGAAAGCCAGGCAAGTCGACCGGTGAGAAGAAGACCAAGCGCACCTCTCCCGCCCTCTTCTATCGGCAGGTCGCCGCTGAGCTGCGCAAAGTCATCTGGCCACGGCGAAACGAGCTGGTCTCGTACACGGCTGTGGTCCTGGTCTTTGTGCTGATCATGGTTGGCCTTGTGTTCGGGTTCGACACCCTGCTGGGTAAGGCTGTGCTCTGGCTCTTCGGCAGCGGATCCTGATCCGGATTCGATCCGAGACGTCCCAGCACGTCAAGTCACCGAACGAAGAAGGAAGAGTCTCGTGTCCGAGTCCCCGATGCCGGCCGACCACTCCCGCGACGAGTGGGAGACCGAGCAGGACGAGGCCGTAGCGGAGGTCGGCGACACCGCGGCCGTCGACTCAGACGCTGCCGGCGACGACGCCGACTCGACCTCGGCCGCGCCGGAAGTCGACGAGGACGGCGACGTCGTCCCGGACGTCGACCCGGTTGAAGAGTTCAAGCGTCAGCTTCGCGGGCAGATCGGCGAGTGGTATGTGATCCACTCCTACGCCGGCTACGAGAACCGTGTGAAGCAGAACATCGAGAGCCGGATCGGCAACCTCAACATGGAGGAGTTCATCTTCCAGGTCGAGGTGCCGACTCACACGATCACCGAGTTCAAGGGCGGCAAGAAGACTCCGATCAAGGAGCGGGTGCTTCCCGGTTACGTGCTGGTCCGCATGGAACTGAGCGACGAGTCCTGGGCCGCTGTACGAAACACGCCCGGTGTGACCGGTTTCGTCGGCCTCTCGAACAAGCCGAGCCCGCTGAACCTCGACGAGGTCGCCAAGCTGCTCGCACCGGAGCCCTCCGAGGAAGTCAAGAAGACGACGACCAAGACGGTCACCGCGACCGTCGACTTCGAGGTCGGCGAGTCGGTCACCGTGATGGACGGGCCGTTCGCCACGCTCCCGGCCACCGTCAGCGAGATCAGCGCCGAGTCGCAGAAGCTCAAGGTGCTGGTGTCGATCTTCGGGCGGGAGACGCCGGTGGAGCTGTCGTTCAACCAGGTCTCGAAGATCTGACCGTCTGACTTAGACTCGATAGTCGTCCTCGCGCGCATGCGCGAGGATTTTGTAGGACCAAGGACCCGGAGAAGGACAAATGCCTCCTAAGAAGAAAGTCGCGGCGCTGGTGAAGGTCCAGCTTCCCGCTGGACAGGCCACGCCCGCGCCGCCGGTCGGTACCGCGCTCGGTCCGCACGGTGTCAACATCATGGATTTCGTCAAGCAGTACAACGCTGCCACGGAATCTCAGCGGGGCAACATCATCCCCGTCGAAATCACCATCTTCGAAGACCGCACCTTCACCTTCATCACGAAGACGCCCCCGGCGCCTGAGCTGATCAAGAAGGCGGCCGGCCTGCAGAAGGGCAGCCCGAGCCCGCACAAGGAGAAGGTGGGCAAGCTGACCCGCGAGCAGCTCCGCCAGATCGCCGAGACGAAGATGCGGGACCTCAACGCCAACGACGTCGAGGCCGCTGAGAAGATCATCGCCGGCACCGCCCGTTCCATGGGCGTCACGATCGCCGACTAGTCCTCGCGAGCCAAGCAACCGAGCACTGTGGCAGGGCCTGCGCCGGCCCGGACCACGAACTCCACAAGGAGCATCAAGTGAAGCGCAGCAAGAGCTGGAAGAACGCGGCCGCCCAGGTCGACCGCGAGAACCTGTACAGCCCGCTGGAGGGCGCCCGGCTGGCCAAGCAGACGGCCACCACCAAGTTCGACGCAACCGTCGAGGTCGCCCTGCGCCTGGGCGTCGACCCGCGCAAGGCGGACCAGATGGTCCGCGGCACCGTCAACCTCCCGCACGGCACCGGTAAGACCGCCCGGGTCCTGGTCTTCGCGACCGGTGCCCGTGCCGAGGAGGCCCGCGCCGCCGGCGCTGACATCGTGGGTGCGGACGAGCTCATCGACGAGGTGTCCAAGGGCCGCCTCGACTTCGACGCTGTCGTGGCGACCCCGGACCTGATGGGCAAGGTCGGCCGCCTGGGCCGCGTGCTCGGTCCGCGTGGTCTCATGCCCAACCCGAAGACCGGTACGGTCACGCCCGACGTGGCCAAGGCCGTCACCGACATCAAGGGCGGCAAGATCGAGTTCCGTGTCGACCGGCACGCGAACCTGCACTTCATCATCGGCAAGGCGTCCTTCAGTGAGCGTCAGCTCGTGGAGAACTACGCCGCCGCCCTTGACGAGGTGCTGCGTCTCAAGCCGTCGGCCGCCAAGGGCCGCTACCTCAAGAAGGTCAGCTTCAGCACGTCCATGGGTCCGGGCATCCTGGTCGACCCGAACGTGACGCGAGGACTGACCGCCGAGATCGAGGCCTGATCGTCTGATCGAAAATCGGAAGAACCCCTGCCCATCGCCGGGCGGGGGTTCTTTCGTGCATTCAGGTTTTCTTGTTTCCACCGAACAGCGTGATTCGCGCGAGACCGGCTGTGCCGTACGGGCGGAGAAGAGTGCAGCGGCTGTACACACTTCATGGGAATTTCCGCGGTTCGCCGCGTTCGGCTCCTTCGCCCAATAGGGTCAAGGGTAAGTAAACGGGGAACAGAAGGGATGCAACGATGCGCCGACTTCTGGTGGCCGCTGGTGCGGCGGCCGTGATCACGATCGCGGGATGTGGCTCGACCACGACGCCGACGCTGGAGAACGCCAAGCTTTCGGCCGCCGCGGTGCTCACGCAGAGCGCGAAGAAGGCCGATGAGGTCACTTCCTACTCTGCCGACCTCGTCATGGACATCACGGCGGGTGCGCAGGGTAAGGGCAACATTCAGGGGACGATGCTCTACCAGAAGACCCCTGAGCTGGCCACGGACACGACCCTCGACAAGGTCTCGTTCGCCGGCCAGGACCTGCCCGGGGGCATGCGGGTGATCCTCCTGGGCGATGTGATGTACATGAAGATGGACATGCTGAAGGCCCTCACGGGCTCTACCAAGCCGTGGGTCAAGGTGGACCTCAAACAAATCGGCTCCTCCGCGGGAGTCAACGTCGACCAGCTCCTCGGACAGTCCAAGCAGATGGACCTCAAGACCAGCGTCACGATGCTCACGGCGTCCAAGGACGTCAAGGAGGTCGGCGCGGAGCAGGTCGGGGGCGTCGACACCACGCACTACGCGGGAACGTTCCCGATCGACGAGGCGATCAAGCAGCTTCCGGCGGAGGCTCAGAAGAACATGAAGGGCCAGCTCCCGGCGGAGGCGAAGGACATGAAGTTCGACGCCTGGATCGACGGCGACGGGCTGCCCCGCAAGGTGCAGCTCAGCGGGGAGCAGAAGGAGGGCGCGTTCGCCGCCACCATGCTCTTCAAGGCATTCAACGAACCCGTCGAGATCAAGGCGCCGCCGGCCGACCAGGTGGGCGATCTTCCGCAGAACCTCCCGATGGGCGGCTGATTTGGCGTCCTGGGGATTGACACGTATTCTGGCTTCTGCCGAAGACCGCCGGTCGTCGCCGGGCTCACAGCCTGGCTGCCGAAGGATCCACTCAGTGGGTGGCCCGCGTAGGTGTATGTAGAAGCTTGGGACGTGTCACGTCAGTCCAAGCCCCGTGCGCCTGCGCCGGGGCTTGTCCGCTTTTGTGGGCCTTCGCCGGTGGCACATCTGGAAGGAGGCCCATGGCGAAGGCAGACAAGAGCGGTGCGATCGCCGAACTCAAGAGCGAGTTCGAGAGCTCCAGCGCCGCCGTTCTGACCGAGTACCGTGGTCTCACCGTCGCCCAGCTCAAGGAGCTGCGCGTTTCGCTCGGTGGGAATGCGAAGTTCGCCGTGGCGAAGAACACGCTCACCAAGATCGCGGCGAATCACGCCGGGATCAGCGTCCTGGACGACCTGTTCCAGGGGCCGACCGCCATCGCCTTCGTGAAGGGCGACGTGGTCGAGGCGGCCAAGGGTCTGCGTGATTTCGCCAAGGCCAACCCCCTCCTGGTGATCAAGGGGGGTGTCGTCGACGGCAAGTCGATGACCCCGACCGAAATCACGAAGCTTGCCGACCTCGAGTCCCGTGAGGTGCTCCTCGCGAAGCTGGCCGGTGCGCTGAAGGCCAAGCAGTCCCAGGCTGCCGCCACCTTCGCCGCGCTGCCCACCAACATGGCTCGACTGGCCGAGGCTCTGCGCGCCAAGCGCGAAGAGGCCGGCGAGTAAGGTCCGCGCAGGCGGCGGGGGAAGCGCGCACCGCGGTCCCTTTTCACGTTTTTCGCTAGATCCACGAGAGGAACACCATCATGGCGAAGCTCAGCACCGACGAGCTGCTCGAGTCCTTCAAGGAGATGACCCTCCTTGAGCTGTCGGAGTTCGTTAAGGTCTTCGAGGAGACCTTCGACGTCAAGGCCGCTGCCCCCGTCGCCGTTGCCGCGGCCGGCCCGGCCGGCCCCGCCGCCGCCGCTGAGGAGGCCGAGGAGCAGGACGAGTTCGAGGTCGTCCTCGAGGCCGCCGGCGACAAGAAGATCCAGGTCATCAAGGAGATCCGCGCTCTGACGAGCCTGGGCCTCAAGGAGGCCAAGGACCTGGTCGACGGTGCTCCGAAGCCGGTCTTCGACGGCAAGGTCAACAAGGAGCAGGCCGAGAAGGCGAAGGCGGCCCTCGAGGGCGCCGGCGCGACGGTCACCGTCAAGTAACGCTCTTCCGAAAGGGGCGGGTCCATCCAGGTGCCGGATGGTCCGCCCCTTTCGCATGTTCGCAGTCCGTGTGGCCGCGCGGCGTGGAAGTCGTACGACGATCGCCGAACCGGTGGGCAGATCGCGCAAGCTGATCTATGTTCGGAACTACCGCTCCTGGCGCGGTCGGCAGGGGAGCAGCGGGACCATCGGGAGCAGGGGGTGGCGGGCATGCGGCGGCGAGTTCCGTTCATCGGGCTCGTCGTCCTCGTGGCGGTCCTGTCGGGAACGGCCTTCCAGGTCAGGGCGAGCCGGGGCGCGGCGTGGGACGCGGTCGAGGCTCGACAGGAGGCGGTGCGTGCGGCGGCGGCTCATGCGATGAGCCTGTTGTCCCTGAACCACCGGACCATCGATGAGGACATGAAGCGGGTTCTTGTCACATCCACGGGCCGGGAGCACGAGCGGTACGCCGACGGCCGGGCTGCGTTACGGGCCGCCACCCTGAAGAACAAAGTCGTGCAGACGGGGGTGCTACGGGCATCCGCCCTGGAGTCTGCCCAAGCGGGAAAGGCGCAGGTCCTGATCGTCGCCGACGCGGTGATCCATTGGGAGGACGGCAAGAAATCTGCGCCTGAGGAGCGGTTCTTCCGTTGGCGCATGACGGTCACCGGGGTCTCCGGCCGGTGGCTGGTCTCCGACTCGGAACTGGTGCAGTGAGACGGAGACACGGGTGAGCCGGAGGTACGGGTGAGCCGGAGGCGCGGGCGGAGCAGGGTGCTGCCCGCCCTGCTGGCGCTCGTGGCCGTCGGGTTGGCCGCCGCGGCCCTGTGGATGTTCCTCGACCTGCGCCGCCTACAGGGGAGTGACGCGTCGGCCGCGTCGGCCCGCACGGCTGCCCGGTTATATGCCGCTGAGATGTTGTCGTACGACTATCGTACGATTGATCGGGATTTGGCCAGGGCGAGCGGTCATGCCACCGGAAGCCTCGTGGCTCACTTCCGTGAACTCGCCGGGACGCTGGGGCCACAGGCCCGGCAGCGGAAGACGGTTCAGCAGGCAGTGGTGGTGGCGGCGGGAGTGGAGTCGGCGACCCCGGACGAGGTCCACGTGCTGGTGTTCGTGAACATGGTCACGACCAGTACGCCACCGGGGAAGGAGAGCCCCCGGCAGGAGATCAGCCAGGGTAGGGCCCGGCTTGTCCTGGTTACGCAGGGCGACGGCTGGCGGGTCGCTCGGCTGTCCACCCTGCTGGGCGACGCTCCCGTTCGGTAGTTCGCGTTATTTAATTGTTAGCAAAGGCCGTGTTTAGGACGCGGATACGGGTGGGATACCTACGGCACGGCAGCGTCGACCCACGGTCAGCGTTGGACCCTTCGCGTGACAGAGCGTTACCCGGACGGGCTCTCGGGTAGGGACTGGAACCCTGGCGTTCGCGAGTCCCGTGAAGGGAAACACCCAGCGTGGCGGCTGTGAGTTAGGCGAAATGTCGGCTCTTGGGGTTGACGTATCGCCGCTGACGGGTGATGCTGCCAGCAACGTGGAGCGTAGAGCGAAAGCGGAGTGGACAGGTGTATGCCTATCGGCTACACTGCCCCTTTGCGCTGCCCTTTGACGACCGCTTCGCTGAGTGACTCCGAAACTCCTTGATTCTGGTCGTCTGGCGTGCGTGTAGTCAGTCCGCGAGCCCTCGGAAGGACATCTGTTGGCAGCCTCGCGCAACGCCTCCGCCGTACCCGTCGGTCCCCGTACCGTGTCGTTCGCACGTATCGAGGAGCCGCTCGAAGTTCCCGACCTTCTCGCCCTGCAGACCGAGTCTTTCGACTGGTTGGTCGGCAATGAGAAATGGAAGGCCCGGGTCGAGGCAGCTCGCCAGGCCGGGCGCAAGGACGTTCCCGCCCAATCAGGTCTCGAAGAGATCTTCGAGGAGATCAGTCCCATCGAGGACTTCTCCGGAAACATGTCCTTGTCGTTCCGCGACCATCGGTTCGAGCCGCCCAAGCACTCCGTGGACGAGTGCAAAGACAAGGACATGACCTACTCCGCCTCGCTCTTCGTGACGGCGGAGTTCATCAATAACGAGACCGGTGAGATCAAGAGCCAGACGGTGTTCATGGGCGATTTCCCGCTCATGACCTCCAAGGGCACATTCATCATCAACGGCACCGAGCGTGTCGTGGTCTCCCAGCTTGTGCGTTCGCCGGGGGTCTATTTCGACCGCACGATCGACAAGACCTCTGACAAGGACCTGTTCGGCTGCAAGGTGATCCCGTCTCGGGGCGCGTGGCTCGAGTTCGAGATCGACAAGCGCGACAGCGTCGGCGTGCGCATCGACCGCAAGCGTAAGCAGCCCGTCACGGTGCTGCTCAAGGCACTCGGCTGGACGAACGACCGGATTCTGGAGCGTTTCGGTCAGTACGAGTCGATGCGGGCAACGCTGGAGAAGGACCACACGTCCGGTGAAGAGGACGCGCTGCTCGACATCTACCGCAAACTGCGTCCGGGTGAGCCGCCGACCAAGGAGTCCGCGCAGACCCTGCTGCAGAACCTCTACTTCAACCCCAAGCGCTACGACCTGGCGAAGGTCGGCCGCTACAAGCTCAACAAGAAGCTCGGGGTCGACTCGGAGATCACGCAGGGCACGCTGACCGAGGACGACGTCGTCGCCACCATCGAATACCTCGTACGGCTGCACGCGGGCGAGGAGACGATGGGCGAGAACGGCTCGGTCATCGTCGAGACCGACGACATCGACCACTTCGGCAACCGGCGGCTGCGCACGGTCGGCGAGCTCATCCAGAACCAGGTCCGCCTGGGCCTGGCCCGCATGGAGCGCGTCGTCCGTGAGCGAATGACCACCCAGGACGTCGAAGCGATCACTCCGCAGACGCTGATCAACGTCCGCCCGGTCACCGCGTCGATCAGGGAGTTCTTCGGAACGTCGCAGTTGTCGCAGTTCATGGACCAGACGAACCCGCTGGCCGGTCTGACGCACAAGCGGCGTCTTTCCGCCCTCGGTCCGGGTGGTCTGTCCCGGGAGCGCGCCGGCTTCGAGGTCCGCGACGTGCACCCGTCGCACTACGGCCGCATGTGCCCCATCGAGACGCCGGAAGGCCCGAACATCGGTCTGATCGGTTCGCTGTCGTCCTTCGGCCGGGTCAACTCCTTCGGCTTCGTGGAGACTCCGTACCGCCGGGTCGTCGACGGCCGGGTGACCGATGAGATCGACTACCTGACCGCCGATGTGGAGGACAGGCACGTGGTGGCCCAGGCCAACACGGTCCTGAACGCCGACGGCGGCTTCGCCGAGTCCCGGGTGCTGGCCCGCCGCAAGGGCGGCGAGTTCGAGGCGGTGCACCCCTCCGAGGTGGACTACATGGACGTCTCGCCGCGCCAGATGGTGTCGGTCGCGACCGCCATGATCCCGTTCCTCGAGCACGACGACGCCAACCGCGCGCTCATGGGCTCGAACATGCAGCGTCAGTCGGTGCCCCTGCTCAAGAGCGAGGCTCCGCTGGTCGGCACCGGCATGGAGTACCGCGCGGCCACCGACGCCGGTGATGTCATCGCCGCCGAGAAGGCGGGCGTGGTGGAGGAGGTCTCGGCCGACTACGTCACGGTCATGAACGACGACGGCACACGCATCACCTACCGTGTCGCCAAGTTCAAGCGCTCGAACCAGGGCACCTGCTTCAACCAGAAGCCGATCGTCGCCGAGGGCGACCGGGTCGAGGTCGGCCAGGTCGTCGCCGACGGCCCGTGCACCGAGAACGGCGAGATGGCGCTCGGCAAGAACCTGCTCGTGGCGTTCATGCCGTGGGAGGGCCACAACTACGAGGACGCGATCATCCTGTCCCAGCGCCTGGTGCAGGACGACGTCCTCTCCTCGATCCACATCGAGGAGCACGAGGTCGACGCCCGTGACACCAAGCTGGGCCCGGAGGAGATCACGCGGGACATCCCGAACGTCTCCGAGGAGGTCCTGTCCGACCTCGACGAGCGCGGCATCATCCGCATCGGCGCCGAGGTCGTGACCGGTGACATCCTGGTCGGCAAGGTCACTCCCAAGGGTGAGACCGAGTTGACCCCGGAGGAGCGGCTGCTGCGGGCGATCTTCGGTGAGAAGGCGCGTGAGGTCCGAGACACCTCGCTCAAGGTGCCGCACGGCGAGTCCGGCAAGGTCATCGGCGTCCGCGTGTTCAGCCGCGAGGAGGGCGACGAACTGCCCCCGGGCGTGAACGAGCTGGTCCGCGTCTACGTGGCGCAGAAGCGCAAGATCACCGACGGTGACAAGCTCGCCGGCCGCCACGGCAACAAGGGCGTCATCTCCAAGATCCTCCCTGTGGAGGACATGCCGTTCCTCGAGGACGGCACGCCGGTCGACATCGTGCTCAACCCGCTCGGCGTTCCCGGGCGAATGAACGTGGGCCAGGTGCTGGAGACACACCTGGGCTGGATCGCAGCCCGGGGATGGGACGTCACCGGCATCGAGGAGGCCTGGGCCGAGCGCCTTCGCGAGAAGGACCTGGCCACGGTCGAGCCGAACACCAAGGTGGCGACCCCGGTGTTCGACGGCGCGCACGAGCAGGAGATCGTCGGTCTCCTGGAGAACACGATGGTCAACCGGGACGGTCAGCGTCTGGTCGGCGCCAACGGCAAGGCACGGCTGTACGACGGCCGCTCCGGCGAGCCGTTCCCGCATCCGATCTCGGTGGGCTACATCTACATCCTGAAGCTGCTCCACCTGGTCGACGACAAGATCCACGCCAGGTCGACCGGTCCGTACTCCATGATCACCCAGCAGCCGCTCGGCGGTAAGGCCCAGTTCGGTGGCCAGCGCTTCGGTGAGATGGAGGTGTGGGCCCTCGAGGCCTACGGCGCGGCGTACGCCCTTCAGGAACTGCTCACGATCAAGTCCGACGACGTGCTGGGCCGCGTGAAGGTCTACGAGGCCATCGTCAAGGGCGAGAACATCCCCGAGGCGGGCATTCCCGAGTCCTTCAAGGTCCTTATCAAGGAGATGCAGTCACTCTGTCTGAATGTCGAGGTCCTCTCCAGCGACGGTATGTCGATCGAGATGAGGGACACGGACGAGGACGTCTTCCGTGCCGCGGAGGAGCTCGGCATCGACCTGTCCCGGCGCGAGCCGAGCAGCGTCGAAGAGGTCTGATCTAAAAGCGAGGGGACATCAACGTGCTGGACGTCAACTTCTTCGACGAGCTGCGCATCGGTCTGGCGACCGCCGACGATATCCGCCAGTGGTCGCACGGCGAGGTGAAGAAGCCGGAGACCATTAACTACCGGACTCTCAAGCCGGAGAAGGACGGGCTCTTCTGCGAGAAGATCTTCGGTCCGACCCGGGACTGGGAGTGCTACTGCGGTAAGTACAAGCGGGTCCGCTTCAAGGGCATCATCTGTGAGCGCTGTGGCGTCGAGGTCACCCGTGCCAAGGTGCGCCGCGAGCGGATGGGCCACATCGAGCTGGCCGCTCCCGTCACTCACATCTGGTACTTCAAGGGCGTTCCTTCGCGCCTGGGTTACCTGCTCGACCTGGCCCCGAAGGACCTGGAGAAGGTCATCTACTTCGCGGCCTACATGATCACGCATGTCGACACCGAGATGCGTGAGCGCGACCTGCCGTCGCTGGAGGCCAAGATCTCTGTCGAACGGCAGCACATCGAGCAGCGCCGCGACGCCGATATCGAGGCCAGGCAGAAGAAACTCGAGGCCGACCTGGCCGAGCTGGAGGCCGCGGGCGCCAAGGGCGACGCGCGCCGCAAGGTGCGGGAGGGCGCCGACCGCGAGATGCGGCAGCTCCGCGACCGGGCACAGCGTGAGCTGGACCGGCTGGAGGAGGTCTGGAGCCGGTTCAAGAACCTCAAGGTCCAGGACCTCGAGGGCGACGAGCTGCTCTACCGCGAGATGCGCGACCGTTTCGGCCGCTACTTCCGCGGTGGCATGGGCGCTCAGGCGATCCAGGAGCGGCTGGGCAGCTTCGACCTGGAGGCCGAGGCGGAGAACCTGCGCGAGACCATCCGCAGCGGCAAGGGCCAGAAGAAGGCCCGCGCGCTCAAGCGGCTCAAGGTCGTGGCGGCGTTCCTCAACACGCGGAACTCGCCCAGCGGCATGGTGCTGGACTGCATCCCGGTCATCCCGCCGGACCTGCGCCCGATGGTGCAGCTCGACGGTGGCCGGTTCGCGACCTCCGACCTGAACGACCTTTACCGCCGCGTCATCAACCGGAACAACCGGCTCAAGCGTCTGCTGGACCTCGGCGCGCCCGAGATCATCGTGAACAACGAGAAGCGGATGCTGCAGGAGGCCGTCGACGCGCTGTTCGACAACGGCCGCCGTGGCCGTCCGGTGACAGGCCCCGGCAACCGTCCCCTGAAGTCTCTCAGTGACATGCTGAAGGGGAAGCAGGGCCGGTTCCGTCAGAACCTGCTGGGCAAGCGAGTCGACTACTCCGGCCGTTCGGTCATCGTCGTCGGCCCGCAGCTGAAGCTGCACCAGTGCGGCCTGCCCAAGCAGATGGCGCTGGAGCTGTTCAAGCCGTTCGTGATGAAGCGCCTGGTGGACCTGAACCACGCGCAGAACATCAAGTCGGCCAAGCGCATGGTCGAGCGGGCCCGCCCGGTCGTGTGGGACGTGCTGGAAGAGGTCATCACCGAGCACCCGGTGCTGCTCAACCGCGCGCCCACGCTGCACCGCCTGGGCATCCAGGCGTTCGAGCCGCAGCTCGTCGAGGGCAAGGCCATCCAGATCCACCCGCTGGTCTGCACCGCGTTCAACGCGGACTTCGACGGCGACCAGATGGCGGTGCACCTGCCGCTGTCCGCCGAGGCCCAGGCCGAGGCTCGCATCCTGATGCTGTCCACCAACAACATCCTCAAGCCGGCGGACGGCAAGCCGGTGACGATGCCCACCCAGGACATGGTCATCGGGCTGTACTGGCTGACCACCGAGAAGGAGGACGCCCAGGGGGCCGGCCGGGTGTTCACCACGGTGGCCGAGGCGCTCATGGCATTCGACCGCCGGGAGCTGGACGTCCAGGCCAAGATCCAGATCCGGATGAAGGACGTTCCGCCCCCGCGGGGCTGGGAGGCGCCCGAGGGCTGGGAGAACGGCCAGGCGTTCCGGCTGGAGACCACGCTGGGCCGGTGTCTGTTCAACCAGACGCTGCCGGACAACTACCCCTTCGTGAACTACCAGGTCGGCAAGAAGCAGCTCTCCGGCATCGTCAACGAGTTGGCCGAGCGGTACCGGAAGGTCGAGGTCGCCAACGCGCTGGACGCACTCAAGGACACCGGGTTCTACTGGGCGACCCGCGCCGGTGTCACGATCTCGATCGAGGACGTCGTGGCGCCGCCCAACAAGGCGGAGATCATGGATTCGTACGAGAGGCGGGCCGACAAGGTCCAGCGCGAGTACGACCGTGGTCTGATCACCGACGAGGAGCGCCGTCAGGAGCTCATCGAGATCTGGACCCACGCGACGGCGGACGTCGAGACCGACATGGTCAACGCGTTCCCGGACACCAACCCGGTCTGGATGATGGTCAACTCCGGTGCCCGCGGTAACAAGATGCAGGTACGGCAGATCGCCGGCATCCGCGGCCTGGTGTCCAACACCAAGGGTGAGACGATCCCGCGGCCGATCAAGTCCTCCTTCCGCGAGGGCCTGTCGGTGCTGGAGTACTTCATCTCCACCCACGGCCAGCGGAAGGGTCTGGCGGACACCGCGCTGCGGACCGCGGACTCCGGTTACCTGACCCGTCGTCTGGTCGACGTCGCCCAGGACGTCATCGTCCGGGAGATCGACTGCGGCACCGACCGGGCCGTCCCGCTGCGCGTGGGCGAGCGAGACTTCCAGGGCAGCCTGGTCAAGGCCGAGAACGCCGAGAGCAACGTGCATGGCCGGATCCTGGCCGAGGACGTCGAGGCGGACGGCAAGCTCGTCGCCTCGAGGGGCACCGACATCAACGACTCCGTGGTCACCGCGCTCGTCGCGGCCGGCGTCGAGCAGGTCAGGACCCGTAGCACCCTCGTGTGCGAGGCCAAGATCGGTGTCTGCGCTTTGTGCTATGGCCGTTCGCTGGCCACCGGCAAGCTCGTCGACGTCGGCGAGGCCGTCGGCATCATCGCGGCCCAGTCGATCGGTGAGCCGGGCACGCAGCTGACCATGCGTACCTTCCACACCGGTGGTGTGGCCGGTGCGGACATCACCCACGGTCTGCCGCGAGTCCAGGAGCTGTTCGAGGCGCGCATCCCCAAGGGTGTCGCCCCGATCAGCGAGGTCGCCGGCCGGGTGCGGATCGACGAGACCGACAAGACGCGCAAGCTGGTCGTCACTCCGGACGACGGCTCCGACGAGATCGCCTACCCGGTCTCGATGCGGTCCCGGCTGCTCGTCTCCGAGGGGCAGCACGTCGAGGTCGGCCAGTTGCTCGTCGCGGGTGCCCGCAACCCGAACGAGGTCCTGCGCATCCTCGGTCCGCGTGCCGTCCAACTCCACCTGGTCGACGAGGTCCAGCAGGTCTACCGCTCGCAGGGTGTGTCGATCCACGACAAGCACATCGAGGTCATCGTCCGGCAGATGCTCAAGCGGGTCAACGTGCTCGAGTCGGGCGACACCGAACTGCTGCCCGGCGAACTGGTCGAGCGGCCGCGCTTCGAGGCCATGAACCGCCAGACCGTGGCGGAGGGAGGCCAGCCCGCCGCCGGTCGTCCGGTGCTCATGGGGATCACGAAGGCGTCGCTGGCCACCGAGTCGTGGCTGTCGGCGGCGTCGTTCCAGGAGACGACACGGGTGCTCACCGACGCGGCGATCCACGCCAAGTCGGACTCGCTGCTCGGCCTCAAGGAGAACGTCATCATCGGAAAGCTCATCCCGGCCGGTACGGGCATGCCGCAGTACCGCAACATCCGGGTGGAGCCGACCGAGGAGGCGAAGGCGGCGATGTACACCGTGGGTGGCTACGACGGCTCCGCGGCGGACTACACGTTCGGCGCCGGCAGCGGCGAGGCCGTCCCGCTGGAGGAGTACGACTTCGGCCAGTACGGCCGCTAGGGAGACGACCCAGGTCGATAGGAAGTCAACAGGAAAACGCCCGGAGTGGTTCGCCACTCCGGGCGTTTTCCGTTTCCCGGCACAGTGACCCCGCTCATGCCGGTAGACTCAACGAGGGCCTTGTGTGGTCTGCGTGGAAGCAGGCCGCCGGAACAGGGAACGTGGACAGCGTCGATCCAGGCACGTTCGTTTTGACGAGCGGCGTCGGCCTGGGTAGTGTTGTCCTTCGTGCCCACGGTTTGTGGGCTCACATGCGTGTGCTCGAGAGCTCGCTCCTCGCATGGGAGACGGGTGTAGGCGCCGCGTGATTCCTCCAGATCGACCGGGTCTGCCCGGGTGTGGTGCGGCAAGCCTGCGACACGCCCGAGCGCGTGGGTCGGAGGGCGAGGAAGACCAGCAGGTCATGACACCGGCAGTACCTGCGAAAAGCACAGTCGGACGAAGAAACTGGGCCGAGCGTGGCCAAGGGATCTCGATCCGGCAACGACGTAGCACCGGCCAAGGCGCGAAATGGAGACGTAGTGCCTACTATCCAGCAGTTGGTCCGTAAGGGCCGGCAGGACAAGGTAACGAAGACGAAGACACCGGCGCTGAAGGGAAGCCCGCAGCTCCGGGGCCACTGCGTGCGCGTTTACACTACGACTCCCAAGAAGCCCAACTCGGCCCTGCGCAAGGTGGCGCGTGTCCGCCTCACCAGCGGCATCGAGGTCACCGCCTACATCCCGGGCGTTGGGCACAACCTTCAGGAGCACTCCATCGTGCTCGTGCGTGGCGGTCGTGTGAAGGACTTGCCGGGCGTTCGTTACAAGATCGTCCGTGGGGCGCTCGACGCTCAGGGTGTTCGCAACCGCAAGCAGGCCCGCAGCCGTTACGGCGCGAAGAAGGAGAAGAGCTGACATGCCGCGCAAGGGTTCCCCTGGCCGCCGCCAGTTGGTCGCCGACCCGGTGCACAACTCGCCGCTGGTGACCGCGCTGATCAACAAGGTTCTCCTGGACGGCAAGCGTTCGATCGCCCAGTCGATCGTCTACGGGGCCCTCGAGGGCTGCCGGGAGAAGACGGGCAACGACCCGGTCGTCACGCTCAAGCGGGCTCTGGACAACGTCAAGCCCACCCTCGAGGTCCGCAGCCGCCGTGTCGGTGGCGCGACCTACCAGGTGCCGGTCGAGGTGCGCGCGTCGCGCAGCACCACCTTGGCCCTGCGGTGGATCGTCCAGTACGCGCGGGCACGCCGCGAGAAGACCATGACCGAGCGCCTCATGAACGAGCTGCTCGACGCGAGCAACGGCCTCGGCGCCAGCGTGAAGCGGCGCGAGGACACGCACAAGATGGCCGAGTCCAACAAGGCTTTCGCCCACTACCGCTGGTAGTAGGCACCTACGACGAGTTAGGACGCGAGAGAAGTGGCCACCACGACCGCTCTTGAACTGGCCAGGGTCCGCAACATTGGGATCATGGCCCACATCGACGCGGGCAAGACCACGACGACTGAGCGCATCCTGTTCTACACCGGCATCAACTACAAGATCGGTGAAACCCATGAGGGCGCTGCCACCATGGACTGGATGGAGCAGGAGCAGGAGCGCGGCATCACGATCACGTCTGCCGCGACCACCTGTAGCTGGCTTGATCACACGATCAACATCATCGACACTCCCGGTCACGTGGACTTCACCGTTGAGGTGGAGCGTTCGCTCCGCGTTCTCGACGGCGCCGTCGCGGTGTTCGACGCGGTCGCCGGCGTCGAGCCGCAGTCGGAGACGGTCTGGCGCCAGGCCGACCGGTACGGGGTGCCCCGCATCTGCTTCGTGAACAAGATGGACCGTGTCGGCGCGGAGTTCCACCGCTGCGTCGACATGATCGTGTCCCGTCTGGGCGCGACGCCGCTGGTCGTCCAGCTTCCCTGGGGTGTCGAGGCCGAATTCAAGGGCGTCATCGATCTGGTGACGATGAAGGGCCTGATCTGGAGCGCCGAGGCTGCCAAGGGCGAGATGTACGACACCGTCGACATCCCCGCCGACCACGCCGAGGCGGCCCGCGAGTGGCGCGACAAGCTGATCGAGACCGTCGCCGAGAACGACGACGAGTTGATGGAGCTCTTCCTCGAGGGCGTCGAGCCCAGCGAGGAGCAGTTGGTCGCGGCCATTCGCCGGGCCACCATCAAGGGCGCGGTCAACCCGGTCATGTGCGGCACGGCGTTCAAGAACAAGGGCGTGCAGCCCCTGCTCGACGCGATCGTGGCCTACCTGCCGGCGCCGACCGACATCCCCGCCATCGACGGGCACGCCCCGGGCAACGAGGAGAAGGTCGTCGAGCGGCACGCCGACCCGGCCGAGCCGTTCTCCGCGCTCGCCTTCAAGATCATGAGTGACCCGCACCTGGGCAAGCTCACCTACATCCGTATCTACTCGGGCAAGCTCGAGGCCGGCACCGGGGTCATCAACTCGACCAAGGGCAAGAAGGAGCGGATCGGCAAGATCTACCAGATGCACGCGAACAAGCGCGAGGAGCGCGCGTCCGCGTACGCCGGTCAGATCGTCGCCGTCATGGGTCTGAAGGACACCACCACCGGTGACACGCTCAGTGACCCGGCGAACCCGGTGATCCTGGAGTCGATGAACTTCCCCGCTCCGGTCATCAACGTGGCCATCGAGCCCAAGACCAAGGGCGACCAGGAGAAGCTGGGCACCGCGATCCAGCGCCTGGCCGAGGAGGACCCGTCCTTCCAGGTCCGCCGCGACGAGGAGACCGGGCAGACGGTCATCTGGGGTATGGGCGAGCTCCACCTGGAGATCCTTGTCGACCGGATGCGCCGCGAGTTCAAGGTCGAGGCCAACGTCGGTCGCCCGCAGGTCGCCTACCGCGAGACCATCCGCCGGAAGGTGGAGAAGGTCGAGTACACGCACAAGAAGCAGACCGGCGGTTCCGGTCAGTTCGGTCGCGTGATCATCGCCGTTGAGCCCCTCGGCGAAGGCAACGACGGGTACGAGTTCCAGAACAAGGTCACCGGTGGCCGCATCCCGCGGGAGTACATCCCGTCGGTCGACGCGGGCTGTCAGGAGGCCGCCGAGTTCGGTGTGCTCGCCGGCTACCCGATGGTGGGGGTCAAGGTCACCCTCCTGGACGGCGCATACCACGAGGTCGACTCGTCGGAAATGGCTTTCAAGATCGCCGGTTCGATGGCCTTCAAGGAGGCCGCTCGTAAGGCGGACGCGGTTCTCCTCGAGCCGATGATGGCCGTTGAGGTCACCACGCCCGAGGACTACATGGGTGACGTCATCGGTGACCTGAACGGTCGCCGCGGACAGATCCAGGCGATGGAAGACCGGACCGGGGCCAAGGTCATCCAGGCCCTCGTCCCGCTGTCAGAGATGTTCGGCTACGTCGGGGACCTGCGCAGCAGGACCCAGGGCCGGGCGGTCTACAGCATGCAGTTCGACTCCTATGCGGAGGTGCCCCCGGGCATCGCCAAGGAGATCGTCGCGAAGGCTCGGGGCGAATAGGTTCCGCTCAGGACGACAGTCCCGCACGTACGGCGGAGCACTCACGCGAGTGCCCCGCCGTACAGAGCCTGAGTTAGTAGACGCAAGTCAAGTCAGAATCTCTAAGGAGACAGACCAGTGGCCAAGGCCAAGTTCGAGCGGAACAAGCCGCACGTGAACATCGGCACCATTGGGCACATCGACCACGGCAAGACCACTCTGACCGCGGCGATCACCAAGGTGCTTCACGACCGCCTCCCGCAGCTCAACGAGGCGACCCCGTTCGACAAGATCGACAAGGCGCCCGAGGAGAAGGCTCGCGGCATCACCATCTCGATCTCCCACGTCGAGTACCAGACCGAGAAGCGCCACTACGCCCACGTGGACTGCCCCGGTCACGCCGACTACGTGAAGAACATGATCACCGGCGCCGCCCAGATGGACGGTGCGATCCTGGTGGTCGCGGCCACCGACGGCCCGATGCCGCAGACGAAGGAGCACGTCCTCCTGGCCCGCCAGGTCGGCGTTCCCTACATCGTCGTCGCGCTGAACAAGTCCGACATGGTGGACGACGAGGAGATTCTGGAGCTCGTCGAGCTCGAGGTCCGCGAGCTGCTGTCGGCTCAGGAGTTCCCCGGCGACGACGTGCCGGTCATCCGCGTCTCGGCGCTGAAGGCGCTCGAGGGCGACGAGAAGTGGGGCGACGCGATCATCGAGCTGATGAACGCGGTCGACGACAACGTCCCCGAGCCGGTCCGTGACACCGACAAGCCGTTCCTGATGCCGATCGAGGACGTCTTCTCGATCACCGGTCGCGGCACGGTCGTCACCGGCCGTATCGAGCGCGGCATCGTCAAGGTCAACGAGGTCGTCGACATCATCGGCATCAAGGAGAAGGGCACCACGACGACCGTCACCGGCGTCGAGATGTTCCGCAAGCTCCTCGACGAGGGCCAGGCCGGTGACAACGTCGGTCTGCTCCTGCGCGGCATCAAGCGCGAGGACGTCGAGCGCGGTCAGTGTGTCATCAAGCCGGGCACGACGACCCCGCACACCGAGTTCGAGGCGCAGGTCTACATCCTGAACAAGGACGAGGGCGGCCGCCACACGCCGTTCTTCAACAACTACCGTCCTCAGTTCTACTTCCGTACGACTGACGTGACCGGCGTGGTGAACCTCCCCGAGGGCACCGAGATGGTCATGCCGGGCGACAACACTGAGATGCGCGTCGAGCTCATCCAGCCGATCGCCATGGAAGAGGGCCTGAAGTTCGCGATCCGCGAGGGTGGCCGCACCGTCGGCGCCGGTCGCGTGACGAAGATCATCAAGTAACCTTGACGATCACCAGGTAGGACCGTTGCCGGGCGGCGGTCGGGTCCGTCCAGGTAGTGTCAGACGGCACTGCCGAGGGGCCTGACCGCCGCACCGCGAAGGGGCCGCCAGCCGGCCCCGCCCACGGCGACGACACCGTGATCTCGCAGTCGTCTCGGCCGGAACGGCCGAGGGTACTGCCAGATCACGGTTCGGCTGGGTGGGATGACCTGCGGCATAGGGTGGAATGCCCTATCGGCCGCGTGAAGCTTTATACGACGACAGCGAAGGACACCGAGGCCATCATGGCGGGACAGAAGATCCGCATCCGGCTCAAGGCGTATGACCACGAGGTCATCGACAGCTCGGCCAAGAAGATCGTCGAGACGGTGACGCGGACCGGCGCCAAGGTCGCTGGCCCGGTGCCGCTTCCGACCGAGAAGAACGTGTACTGCGTCATCCGGTCGCCGCACAAGTACAAGGACAGCCGCGAGCACTTTGAGATGCGCACCCACAAGCGGCTGATTGACATCATCGACCCCACGCCGAAGACGGTCGACTCGCTCATGCGCCTCGATCTGCCCGCCGGCGTCGACATCTCGATCAAGCTCTAAGGAACGCACTGACATGGCTAAGCAGATCAAGGGCGTCCTGGGCAAGAAGCTCGGCATGACCCAGGTCTTCGACGAGGCGAACCGGGTGGTCCCGGTGACCGTTGTCGAGGCCGGTCCGTGCGTGGTGACCCGGGTTCGCACCCCTGAGAAGGACGGCTACTCGGCGATTCAGCTCGGGTACGGCCAGATCGACCCGCGTAAGGTCAACAAGCCGCTGGGCGACTACCTGCGCAAGCACGACATCACGCCCCGCCGCTACTTCGTCGAGGTTCGGACCGACGATGCCTCCGAGTACACGCTCGGGCAGGAGATCCTCGCCGACACCTTCGAGGCCGGGCAGTACGTGGATGCCACCGGCAAGAGCAAGGGCAAGGGCTTCGCGGGTGTCATGAAGCGCCACAACTTCGGTGGTCTGAGCGCTTCGCACGGCACCCAGCGCAAGCACCGCTCGCCGGGCTCCATCGGCGGCTGCGCCACCCCGGGCCGTGTCTTCAAGGGCCTGCGCATGGCCGGCCGGATGGGCAACGTCCGCACCACCATTCAAAGCCTCAAGGTCCACGCCGTGGACGCCGAGAAGAACCTCATCCTGATCAAGGGTGCGATTCCCGGTCCCAACGGCAGCCTCGTTCTCATCCGCACCGCCGCCAAGAAGGGGGTTGCCGCCAAGTGAACAGCATCGACGTCCTCGACGCGACCGGTGCCAAGACGGACACCGTGGACCTGCCCGCGGAGATCTTCGGCGCCAAGGTCAACGTGCCGCTGATCCACCAGGTCGTGGTCGCGCAGCTCGCGGCGGCCCGGCAGGGCACCCACTCCACCAAGACCCGCGGCGAGGTCCGCGGCGGCGGCAAGAAGCCGTACCGCCAGAAGGGCACCGGCCGCGCCCGCCAGGGCTCGACCCGCGCACCGCAGTTCGCCGGCGGTGGCACCGTGCATGGTCCCAAGCCCCGCTCGTACGACCAGCGGACGCCCAAGAAGATGAAGGCGGCCGCGCTGCGCGGCGCCCTGTCCGACCGGGCCGGCTTCGGTCGCATCCACGTGGTGACCGGCTTCAACACCGGTGAGACGCCCAAGACCAAGGTGGCCCTGGAGGCGCTGCGCAAGGTCACCCAGGCCCGCCGGGTGCTGGTGGTCCTGGACGCGAACGACGAGGTCACCTGGTTGAGCCTGCGCAACGTGCCCGAGGTTCACCTCCTGGACTCGGGTCAGCTCAACACCTACGACGTGATGTGCAGCGACGATGTGGTCTTCACCCGCGAGGCGTACGACCAGGTCGTGGCCCGGCTGGCGAACAGCGGGAAGGAAGAGGCCTGATGGAGAAGATCACCGACCCGCGCGACATCATCGTCAAGCCGATCGTCTCGGAGAAGAGCTACGGCCTGATCGATGAGCACAACCAGTACACGTTCCTGGTGCGCAAGGACGCGAACAAGACCCAGGTGAAGATTGCCATTGAGCAGATCTTCGGGGTCAAGGTGACCGGCGTGAACACGATCAACCGGCAGGGTAAGCGCAAGCGGACCCGCCAGGGTTACGGGCAGCGTCCGGGCACCAAGCGCGCGATCGTGAGCCTGGCCGAGGGTGAGCGGATCGACATTTTCGGTCAGATCGGCTAACGCGGCGGGATCATCACCATGTCAGCGCCGGGGGGACCGCCGTGAGGCGGACCCCGACCGGTAGGAACCGACAAAGGATGAACGAAAGAGATGGGCATCCGTAAATACAAGCCGACGACCCCGGGTCGTCGCGGCGCGAGCGTCTCGGACTTCTCCGAGCTCACGCGCAGCACACCGGAGAAGTCGCTGCTTGCTCCCCTGCACAACAAGGGCGGTCGTAACGTCCACGGCCGGGTTACCGCCCGGCACCAGGGAGGCGGGCACAAGCGCGCCTACCGGATCATCGACTTCCGCCGCCACGACAAGGACGGGATCCCGGCCAAGGTCGCGCACATCGAGTACGACCCGAACCGGACCTCCCGGATCGCGCTGCTCCACTACGCCGACGGCGAGAAGCGGTACATCATCGCCCCCGTCGGTCTGAAGCAGGGGGACCACGTCGAGAACGGTCCCGGCGCCGACATCAAGCCGGGCAACTGCCTGCCGCTCCGCAACATCCCGACCGGTACCTTCATCCACGCGGTGGAGCTCCGTCCGGGCGGTGGCGCCAAGCTGGGCCGCAGCGCCGGTGCGCAGATCCAGCTCCTCGCCAAGGAGGGCAGCTACGCCACGCTGCGTATGCCGTCCGGTGAGATGCGCCAGGTCGACGTGCGTTGCCGGGCCTCCGTGGGCCAGGTCGGCAACACCGAGCAGGGCAACATCAGCATCGGCAAGGCCGGCCGCAACCGGTGGAAGGGCAAGCGCCCCACGGTCCGCGGTGTCGCCATGAACCCGGTCGACCACCCGCACGGTGGTGGTGAGGGCAAGACCTCCGGTGGTCGCCACCCGGTGAACCCGAAGGGTAAGCCCGAGGGCCGCACCCGTCAGCCGAACAAGGCGAGCGACCGGCTGATCATCCGTCGTCGGAGCAAGAGGAAGAAGCGGTAGGAGCAGCCGACATGCCACGTAGCCTCAAGAAGGGTCCCTTCGTGGACGACCACCTGATGAAGAAGGTGGACGCCCAGAACGAGAAGGGCACCAAGACCGTCATCAAGACGTGGTCGCGGCGCTCCATGATCGTGCCGGACATGATCGGTCACACGATCGCCGTGCACGACGGCCGCAAGCACGTCCCGGTCTTCGTCTCCGAGTCGATGATCGGTCACAAGCTCGGAGAGTTCGCCCCGACGCGGACGTTCCGCAGCCACGTCAAGGAAGACCGCCGCAGCCGGCGGTAAGCGCCTTCAAGTAAGCATCAGAGGAGACAGCGATGGAAGCCAGGGCACAGGCGCGGTACGCGCGCCACACGCCCCGGAAGGCCCGCCGCGTGGTGGACCTCATTCGCGGGCTGCCCGCTTCGGAGGCGCAGGCCGTGCTGCGGTTCGCTCCCCAGGCGGCGAGCGAGACGGTTTACAAGGTGCTCTCGAGCGCGATCGCGAACGCCGAGCACAACTTCAAGCTCGACCGGGACACACTGGTCGTGAGCCGCGCGTGGGTCGACGAGGGACCGACGCTGAAGCGGTTCCGCCCGCGCGCCCAGGGTCGTGCCTATCGGATCAACAAGCGGACCAGCCACATCACCGTGATCGTGGAGTCCCGCGAGCCGAAGGGGAGGACCCGCTAGTGGGCCAGAAGGTTAACCCGCACGGGTTCCGCCTTGGTATCACGACCGACTTCAAGAGCCGGTGGTACGCCGACAAGCTGTACAAGTCGTACGTCGCCGAGGACGTGGCGATCCGCCGCATGCTGCAGAAGGGCATGGAGCGGGCCGGCATCTCCAAGGTCGAGATCGAGCGCACCACCGACCGCGTTCAGGTCGACATCCACACCGCCCGGCCGGGCATCGTCATCGGCCGCCGCGGCGCGGAGGCCGACCGCATCCGCGGCGACCTGGAGAAGCTGACCAAGAAGCAGGTCCAGCTCAACATCCTCGAGGTGAAGAACCCCGAGATCGACGCGCAGCTCGTCGCGCAGGGCGTGGCCGAGCAGCTGTCCAGCCGCGTCTCGTTCCGCAGGGCGATGCGCAAGGCCATGCAGTCCGCGATGAAGAGCGGGGCCAAGGGCATCCGGGTCCAGTGCTCGGGCCGTCTGGGTGGCGCCGAGATGTCGCGCTCGGAGTTCTACCGCGAGGGCCGGGTGCCGCTGCACACGCTGCGCGCGGACATCGACTTCGGCTTCTACGAGGCCCGCACGACCTTCGGCCGCATCGGCGTGAAGGTGTGGATCTACAAGGGCGAGGCCCCGACGAGCCGCGCCGAGCGTGAGGCGGCGGCTGCCGCCGCGGGCGCGCGGGCGGGTCAGCGCCGCGAGGAGCGGCGTGGCGAGCGTCCGCGTCGCGGCGGTGGCGGTGGCGAGCGTCCGCGTCGGGGCGGCGCAGGCCGCGGGGACCGTGCCGGCCGGGGCGAGGGCCCCAGGACCGACGCAAGCAGGAGCGAGGCGGCTTCGCAGGCCGCCCCCGAGACCGGCCCGGCGCAGCAGCCGGGTGCTGAAGGGAGCTGACCATGCTGATCCCGCGCAGGGTCAAGCACCGCAAGCAGCACCGGCCTGACCGTAGCGGCGCCGCCAAGGGTGGCACCCGGGTCGTGTTCGGCGAGTTCGGCATCCAGGCGCTTGAGCACGCCTACGTGACGAACCGCCAGATCGAGGCCGCGCGTATCGCCATGACTCGGCACATTCGCCGTGGTGGAAAGGTCTGGATCAACATCTTCCCGGACCGTCCGCTCACGAAGAAGCCCGCCGAGACCCGAATGGGTTCCGGTAAGGGCTCGCCGGAGTGGTGGATTGCCAATGTCAAGCCCGGCCGCGTCATGTTCGAGCTGTCCGGCGTCGCCGAGCCCGTGGCCCGTGAGGCCATGCGGCGCGCGATGCACAAGCTCCCGATGAAGTGCCGGTTCGTGAAGCGAGAGGTGGGCGAAGCCTGATGTTTCAAGCACAAGCTCCCCATGCTGTGCTCGCTGGGTTCGTCAAGCGTGAAGTGGGTGAGGCGTGATGGCGAAGGGTCTGACCGCCGCTGAGCTGCGGGTGGAGGACCAGGACGTCCTGGTCCAGAAGCTGAAGGAAGCCAAGGAGGAGCTGTTCAACCTCCGCTTCCAGTCGGCGACCGGCCAGTTGGAGAGCCACGGGCGGCTCCGCGCCGTCCGTCGCGAGATCGCCCGTATCTACACCGTGATGCGTGAGCGCGAGCTCGGCATCGTCACGGTCGAGAAGGAGTCGAGCGATGGCTGAGACAACCGAGGCAACTGAGGCGACCGAGGCCGGTCGCGAGGCCGCGCGGAACTACCGCAAGACCCGTGAGGGCCTGGTGGTCAGCGACAAGATGGACAAGACCGTCGTCGTCGCTGTCGAGGACCGCGTGAAGCACCCGCTGTACGGCAAGGTCATCCGTCGGACGACCAAGTACAAGGCCCACGACGAGCAGAACGCGTGCGGCGTCGGCGACCGCGTCCTCCTGATGGAGACCCGGCCGATGTCCGCCACCAAGCGCTGGCGAGTCATCGAGATCCTCGAGAAGGCCAAGTAACACGAACGCGCCTCGTGGGGGGTGGGTGGACCACCCCCCACGACGGTGTCCAAGGGGTCGGGCGGATCACCCGCACGGCCCGCCCGCGGCGGCGGTCGTACGGCTGTCGCCGGGGGAACAAGACCACATCAGGTTCCGCCAGGCTCATCCGCGAGGGTGAGAACCGGCGCGACACACAGGAGTTGACGTGATCCAGCAGGAGTCGCGGCTCAAGGTCGCCGACAACACGGGTGCGAAGGAAATCCTCTGCATCCGTGTTCTCGGTGGCTCGGGTCGGCGCTACGCGGGAATCGGCGACGTCATCGTTGCTACGGTGAAGGACGCCATTCCCGGCGGAGGCGTGAAGAAAGGCGACGTTGTCAAGGCGGTCGTGGTGCGCACAGTGAAGGAGCGCCGCCGCCCCGACGGCTCCTACATCCGCTTCGACGAGAACGCGGCGGTCATCATCAAGGACAGCGGCGACCCTCGGGGCACCCGCATCTTCGGCCCGGTGGGCCGGGAACTGCGCGACAAGAAGTTCATGCGCATCATCTCGCTCGCCCCGGAGGTGCTGTGATGCCGACGCCGAAGCTGCATGTGAAGAAGGGTGACCTCGTCCAGGTCATCGCCGGCAAGGACAAGGGTGCCAAGGGCCGTGTGATCGCCGCCAACCCGCGCGACCAGCGCGTGGTGGTCGAGGGCGTGAACATGATCAAGAAGCACTCCAAGGTGACCCACCAGGGTCCGCGCGGCGCCAAGGAGGGCGGCGTGCAGACCATGGAGGCCCCCATCCACGTGAGCAACGTCAAGAAGCTCAAGGACGAGGACAAGGCCGAGAAGAAGTCCGCCGGCAAGGACGAGTCCGGCGCGGCGGGTGAGGACAGCTGATGACCGCCACGACTGAAGAACGCGTCGTTCCGCGCCTCAAGCAGCGCTACCGCGAGGAGATCATCGCGAAGCTGCGTGAGGAGTTCGGGATCGAGAACATCATGCAGGTGCCCACGATCACCAAGATCAAGGTGAACATGGGCGTCGGCGAGGCCGCCCGCGACTCGAAGCTCATCGAAGGCGCCGTTCGCGACCTCACCGCGATCACCGGTCAGAAGCCGGCCGTCGCCCGCGCCCGCAAGTCCATCGCGCAGTTCAAGCTGCGCGAGGGCATGCCGATCGGCGCGCACGTGACGTTGCGTGGCGACCGCATGTGGGAGTTCCTCGACCGCCTGCTGTCCCTGGCGCTGCCGCGCATCAGGGACTTCCGCGGCCTGTCGCCGAAGCAGTTCGACGGCAACGGCAACTACACGTTCGGTCTGACCGAGCAGGTCATGTTCCACGAGGTGGACCAGGACAAGGTCGACCGGCAGCGGGGCATGGACATCACGGTCGTGACCACCGCGAAGAACGACGAGCAGGGCCGGGCGCTGCTGAAGCTCCTCGGATTCCCCTTCAAGGAGGCCTGATCATGGCGAAGACGTCGCTGAAGGTCAAGGCAGCGCGCAAGCAGAAGTTCGAGGTCCGGGCGTACACTCGTTGCTCCCGCTGTGGCCGGCCCCGCGCTGTCTACCGTAAGTTCGGGCTGTGCCGCGTGTGTTTCCGTGAGATGGCGCACCGCGGCGAGCTGCCCGGCATCACCAAGTCGAGCTGGTAAGCCCCGCCGGGCTGCCGGCCGTACGTCAGAAGTAGTAACCAACCGGGCGCTGTTCGCAGCGCCCACGACCGCACCGAAGGTCCGCCGCGTTTCGAGGAGACGAAACGAACCGGGCGGAAACCGCGGTGAGGAAGGCCACCGGCCATGACGATGACCGACCCGATCGCAGACATGTTGACGCGTCTGCGCAACGCGAACTCGGCCTATCACGACAGCGTGACCATGCCCTACTCAAAGATCAAGGCCCACATCGCCGAGATCCTGCAGCAGGAGGGCTACATCCAGGCCTGGAGCGTCGAGGACGCCAAGGTCGGCAAGAACCTCGTGGTGGAGCTCAAGTTCGGGCCCACCCGCGAGCGTGCGCTCGCGGGCCTGCGCCGGGTGTCGAAGCCCGGTCTGCGGGTCTATGCAAGGAAGGACAACCTGCCTCGAGTCCTGGGCGGGCTGGGCGTCGCGATCATTTCGACGTCCAGCGGCCTGATGACCGACAGGCAGGCCGGCAAGCGTGGAGTGGGCGGGGAAGTCCTCGCCTACGTCTGGTAACGAGGGGAGGAACCACAGCATGTCGCGAATCGGACGGCTGCCCATCCCCGTACCGTCGGGTGTCGAGGTCACCATCAACGGCCGGGATGTCCAGGTCAAGGGGCCGAAGGGCACGCTCGCTCACACCGTCGTCGAACCGATCGAGATCGCCAGGGCCGAGGACGGCACCATCGCCGTCACCCGCCCGAACGATGAGAACAAGGTTCGTGCGCTTCACGGGCTGTCTCGGACGCTCATCGCCAACATGGTGACGGGTGTGACGCAGGGGTACACGAAGACGCTGGAGATCGTGGGCGTCGGTTACCGTGTCCAGGCCAAGGGCCCGAACCAGCTCGAGTTCTCGCTGGGCTTCAGCCACCCGGTGGTCGTGGACGCTCCTGAGGGCGTCACCTTCCGCGTCGAGAAGCCGACGCTGTTCCACGTGGACGGCATCGACAAGCAGAGGGTCGGCGAGGTCGCCGCGAACATCAGGAAGCTGCGCAAGCCGGACCCGTACAAGGGCAAGGGCGTGCGCTACCAGGGTGAGGTTATCCGCCGCAAGGTCGGAAAGGCTGGTAAGTAGGCATGGCTGGGAAGACTGCGTTCGGCAAGCACACCGCCGCCCGCACGGTCTCGCGGGCCCGCCGGCACCGCCGCGTCCGGAAGAAGGTCGTCGGCACGGTGGAGCGTCCGCGCCTGGTCGTCAACCGGTCCACGCGGCACCTGTTCGTGCAGATCGTCGACGACACCAAGGGCCACACGCTGGTGAGCGCGTCCACCATGGACGCCTCGCTGCGCGGTGCTGAGGGCGACAAGACCGAGAAGGCGAAGAAGGTCGGCGAGCTTCTCGCTCAGCGGGCCAAGACCGCCGGGATCACCGCTGTCGTGTTCGACCGCGGTGGCAACCGCTACGCGGGGCGCCTCGCGGCCCTCGCGGACAGCGCCCGTGAAGGCGGGCTGGAGTTCTGATGACCTCGGCCCGTGACATGAGCAACGAGAAGAGGAACCACTGATGGCTGCAGCTCCGCGTCGCGGTGCGGGCGGCGGTGGCGAGCGGCGGGACCGTCGTGACGATCGCCGCGGCGGCGCCGCCGACAAGGGCGTCTCGTACATCGAGCGCGTCGTAAAGATCAACCGAGTGGCCAAGGTCGTCAAGGGCGGCCGGCGCTTCAGCTTCACCGCGCTGGTCGTCGTCGGCGACGGCAACGGCATGGTCGGAGTCGGGTACGGCAAGGCCAAGGAGGTGCCCGCGGCGATCGCCAAGGGCGTCGAGGAAGCCAAGAAGCACTTCTTCAAGGTGCCCCGCATCCAGGGCACGATCCCGCACACGGTGCAGGGCGAGGAAGCCGCCGGCGTCGTGCTGCTGCGTCCGGCCTCGCCCGGTACCGGAGTCATCGCGGGTGGCCCGGTGCGTGCGGTTCTGGAGGCCGCCGGGATCCACGACGTGCTGTCGAAGTCGCTCGGCTCCCAGAACCCGATCAACATCGTCCACGCCACCGTGCGGGCTCTGAAGGACCTCAGCCGTCCCGAGGAGATCGCCGCCCGCCGTGGGCTGCCGATCGAGGACGTCGCCCCCAAGGCCATGCTCAAGGCGCGTGCCGAGGGTCTCGCCGAGGCCGCGGCGGCGGCGAAGGCGGTGAGCTGACCGATGGCCCGACTGAAGATCACCCAGCTCCGATCGAAGATCGGTGGCAAGCAGAACCAGCGTGACTCGCTGCGCTCGCTGGGTCTGAAGCGGATCGGCGACGTCGTCATCAAGGAGGACCGCCCGGAGATCCGTGGCATGGCCGCCGTGGTGGCGCACCTCGTCCACGTCGAAGAGGTCGATTAGGCATGACTGAGAACGCTCCTCTCAAGATTCACGACCTCCGTCCCGCCCCCGGCGCCAACAAGGCCAAGGTCCGTAAGGGTCGCGGCGAGGCTTCCAAGGGCAAGACGGCCGGTCGCGGCACCAAGGGCACCAAGGCCCGTAAGACCGTCGCCCTCGGCTTCGAGGGTGGCCAGATCCCGCTCCAGCGGCGGCTGCCGAAGCTGAAGGGCTTCTCCAACGCCCTGTTCAAGACGACCTACCAGGTCGTCAACCTGGACAGGCTCGGCGAGCTGTTCCCGGCCGGCGGGACCGTCACCCTGGACGACCTCGTCGCCAAGGGCGCGGTGCGTAAGAACCAGCCCGTCAAGGTGTTGGGAACCGGAGACATCTCCGTGGCGTTGAACGTGCAGGCGCACGCCTTCTCGGCCACCGCCAAGGAGAAGATCGCCGCCGCCGGTGGTTCGGTCTCCGAGCTGTAGACACAGCCGAGGTCCGGCCAAGGATGTGCGGAGGCGCGGAGGTTCGTTATGAGCCTCCGCGCCCGTAGTGCGTTAGAGTTCGCTGGGCAGCGAGTTGACTCGCTGTTCGACCCCGTTTGTTGGCAAGAAGAAATGTCGATGGTCGCCCCCCAGCCCATCGCCGACCATTACCGCGTCTCTGGCGCGCAGGAGGGACCGTGCTAACCGCGATTACCCGGGCATTCCGGACGCCGGACCTGCGCAAGAAACTGCTCTTCACCTTGGGCATCATCGCGCTGTTCCGGCTGGGCTCGGTGCTTCCCACTCCCGGCGTCAACGCCGAGAACGTGCGTCTGTGTCTCGAGCAGGCCCAGGCCGGGGACGCCGCCAACATCTACGGGATGGTGCAACTTTTCAGCGGCGGCGCGCTGCTGAGACTTTCAGTCTTCGCGCTGGGCATCATGCCGTACATCACCGCGAGCATCATTCTGCAGCTGCTCGTGGTGGTGATCCCCCGTCTCGAGGCCCTCAAGAAGGAGGGCCAGGCGGGCACCGCCAAGATCACACAATACACGCGATATCTGACCATCGGGCTGTCGGTGCTCCAGTCGACGGCCTTCGTGGCGCTGGCCCGCAGCGGGCAGCTCTTCCAGGGCTGTCGTGAGCAGATCCTGCTCAGCCAGGAGGTCTTCCCGCTGGTGACCATGGTGATCGTGATGACGGCCGGCACCGCTGTGATCATGTGGCTCGGTGAGCTGATCACCGACCGCGGCATCGGCAACGGCATGTCGATCCTGATCTTCACACAGGTCATCGCGGTCTTCCCGGCCGAGCTGATCAACATCTTCCGGCTCAGCCCGTTCAAGTTCGCCGTGGTGATGATCACCGGTATCGCGATGATCGCGTTCGTGGTGTTCATCGAGCAGGCGCAGCGTCGCGTCCCGGTCCAGTACGCCAAGCGCATGGTGGGCCGGCGGATGTACGGCGGGACCTCGACCTACATCCCCCTGAAGGTGAACCAGGCCGGCATCATCCCGGTCATCTTCGCGTCCTCGCTGCTCTACCTGCCGCAGTTGGCGGTCACCCTGTGGGGTAACACCGAGAAGCCCAACATGGTCGTCGAATGGCTGGCGCGGAACATGGTCCGGGGCGACGAGCCGTTCTACGCGGCCGGCTTCTTCCTGCTGATCATCTTCTTCACGTACTTCTACGTGTCGATTACCTTCAACCCCACTGAAGTGGCCGACAACATGAAGAAGTACGGTGGGTTCATCCCGGGCATCCGTCCGGGTCGGCCGACCGCCGAGTACCTGGGCTTCGTGCTCAACAGGCTCACGGCAGCAGGCGCTCCGTATCTGGGTTTCATCTCGCTGATCCCGATCGTCGCGCTTGGTGCGGTCGGCGCGAGCCAGAACTTCCCGTTCGGAGGGACCAGCATTCTGATCATGGTTGGTGTGGGCCTGGACACGGTCAAGCAGATCGAAAGCCAGCTTCAGCAGCGTAACTACGAGGGCTTCCTGAGATAGTGCGCCTCGTCTTGGTCGGGCCCCCCGGAGCGGGTAAGGGGACGCAGGCCCAGTTCATCGCATCTCACCTGTCGATCCCGAAGATATCGACCGGTGACATCTTCCGCGCCAACGTGTCGGGAGGCACGCCCCTCGGCAAGCTCGCCAAGGAGTACATGGACCGCGGCGACCTCGTCCCCGACGAGGTGACGGTCGCCATGGTCCGCGACCGCCTGTCGGAGGACGACGCGCAGGAGGGCTTCCTCCTCGACGGCTTCCCGCGCAACGTGCCCCAGGCGGAAGTGCTCAAGAAGATGCTGGCCGAGTTCGGCACGGCACTCGACCTGGTCCTGGAGTTGGTCGTCGACGACGATGAGGTCGTCAGGCGACTGGCCGGCCGGCGCACCTGCCGCTCCTGCGGCAAGGTATGGCACGTGCTGTTCGATCCGCCGGCGGAACCGGGTGTCTGCGACGCCTGCGGCGGCGAGTTGTTCCAGCGCGACGACGATCGGGAGGAGACCATCAGGCACCGCCTGGAGGTCTACCAGGAGCAGACGGCTCCGCTGGTCGCCTTCTACGCCGACGAGGGCATCCTCGTGGGGGTGGACGCGACCGGGCCCGTCGAGGAGGTAACCCAGCGGGCGATGGCCGTACTACGACGGTTCGCCGACTAGGGGGCCGCCTGGCCGGGCCTGTCCGTCGCGACCGTGGGCCGCGCGCGTCAGGGCTGGTTTGCCGGTCGCGACCGAGTTGCTTACTCAAGGCGTGAACGCCACTCCAATGTATGGAGTGGCGTTCAGTCTTATATGGGACAATTGACACGAGGGGGTGCGAATACGTGTTCAAGAAGAGCCGGCACGGGATCCAGATCAAGAGCGCCGAACAGCTGGACAAGATGCGTGCCGCGGGACTGGTGGTGGCCAGGACACTGGAGCTGCTCCGGGCGGCCGTGGAGCCCGGGCTCACCCCTCTCGATCTCGATGCCGTCGCGGAGAAGGCCATTCGGGACGAGGGCGCCATCCCGTCGTTCAAGGGGTACCAGGGCTTTCCCGCCACGATCTGCGCCTCAGTGAACGAGGAGGTCGTGCACGGCATCCCGACGGACCGCCGGAAGCTGCGCGAGGGCGACGTCATCTCCATCGACTGCGGCGCGATCCTGGACGGCTGGCACGGCGACTCGGCCATCACGGTTCCGGTCGGCGAGGTCGACCCGAAGCTGACCGAGCTGATGCGGGTCACCGAGGAGGCCATGTGGCGGGGCATCTCGGCCCTGCGGGTCGGCGGCCACCTGTCGGACATCGGCTTTCGGGTCGAGCGCTACATCCGCTCTCAGGGCCGCTACGGGATCCCGCCTGAGTACGGCGGGCACGGGATCGGCACCGAGATGCACATGGACCCGTGGGTGGCCAACCACGGCAAGCCCGGCCGGGGACCGCGCTTCGAGGTGGGCATGTGCTTCGCGGTCGAGCCCATGGTCAACCTCGGCACCGAGCGCACGAAGGTTCTCGCGGACGACTGGACCGTGATCACGCTCGACGGCAGGGCCTCGGCGCACTTCGAGCACAGCGTCGCGGTGACCGAGGACGGCCCGCTGGTGCTGACCGCCCTCGACGGAGGCGCGTCCCGCTTCGGCTCCGGCGCGGACACCCCCTGACATACGGTTCACCTGGAGCTCCGGCGCCTCCAGCGCGGGATAATGGTTTCATCGCTCGATCAGCGGGAGTTGGAATGGCGGCAACGCCGGAGATGCGAGCCTCTGACGGTGACCGGGACCGGGTCGCCGCCGCGCTGCGTGAGCACGTGGCCGAGGGCAGGCTCACCGTCGACGAGTTCAACGATCGGTTGGAGCAGGTCTACCGGAGCCGGACGTACGGCGAGCTCGCCAAGCTCACGGCCGATCTGCCCGAGATCGACCTGCACACGCTGCCCGCCACCGTGGGCAGGACCGTCAGCCCGGCACCGCAGACGACGAGGCGTCGGACGGCTCTGAAGGCGGCCTGGGCCGGGTGGGCGACGGTCAGCGCCATCAACTGGTCGATCTGGCTGATCCTGGTCATCACCGGGGGGCAACTGATCTACCCCTGGCCTCTTTGGGTGATGGGCCCGTGGGGCGCCGCCCTGCTGCTCGGCTCGATCTTCGGCACGGCGGGCCAGGCTCGCCGCCGGTAGCCCGGTCTGGTCCGCCCGGGGCTCGTTCGGCCTGACACCGCGTGTTCGTTTCGCATTCCGGGCCGTGTTGTCGTAGACTCCTTTGTCGGTTCACTATGACCTTTTGCGCCAAGGCGGCCTGGCTGGCCGCCGCTCTCTGGAAGCGCCCGAAAGGTCGCGGCTACTTAGTGTTCCGAAGCCTCTGACGATCAATCAGTGAAACGCGAGGGCCATGGCCAAGAAAGACGGCGCCATCGAGATTGAGGGCACTGTGATCGAGTCACTCCCGAACGCCATGTTCCGGGTGCAGCTCGACAACGGCCACAAGGTCCTTGCCCACATCAGCGGACGGATGCGGATGCACTACATCCGGATCCTCCCCGACGACCGAGTTGTGGTCGAACTGAGTCCCTACGACCTGAGTCGTGGGCGGATCGTCTACCGGTACAAGTAGGTTCCCCCTCCCAGGAGGGCGGACCGCGCGGAACGAATTAGGACTATGAAGGTCAAGCCGAGCGTCAAGAAGATCTGCGACAAGTGCAAGGTGATCCGCCGTCACGGTCGCGTCATGGTGATCTGCGACAACCTGCGCCACAAGCAGCGCCAGGGCTAGTCAAGTCGCAACGGCCCCACTGAGTCCGCTCTGGAGGCGGACTCGAGGCACATGGGGCCGGACAACAGAAATCGCGTCTCACACCCGCGCAGGCGGTTTCCGGAAGCGGAAGCCGTACCACGTGGGAGACCCCCGGTCGGAGGCCGGGGCCCTCGCCCCGGGCATGGGGAGGGGAGGCGAGGCGCAGGACCTCCGCCATACCGAAGGAGAATGCCCGACCATGGCCCGCCTGGTTGGCGTCGACCTCCCCCGCGACAAGCGGCTGGAGATCGCTCTCACCTACATTTACGGAATCGGCCGCACCCGCGCCCAGGAGATCCTGGAGGCGACGGGCATCAGCCCCGATCTGCGTGTTCACCAGCTCACCGATGCCGAGCTGGTCCCGATGCGTGACTTCATCGAGGCGAACTACAAGATCGAGGGTGACCTCCGCCGCGAGGTTCAGGCCGACATCCGCCGCAAGATCGAGATCGGCTGTTACCAGGGCATCCGGCACCGCAAGGGGCTGCCCGTCCACGGCCAGCGGACGCAGACGAACGCCCGCACCCGCAAGGGCAAGAAGAAGACCGTGGCCGGCAAGAAGAAGCCGGGCAAGAAGTAGTCCTAGCAGCCACCATTCCAGGAGATAGCGCTTAAATGCCGCCGAAGAGCCGCCAGGGCGCACCGAAGAAGGTGCGCCGCAAGGAGAAGAAGAACGTCGCTCACGGGCATGCCCACATCAAGAGCACGTTCAACAACACGATCGTTTCGATCACCGACCCCAACGGGAACGTGATCTCCTGGGCCAGCGCCGGTCACGTCGGGTTCAAGGGCTCCCGCAAGTCCACCCCGTTCGCCGCGCAGATGGCTGCCGAGAACGCCGCTCGCCGGGCCATGGAGCACGGCATGCGCAAGGTCGACGTGTTCGTCAAGGGTCCCGGCTCCGGTCGGGAGACCGCGATCCGTTCGCTCCAGGCCACCGGCCTGGAGGTCGGGTCCATCCAGGACGTCACCCCCGTTCCGCACAACGGCTGCCGCCCGCCCAAGCGCCGTCGCGTCTGAGCTCAGGAGATAGAAAGAAATGGCTCGTTACACGGGTCCGGACTGCAAGCTCTGCCGCCGCGAGAAGACGAAGCTCTTCCTCAAGGGCAAGAAGTGCGAGTCCGCCAAGTGCCCCATCGAGATCCGTCCTTACCCGCCGGGTGAGCACGGCCGCGGCCGTCCGAAGGAGTCTGAGTACCAGCTCCAGCTTCGTGAGAAGCAGAAGACCCGCCGCATCTACGGCGTCCTCGAGAAGCAGTTCCACAACTACTACGAGGAAGCCAACCGCAAGGCAGGCAAGACCGGTGAGAACCTCCTCCAGATCCTGGAGAGCCGTCTCGACAACGTGGTCTACCGCGCCGGTTTCGCCGAGTCGCGCGACGCCGCCCGCCAGCAGGTGCGCCACGGCCACTTCCTGGTGAACGGCAGGAAGGTCGACATCCCGTCGTACCGGGTGCGCGAGCACGACATCATCGAGGTGCGCGAGAAGGCTCGCAACCTCATGCCGTACGAGGTCGCGCGGGCGGTCGCCGGTGACAAGACCGTCCCGGCGTGGCTGGGCGTGTCCGCCGAGCAGATGCGCGTCCTCGTGCACCAGCTCCCGGTCCGTCAGCAGATCGACACGCTGGTCCAGGAACAGCTGATCGTCGAGCTCTACTCGAAGTAGTAGGGCTCGTGGCCGGGGCTCGCGGTTAGAGTCCGCGGTCTCAGATACCGCATGGCGCCGTACGGCCCGCCCCGCGCGAGCCGTACGGCATCATGGTTGTAAGCGAGTGGCGTCAAATAGCGGGCGTCACCGTAATCGGGACAGGGAGTTCCCACATGCTGATCGCACAGCGCCCGAGCCTCCAGGAGGAGACGCTCGAGGAGCATCGGTCCAGGTTCGTCATCGAGCCGCTGGAGCCGGGCTTCGGTTACACCATCGGCAACTCGCTGCGGCGCACGCTGCTGTCGTCCATTCCGGGGGCGGCCGTCACGAGCATCCGCATCGAGGGCGTGCTGCACGAGTTCTCGACCGTGCCGGGGGTCAAGGAAGACGTCACCGACATCATCCTGAACCTCAAGTCGCTGGTCGTCTCGTCCGAGCACGACGAGCCCGTGGTGATGTACCTCCGCAAGCAGGGCCCCGGTGAGGTCACCGCCGCTGACATCGCGCCTCCGGCCGGTGTCGAGGTGCACAACCCCGACCTGCACATCGCCACGCTGAACGGCAAGGCGAAGCTGGAGATGGAGTTGACCGTCGAGCGCGGTCGTGGCTACGTCTCCGCGGCGCAGAACAAGCAGCCGGGTCAGGAGATCGGCCGGATTCCGATCGACTCGATCTACTCCCCGGTGCTCAAGGTCACCTACAAGGTCGAGGCCACCCGTGTCGAGCAGCGCACGGACTTCGACCGCCTGATCCTCGACGTCGAGACCAAGCCGTCCATGAAGCCCCGCGACGCGGTGGCCTCGGCCGGTAAGACCCTGGTCGAGCTGTTCGGCCTGGCTCGCGAGCTCAACGTCGAGGCCGAAGGCATCGACATCGGCCCGTCGCCGACCGACGCCGCCCTCGCGGCCGATCTGGCACTGCCGATCGAGGAGTTGAACCTCACGGTCCGCTCCTACAACTGTCTCAAGCGCGAGGGCATCCACACCGTGGGTGAGCTCGTCGCCCGCAGCGAGCAGGACCTCCTCGACATCAGGAACTTCGGCGCCAAGTCGATAGAGGAAGTCAAGCAGAAGCTGCACGAGATGGGCCTCGCTCTCAAGGACTCCCCGCCCGGATTCGACCCCACCGCGGTCGCCGGCGCCGGGTTCGACGACGAGGACGGCGGCTTCATCGAGACCGAGCAGTACTGACCTGCACGGTTCGTCGATCCGCTGATCACAACTGTCCGTCTCAGCTCGATGAACTGATGAGACGGCGATGACAAGTCACGACCGGTCCGCCGGTCGGCCCGACCCCGGTACCTCATACGGCCGGGGCGGGTTATTCACGAGGAGCATGAAATGCCCAAGCCCACCAAGGGCACCCGTCTCGGCGGCAGCCCGGCGCACGAGCGGCTGATCCTGGCGAACCTCGCCACCCAGCTGTTCCAGCACGGCCGGATCCGCACCACCGAGGCCAAGGCCAAGCGTCTCCGCCCGCTCGCGGAGAAGCTGATCACCAAGGCGAAGAAGGGCGACATCCACAACCGGCGCCAGGTGCTGACCGTCGTCCGGGACAAGAGCGTCGTCCACCACCTCTTCACCGAGATCGCGCCGACGTTCGCGGAGCGTCCCGGTGGCTACACCCGGATCACCAAGCTCGGCCCGCGCCGTGGCGACGCCGCGCCGATGGCTGTCATCGAGCTGGTGAGCGAGCCGATGAACGCGGTCCGCGTCGGGCGTACGGCTCCCGCCGAGGTGGCAGAGGTGGCCGAGCAGGGCCAGACGGAGGCGCCGGCTCAGGAGGGCACCGCTCAGGAGGCCCCGGAGGCCGCCGTCGCGGAGTCCGCTGAGACCGCCGTACCCGCCGAGAGCAGCGGAGAGACCAAGGCCTGATTCGCGGCATGGTGCGCGGACCCAGTTTCCCCTTGGGGAACCTGGGTCCGCTTTTCGTTGTACGGCTGCCTGAGGGAGGAGCTTCGTGGATCGAGACGTACGGCTGAGGCTGGACCTGGGCTATGACGGCACCGAGTTCTCCGGATGGGCCAAGCAACCCGGACGGCGCACCGTCCAGGGCGAGTTGGAGGACGCCTTCGGCCGGATCCTGCGACTGGAGGTCGCGCCCGCGCTGACTGTCGCCGGCCGCACCGACGCGGGAGTCCACGCCCGTGGCCAGGTCGCGCACGTGGACGTCCCCATGTCCGCGTTGGCCGCGGTCGGCACACGCCAGTCGGCCGCTCCCCGCGGCATGGACCAGGGCGGGAGCGAGGCATCCACCGGTTCGGCCGCTGGGGCGGCCGTCGGCTTGATCAGGAGGCTGGCCGGTGTGTTGCCGCCAGATGTCCGGGTTCATGCCGTCTCCGTCGCTCCTGAAGGCTTCGACGCCCGGTTCTCCGCGCTTTCCCGCCGGTACGGCTACCGCGTGTGCGACGCGCCCGGGGGCGTCGATCCCCTGCGCCGCCGCGAGGTGCTCTGGCACAGCCGTCCGCTGGACGTCGAACTCATGAACGCGGCGACCGTCCGGTTGCTGGGAGAGCACGACTTCGCCGCCTTCTGCAAGCGCCGCGAGGGCGCCACCACGATCCGTGAGCTGCGGCGGCTCGACCTGGACCGGGGAGCCGACGGGATCATCCTCGTGACTGTTTTGGCCGACGCGTTCTGCCACTCGATGGTCCGGGCTCTGGTGGGCTCCCTGCTGGTGGTCGGAGAGGGCAGGCGGCCGGTCGAGTGGCCGGGAGAGGTGCTGGGCAGAGCCGTACGCGACTCGGGCGTGCATGTCGCGCCCGCGCACGGTCTGACGCTGGAGGAGGTGCGCTATCCGGCCGAGGCCGAGCTGGCCCGGCGCGCCCTGCAGACGCGCCGGGTCCGCACGCTCAGCCGGTGACGCGCTTTTCGATCACCTTGGCGGTGTGATCGCGGAAGGCTCCGCTGATCGGCGCCAGGGTCTTGTCCTTGTCGTCAGGGGTGTGACCATCGGCGTAGGTGGCGTAGCTGAAGACGATGTAGCGCCCCCACACCATGCCGGCCGCGTAGCCGCCGGAGATCGAGACCCGGTCGGCGCGGCTGGCCCGGCTGCCGTCGAGACCGCGGAACCACACGTTGCCGCCGAGGTCCTTGGCCTGGTCGACGGCGAGCGCGGCCTCCTTGGAGGGGAGCACGGCGATGCCCGTCGTGACGGCGTGCTCCCGCTTGCCGTCCACATAGGTGGCGCGAACGACGCGCCGGCACTGGTGCTGCTCGAGGGCTCTGGCGAAGGCACCGGCGGCCACGTGCTCGCACTTCTCGGTGATGCCGACCTTCACTCGCCGGTATGTGCGCCCGGCGAGGGTGATCTTCTGCTCGGGGAACGTCTCGGAAACGGTCAGCGTCCGCGGATCGGTCGTCTCGGAGTCCAGGATCGCGGAGGCGGCGCCGGTCTGCTGGGGGAAGGAGGTCGCGTCGGGATCCGGGGCGGAGGCGTCCGCGGTGGGAGCGACGGTGGCTCCCGCCGTCCCGCCGTTCGCGGAGCCTGCCGACTGGTCGGCGTAGGCGAAGTAGGCCGCCGTGCCGATCGCGCCGATCACTACCACGGAGCAGGCGGTGAGCAGCAGCTTCCGCAGGCCACCGCCCCCGCCGCCGGTCGTGGCGGCGCCCGGGGATCCGTTGCCCGGCACGCCCGGCACGCCCCGTGTGGCCTCCGATGGCGGCGCGGCCGGTCCGAACCCCGGTGGCGGGGACGGCTTGCCGGCCCGGGCCGGTGTCACCGGGGTAAAGGCGAACGGCGTCGAGCCGGGTGTTGGGGAGCCGGACGGGGGCCCCTGCTGGGACACCGCCGGAGACATGGGGCCGGCGGGGGGCGCCGCGGCGGGAATAGGCCCTGGGGGCGTCTGGAGGGATGCCTGGGGCCGCACCTCTCGCGGGGCATCGGACGGCGATCCTCCCCCCGCCGGGAGCGCCCGCGTCTCCGGTGTCTCCCGCGGCGCGGGGACGCCGATCGGGATGCCGTCCGTGCTGTCGGTCGTGTGGGCGGTCACACGGGCGGACTCATGGGCGGACTTATGGGCGGAACCGGTGTCGGCCGCGCCGGCGGCGCTCTGCGAGGGGGCCGCGTCGGTCGGCTGGAGGGCCGGAGCTCCGTCCGGTGGTGGGACCTGCGCCTGTGGCGGCCCGGCCGATGTCGCCTCCGCCCCGCGCTGCGGGTGCCTCTGGTCGTCCCCGTGCGAAGTGGGTGCCGGTGAAGTGGGCGGCGGTGAAGTGGGTGCCGGGGAGGGGGGCGGCGGCCATGGAGCGCCGAACGGACGGGTGACGGCGGCGGCGGGCGCGCCGGGCCAGGCGGCGGGCGACGGATGGTCGGGCTCACCCGGCAGCCGGGGCGGCCACGCGGGAAACTCGGGGGGACCCGGCATGCGGAAGCGCGCGGTGTCGTCGGGCTGTGGGGTTTCAGGAGGTCGTGGGGTTTCGGAGGGCTGAGGAGGCTGCCCGTACGGCCGTTGGTCCCCCTGCGTCGGGGCATCTCCGTAGATCGGCTGATATCCCTGCGCTTCCTGACGCCAGTACGCCTGATGATGCCCCGGGGCCTGGGGATGGCCGTAGGTCCAAGTGGTATCGGCGGTGCCGTGCTCACCTGTGCCGTACTCATTTGGGCCGTATTCATTTGGGCCGTGCTCATTTGGGCTTCCCGCAATACCTGGGGCTCCCGGGGCGTCTGCCGGCGCCTGGCCGAAGCTCGGCGGTGGCATGGGGGGCGCCGCCGAGCCCTCGGCGTCGGACTCGCGGCGAGTCCACGCCGGGTCGTTTTCGTGCTCGGAACCGGAATCCTGGCCACGCATACGCGGAAGCGTATAGGCGCGCGCGAGATCGACGTGCCGCTATGGGCGTTTCCGTATATGCCCCGGCGGCGGCCCGCCCCCCGCTTCCATCGCCCAGAACGACGCGTCGACCGGCCGGTTTCAGGTGCGGCGACCCGTCAGCGAGCGGTGCTCCAGGGCCGGGAAGATGGTCTTGTCGGCGATGTCCGCAGCGGCTTGATACAGCTGCTTCTGCTCGGCCTTGGTGGGCTTGTGGCCATCCTTGAACTGGAACCACAGCAGAACCGCGTAGTGGCCGTACGCCCAGCCGCCGGCGTACGCATCCCCGGCGCCGCCCAGGTGCTTGGTGGCGTCGTCCTTGCCGGGCAGGGGCTTGAGGTAGTCAGTGCGCTGGGCGCCCCCGCCCGCCGAGGTGACCTTCTTGGCGTGGGCCGAGGTTGTGAGGTTGGCCACGCCTACCGTGCCGATGATCGTGCCCTTCGCGTCGGCGAAGCTCGCCCGGATGAGCTGGGCGCACCTGCCCGTCTTGAGCGCTTTCTGGATCTTCTCGCCGGAGACCCCGTCGGTGCAGGTCTTCTCCTTGCGGCGCACGGTCATGACATATGCCCGTCCGCCCCTGCCGAACTTCTTGTCGCCGAAGAGTTCCCCGAGCGTCAGCGGCATCTTGTCGGTGGCCCGCGATCCGGCGAAGCCGTACTTGCCCTTGGGCGCCTCCGGCGCCTGAAGCGTCGGTGTGGGCAGGGCGCGCGGCGCCGGCGGCTTCTCGCTGCGCGCCGCGACCCACAGCCCGAGGAAGAGCGCCCCGATCAGGGCCAGCAGGGCGCAGCCGAGCACGACTGGGCGACGCCACAGGGGAGCCGGGGCGTACGGATCCCATTCCGGGCCCCCGGACCGGGGTGAGGGCGTGCGTTCCGACAGCGGGCGGTCGGCGGCCGCGGCCTGGTCCGGCCGACCTCGGCGCCGGCCGGCGTACGGCGAGCTCTCGCCGGGTTCCTCCTGCCCGGCTTCCGGCGGTCCGCCGCCCGGGCTCTGCCACGGCGTCTCGTAGCGATTGCCATAGGGGTTCTCCCGAGACGCGCCGTAGGGCGAGGCGCCGTCGCCATATGGGGAGGAGGTGTTGCCGTAGGGCGAGGCGTTGCCGTACGGGGAGGTGCCCTGCGCACTCGGCGGAGGCGGTGACGATGGTGCAGGTGCAGGTGCAGGTGGTGCAGGCGGCTGGCGGGGTGTTAGCGGATCGCCGGGGTAACCCATGCCCTGAGATTAGTCGGCTGGCCGGACACGGGAGGAACGGTCAGGAATAACCGAAGTCCTCGGTCCACCAGGGGCCGCCCGGCCCCATGTTCACTCCGACGCCGGTCGCGACCAGGCGGCAGTTGAGGATGGTCGTCCGGTCCTGGCGGTCGGCCATCCAGCCTCGTACGACTTCCTGGGCGGTCTGGTAGCCACGAGCGATGATCTCCGCGCCGCTGTTGGTGTATCCGGCCGCGGCCATGCGGTCCCAGGGCGTGGCGCCGTCCGGGGAAGAATGATCGAAATGGTTGGCGGCCGCCATCTCGGCCGAGTGGGCGCGGGCGGACCTGACCAGACGACGGTCCAGCCGAAGCGGCGCGCATCCGCGCCTGGCGCGCTCGGCGTTGACCAGTCGTACGACCTGCCGCTCGAGCGAGGGGAAGGCGTCCGGGCCGACTCCGCCGTCGGTCGTCCCGCCGGTGTTCTCCCGGCCGAGCGTGCTCCACAGCGGACTCTCGCCATTCGAGCCGTCGATCACGTTGGCGGGTCGGCGCGGCCGCGAGCGGGGAGCCGGAGAAGGCTTGGGCACCTGCCCTGTCCTGGGTACGTCGGTACGCAGCACGTGGTCGAGCGGCGGGCGGTCCCTGGAGGGAGCGGCAGGGGCGCTCTCCACCGGAGTGGGGGAGGGAGCCTGGTTGCGCAGATAGACGTCGTCGATGTCCTCTCCGGGCGAGGTCGCCCGGCCGATGACGACGCCGATCAGCAGGATCGCCGTCGAGCACGCGAGCAGACCCAAAAGAGTCCCGCGCCGGGGCGTCCGTTGGGTATGCCGGTTGTGAGGGGGCTGCCACATACCGCAATCAAATATAGGGATGTCGGGGAGAGGGAGGTAAGTGTCGGCAGATATGGATTTGATGAAAGTTCAAAAACCATCTTTACGGACGGCTGAGCCCGATGCCCGGCCGCTGTTTTGACCGGGGGTCGGGAGGTCGGTAGTCTGCTAGTTCGTTGTGTGTGGATCGGTCTGCTCGATCGCGGACCGGTGCACGGCGCGTCCGGCGTCTTCTCCCGTACATGTGGAGACGGAGGTTGTGCCGTGCCTGCGCAACCTACCGAGTGTTCACATCCCGACAGAAGGCAGCACTGCCGTGCGCACGTTCTCACCGAAGCCCAACGACGTCGAGCGTCAGTGGTACGTCATCGACGCCACCGACGTCGTGCTCGGCCGGCTGGCCAGTCAGGTAGCGACCCTGCTCCGTGGCAAGCACAAGCCGATCTTCGCTCCGCATGTCGACACCGGTGACTTCGTCGTCGTCGTCAACGCCGACAAGGTCGCCCTGTCCGGCAACAAGCTCCAGCAGAAGAAGGCCTACCGCCACTCGGGTTACCCCGGCGGTCTCCGTGCCGTCACCTACGGCGAGCTCATGGAGAAGCGCCCCGACCGGGCCGTGGAGAAGGCGGTCCGCGGCATGCTGCCCAAGAACTCGCTCGGCCGGAAGATGGCGAAGAAGCTCAAGGTCTACGCCGGCCCCGAGCACCCGCACCAGGCCCAGCAGCCGGTGCCGTACCAGATCACCCAGATCGCCCAGTAATCGCCGAGCCAGGAAAGTTAGAGGAGAGCCGTGGCCGAGCCCACCGGTATCGAGACGCTCGTCGAGGGCGAGCCGGAAGAAATCTCCTCGGAGGAGTTCCCCTCCGAGTACACCACTGAGTCCGCTCCCGCCGACGACGCCGCCGTTCGTCAGCCCATCACCACCGGCAACTCGTACGGCACCGGCCGCCGCAAGCAGGCCATCGCCCGAGTCCGGATCGTGCCGGGCACCGGCAAGTGGACCATCAACGGGCGTTCGCTCGACGCCTACTTCCCGAACAAGGTCCACCAGCAGATCGTCAACGAGCCGTTCGTCGTGCTCGGCGCCGAGGACGCGTTCGACGTCATCGCGCGCATCGACGGCGGCGGCGTGACCGGCCAGGCCGGCGCGCTGCGCATGGGACTGGCCCGCGCGCTCGCCCTGCTGGACGTCGAGGTCAACCGCCCGCCGCTGAAGAAGGCCGGCTTCCTCACCCGTGACGCCCGCGCCACGGAGCGGAAGAAGTACGGTCTCAAGAAGGCCCGCAAGGCTCCGCAGTACAGCAAGCGCTAGCAGCAGTGTCTCTGGAGCCAGCAGGCGCCTCCTTGAGGGGACGCCTCTTCGGCACCGACGGGGTACGTGGGGTCGCGGGTCGCGACCTCACAGCCGAGTTGGCCATGGATCTGTCCGTGGCCGCGGCGCATGTCCTCGGCGATGCCGGGGCTTTCCACGTCAGCGTCGGGCGGCGCGGCCGCCCGATCGCCGTCGTAGGCCGGGACCCGCGAGCCTCGGGGGAATTCCTCGAGGCCGCCGTGGTCGCCGGCCTCGCGTCGTCAGGCGTGGACGTGCTCCGGCTCGGCGTGCTGCCCACCCCGGCGGTCGCGTACCTCACCTCAGCGTTGGGGGCTGACCTCGGGGTCATGCTTTCCGCTTCGCACAACCCCGCGCCTGACAACGGGATCAAGTTCTTCACGCGCGGCGGGTACAAGCTGCCCGACGCGGTTGAGAACGAGATCGAACGTCGGCTCGGGGAGAAATGGGACCGCCCGATCGGTGCGTCCGTCGGCCGTGTCCGGGACGCGTACGGCGAGGCCGACCGATATGTCTCGCACCTGCTGACCACGCTGCCGCACCGTCTCGACGGTTTGCGCGTCGTCGTCGACTGCGCGCACGGGGCGGCGCACATGGTCGCCCCGGAGGCGCTGCTGCGCGCCGGCGCCGAGGTGGAGACCATCGGGGCGGCTCCGGACGGTCTGAACATCAACGACGGGGCGGGCTCCACCCACCTGGACACTCTGAAGGAGGTCGTCGTCAAGCGCGGCGCCGACCTCGGGGTCGCCTACGACGGAGACGCGGACCGGTGCCTGGCGGTGACCGGCTCCGGCGAGGAGATCGACGGCGACCAGATCATGGCGATCCTGGCCCTGGCCATGCATGCCGACGGCCGCCTGGTCGGCGACACCGTCGTCGCGACCGTGATGTCCAATCTGGGCTTCAAGATCGCATTGCGGAACGCGGGCCTGACCATGGTGGAGACCGCGGTCGGCGACCGGTACGTCCTGGAGGCCATGCAGGAGGGCGGCTACAACCTGGGCGGTGAGCAGTCGGGCCATGTGATCATGCGTGATCACGCCACCACCGGTGACGGCCTGCTCACCTCGCTCCAGCTGATCGCCGAGGTGGCGAGGTCGGGGCGTTCCCTGGCCGAACTGGCCACTGCGATGACCAAGATGCCGCAGGTGCTGGTCAACGTCCGTGACGTGACCAAGTCGAAGGCGTCGGCGCCCGAGCTCCGTGCCGCGGTCGAGAAGGCCGAGGCCGAGCTGGGAGACACCGGCAGGGTGCTGCTGCGGCCGAGCGGGACCGAGCCCATCATCCGCGTCATGGTCGAGGCCGAGTCGCACGAGCGGGCCGCCGCCGTGGCGAACCATCTCGCCCAGGTCGTCCGTACGGTCTGCGGCTGACCGCCCCCACGCACTGAAGCGAACCAGGGCCGTCCGGATCCCGGGCGGCCCTTCGTCTTCATGCCAGGGCTTCTACCAGGATTGTCCGGTGATGCGTTCGTAGGCCTCGATGTAGCGGGCTCGGGTCGCGTCGACGACCTCCTGGGGGACCTCCGGAGCCGGAGAGGTCCTGTCCCAACCCGTGCCGGTCGCCCAGTCTCGGACGTACTGCTTGTCGAACGCGAACTGGGGGCCGCCCGGCTTCCAGTCGTCCAGCGGCCAGAACCGTGAGGAGTCGGGGGTGAGGACCTCGTCCCCGAGCACGAGCCTGCCGTCGGCGTCGCGGCCGAACTCCAGCTTGGTGTCCGCGATGATGACGCCGCGCCCGCGGGCGATCTCCGCGCCGCGCCGGTAGATCTCCAGCGTGATCCGGCGGAGCTCCTCGGCGACGTCCGAGCCCTCCTGGTCCATCACGTCGTCGAACGTGATGAACTCGTCATGCGCCCCGAGCTGGGCCTTCGTAGTGGGAGTGAAGATCGGTTCGGGAAGCCGCGATCCCTCCACGAGCCCGGCCGGCAGCGGCACGCCGGAAACCGAACCGTCGCGCTCGTACTCCTTCAGCCCCAGGCCCGCCAGGTAGCCGCGGGCGATGCACTCGACCGGGATCATGTCGAGCCTGCGGCACCGTACGGCACGGCCCGCGAACTCCGCAGGCACGTCCGACGCGGAGATTGTGTGGTTCGGCACGATGTCCGCCAACTGTTCGAACCACCACAGCGAGAGCCGCGTGAGGACCTTGCCCTTGTCCGGGATGGGCGTAGGCAAGATCACGTCATATACGGACACCCGGTCGGAGGCGACGAGGATGATGTCTCCACGGTCCTCGTAAACGTCCCGGACCTTCCCCGAATGGATCAGCTTCACTGTTGTGCTTCCTGTGGATCGTCAGATGGTGAGGAGCTTGTGTACGCGGTCGGCGCCGACGGCGAGCAGCAGGGTCGGCAGCCGGGGGCCGGTGTCGCGGCCTACCAGGAGCTTGTAGAGCAGGGCGAAGAACTCGCGCTGCGCCGTCTTCAGCTCGGGGGTGGGCTTGGCGTCGGGGGTGAGCCCCGCCTGGATCTTCGGCACGCCGTACACGAGTGTGGTCAGACCGTCGAGCGACCAGTGCTCGTCGAGGCCGTCCAGCAGGATCCGCAGCGACTCGCGCTCGGTCTCGCTGAGTGAGGTGAGCAGATCGGCGTCGGGGGTCTCGCGGACCTGGGTGCGCTGCTCGGCCGGGACCTGCGTGGTGATCCACCGTTCGGCGCGATCGAGCCGGGGCCGGACCTCGTCCAGGGAGGTCACCGGGCTGTCGGGGTCCAGGTCGCGCAGGATGCGCAGGGTCTGCTCGTCGTGGCCGGTCGTGATGTCCACGATCGAGGCCAGGGTCCGGTACGGCAACGGCCGCGGGGTGGCCGGGAGGAGGCCGGCGGCGGTGCCGACCGAGCGTTGGTGGGCGGCGATGTCGGCCGGCTGTGCCGTACCGTCCGCGACCTTCCGGACGAGCGAGTCCCACTCGTCGTACATCCGCTGGACCTCCTGGTCGAACGCGACCTTGAAGGACTGGTTCGGCCGGCGGCGCGCGTACAGCCAGCGAAGCAGCGGCGGCTCCATGATCTCCAGGGCGTCCGCCGGAGTGGGCACGCCGCCCTTGGAACTGCTCATCTTGGCCATGCCCGAGATGCCGACGAAGGCGTACATCGGCCCGATGGGCTGGTCGGCCTTGAAGACGTCCCTGACGATCTGCCCGCCGACGACGAAGGACGACCCGGGAGAGGTGTGGTCGACTCCGGAAGGCTCGAAGACGACGCCCTCGTAGGCCCAGCGCATCGGCCAGTCGACCTTCCACACCAGCTTGCCGTGGTTGTGCTCCGACAGCAGCACGGTCTCGGCGTGCCCGCACGCGCAGGTGTAGTCCAGCGCGGTGGTGTCGTCGTCGTAGGAGGTGACCGTGGTCAGGTCGCGGTCGCAGACCGAGCAGTACGGCTTGTAGGGGAAGTAGCCGGTCGCCGCCGAGCCGTCGTCCTCGCCGGCCGCGCCCGACCCCTCCAACGCGGCGGCCTCGTCCGCGTCGGTGACCGGCTTGGCGGCCTTGGGCTTGGTCCGATACTGCGCCAGAATCGCGTCGATCCTGCCGCGTTCGCGCATCGCGAGGAGGATCTGCTCCCGGTAGGCGCCGGAGGTGTACATCTGGGTCTGGCTGATGCCCCGGAACTCGACGCCCAGTTCGGTCAGCGCGGCGGCCATCGCCGCCTTGAAGTGCTCCGCCCAGTTCGGGTACGTGCTCCCGGGCGGAGCCGGCACCGAGGTCAGCGGCTTGCCGATGTGCTCGTTCCACGCCTCGTCGATCCCGACGGGGACCTTGCGGAAGCGGTCGAAGTCGTCCCAGGAGATGATGTGCACGCAGTCGTGGCCCCGGCGCCGGATCTCGTCGGCCACCAGGTGTGGGGTCATGACCTCGCGCAGGTTGCCCAGGTGGATCGGCCCGGATGGGCTGAGCCCGGAGGCGCAGACGATTGTTTTGCCCGGCGCACGCCGCTCCGCTTCGGCGATGACCTCATCCGCGAAACGAGAGACCCAGTCGGCCTCGATGCTACGAGCCACTGTCGGCGTGTCCTTCCTAGAAACCTGGCGTATCCGCTCTGACGCCCCAGAATCAATCCATAGCGTAGTCGCCTTTCCCGCCGCGGGTTTCCAGCGATGCCGGTGGGTCCCTCGTCACAGCCCTCACTCCCCACGCTCCGCCGGCTGGATCCATCGGAAGCGCCGAGCGTGAAGCACGGCGGGGCGTGCATCGCGGCAGGCGGTTTGCAGACCGCTTGACCATGGGGCGGCAGGCACGGTCACGCTCTCGTAACGAGTCCCGGTTCGAGCCCTCGATTCGTTGATTTATGGCCATATCTGGGTGATGCTGCGCAGCAATGATCAGGGGACGTACGCACAACGTTGCTGCGCCTGTCATCGGTGTTCACGCGGGCCGAACAGGGACGGCCAGCGCTGATCGAACGGGAGGGCGTCAGGGCTACTGGTACGCAGGTCTTTCTTAGGTAGGTCTTTCTGAGGGACGGGCGAACATCGCCCGGGGCGGCCGGATCACAAGCACGAGGTATGCGAGTCAAGGAGTTGACTTGAGCATTTCGTTCTTATCTGCCGTGTCCGCCAGGTGGGTGCGGCGGAGGAACCGTGACCGGAGCCGGCACCCCCGGGCCCGAACGATCACCGCCCTGACAGTCGGCGCGCTGCTCACCGCGTCTCTCACCGGTGCCATGACGAACGGCGGCGCCTCAGCCGACGCGACGGCGGTGCCCGTCGCGCCCCGAGTCGTCCCACTCCCGGTTTCGATGACCTCCGGCAAGGCCGGGGATGCCTTCACGCTCGGCTCGGGCGCCCGCATCGTGGTGAACGACGCCTCCGCCGTCGCGGTGGCCGACCGGTTGGCGGCGATCCTGCGTCCGTCGACGGGCTATGCCCTGCCGGTTTCGAAGGCGCCCGCTGTGGCGGGTGACATCTCGCTGGCTGTGGGTGATCCGGGTGTTCCCGATGCCGAGGGCTACCGGCTGGACGTCACGCACAGCGGTGTCGAGATCGTCGCGGCGAACGGGCATGGCCTGTTCAACGGGGTGCAGACGTTGCGGCAGTTGTTCCCCATCTGGGTCGAGAGCAGGACCGAGCGGCCGGCCGGCTGGACCATCCCCGGGGTGAAGATCTCCGACTATCCGCGCTACCAGTACCGGGGTGCGATGCTCGACATCGGCCGGCACTACGAGCCGCCCTCGGTGATCAAGACGTATATCGACGAGATCGCGGCGTACAAGGTGAACACGCTGCACCTGCACCTCAGCGACGATCAGGGTTTCCGCATCGCCATCGACGGCCGCCCCGAGCTCACCGACATCGGCGGTCAGTATTCCGGCGGCACGAGCAAGCCGCAGGACGGCGCAGAGAACGCCGACCCGGGCGGCTACTGGACGCAGGCGGACTACGTCGACGTGGTGAAGTACGCGGCATCGCGTTTCGTCACGATCGTGCCGGAGATCGACCTGCCGGGTCACACCAACGCGATCATCATGTCGTACGCCTCCGACGAGGCACAGGCGTACAAGGGCGGCACGATCTACGACCCGAGCGTCAACTGCAGCAACAAGAAGCCACCGGTCTGGAACCTCAGCAACCAGGTGAACTTCAGTGCGTTGTGCCCGGACAGTCCACTGACGTGGAAGATCGTCACGGACATCATCGAGCAACTGTCCGCCCTGACGCCGGGGCCGTACCTCCACATCGGCGGCGACGAGGTCTCCCCGCCGCTGCTGTCCCACGACCAGTACCGGGACTTCGTCGCGCGCACAGCGAAGATCGTCAAAGTCCAGGGGAAGACCGCGATGGGCTGGAACGAGATCGGCGTGGCGCCCTTCGGGTCGGATCCGGAGATGCCGCAGGGCGTCGTGCAGTACTGGGGCGTCGCTCCGGCCGGCGCGGGCGGTGACTCGGCGCGGACCGCGGTCCAGAAGGGCATGAAGATCGTCATGTCTCCGGCCAACAAGACCTATCTGGACATGAAGTACACCCCCGGCACGCCGATCGGCACCAGTTGGGCCTGCGTCTGCGACAACGACGTCTTCTACGACTGGGAGCCGAGCACGCTGGTTCCGGAGCGTACGGCTTCCGGCACCACTCTGCCCGCGGTCACCGACGAACACATCATCGGGGTCGAGGCGCCGATCTGGACGGAGACCCTCAAGAACCTCTCCCACATCGAGTTCATGGCCTTCCCCCGGCTCACCGCGATCGCGGAGATCGGCTGGTCTCCGAAGCCCGGATCTGATCACCCCGACCGCTCCCTGGCCTCGTTCAAGGTGCGTGAGGCGGCCCAGGGCGGGCGTTGGCAGGTGAAGGGGCAGAACTTCTACCCCTCTGCTCAGGTGCCGTGGGGCCTCGATCTGCTCGCCGGTGACAGGACGCTGAGCGACCGGAACGAGGTCTCCGGAGCGCTGGCGACCCTCGCCGCGCCCGGCAGGGCCCTCGGTGAGCTGTCGGCCACGATCGAGTGGGGCGACGGCACCAGCTCGAAGGGCGGGCTGACCGGCGTCGAGGCCACTGACCGGACCGCCAACGGCCTGTACACCCTCAGCGGTGATCACACCTACCGCGCCAATGGCGAGTACCAGGCGAAGGTGACGGTGTCCGTCGACGGCCGCGACCCCGTCGTCGCCGGTTTCACCGTGACGGCGAGCGGTGTGCCCGCGTGCACGACGACGATCACCGGGGCCCGCTCCGGTCCGTTGACCGTCTCCTCAGGTGTCGCGTGCCTGGACCGTGCGACGATCTCTGGCCCCGTGACGGTGAAGGCCGGTGCGGGACTGTACGCGTCCCGTTCCCGGCTGACCGGCCCGTTGACGGCGTCCGGCGCCGTCGATGTGCTGATGTGCGACACCACCGTCTCGGGGCCGCTCTCCCTGGCCGGCGGGGGGCGGGTCTGGCTCGGCAACCGGAACGGCGGCTGCGCACCGGCGAAGATCAACGGCCCGGTGACGGTCACCGGCACGACGGGTCAGGTGACGATCGACGGCGGGGTGGTGAGCGGTCCGCTCCATCTGCGGGACAACAAGGTGTCGGCGGCGCCGATCGTCGCCGGCAACCGCATCGGCGGCCCGCTGTCATGCGCTGGAAACTCCCCGATGCCGAGCAACGACGGCAGGCCCAACACCGTCTCCGGTCCGAAGACCGGCCAGTGCGCCGAGCTCTGATCCCCACCCCACGTGCGTGATCTCGCGGAAACTCGACCCGCGAGATCACCACGGGGTGGTGTGGTCAGGTGGTCCCCGGTTCGGGGTGGGTGTAGCGGTCACGGCCCGCCCACAGGGCGACGCACGCCTGCGCGAGCGCGAGCCCTGCGGTGAGGACGATGACGGGGGTCCAGGATCCGGTGCCGCCCGAGAGCCGCCCCGCGGCGATCGGTCCGGCGGCGGCCAGCAGGTAGCCCACCGACTGTGCCATACCGGACAGTTTGGCGGTCTGCGCGAAGGTACGGGTGCGCAGGCCGATGAGGGCGAGGGCGATCACGATGGTGCTTCCGGAACTGATCCCGGCGAGTACCACCCAGACCGGGCTCCAGCCGGGAGCCCACAGCATGCCGGCCATCGCGGCGACCATCGGCGTGCTCATCAGCACGCCGGTCGCGCGCTGGTCGGCCCGGGCGCCCATGATCACGGTCACCGTCAGCCCCGAGACGATGCCGACCGCCTGGAAGAGGAAGAGGTGCCAGCCGGCCGCGCTCGCCGGCACCCCGCGTGCCGTCTGGATCGCGGGCAGCCAGTTGATCAGCAGATAGAACGTCGCGGACTGCAGGCCCAGGAAGAACGTCACCTGCCAGGCGACGGGCGACCTCCAGACCGAGGTCTCCCGTATGGCGGGGACGGCGGGCGCGGCCATCCCCGCGGCCGTTCCCGCGGACGCCGTGCGGGAGCGCGTGCCGCGCATGCGCAGTGCCCAGACCCCGGCGGCCAGCAACGCGGGGCCGGCCCACACGGCCAGCGACCACCGCCAGCCGCTCCCGGTCGCGGCGGCGATCGGGACGGCGACGCCCGATGCGAGCGCCGCGAATCCGGTCATCACGGACGTGTAGAGGCCGGTGACCCGCGAGATCGCGCCGGGATGGTCGCGTTTGACGATCGAGGGGACGAGCACGTTGCCGAGCGCTATCGACGCGCCCACCACGGCGGTGCCGGCCCACAGCCAGGCGTTGCCCGGGAGCGACCGTACGGCGATGCCGGCGGCCAGCGCGACCATCGCCCACAGGACCACGCGTTCGGCCCCGAACCGGCTGCTGGTCCCGTGGGCGAGGGGGGACAGGACGGCGAAGGCGAGCAGCGGCAGCGCGCCGAGCGTGCCGAGGGCGGCGGTGCCGAGGCCGGTGTCGGCGCCTAGCAGGTCCAGGACCGGGCCGACGGAGGTCAGCGGCGGCCGCAGGCAGCCGGCCACGAGCAGGACGGCCAGGAGTTTCACCGCCGGGTGCACCGCGCTGCGATTTTCTCCGGTGGTGTGCGGTGTCGTGGATGTGCTCGACACGGTCATCCGCGACACCGCCACTCCCATGCATGTGGTTTGTCCATCATCGTAAGCGTCGCCGGAAACGCGGCCGCCGCTCGCCTCGGTCACAGAGCCCGGGATTCGGCGTCCTGCTCGAGCCAGGCCTGCAGCGGGTCGACGCTGCCGGTGATCGCCTCGTGGAACCAGGCGAACTGGCGCGAGGTCAGGTAGGCCTCGGCCCTGGTGAGGTCGGGCTCCGGCTCCGGACCGTCGTACAGGTCGCCGATCGACTTACCGGCGGGCACCACCAGGTTCCCCCGATGATCGCGGATCGGGCCTCGCCAGACGTCCAGCTCGCCGGCCTGGAGCGCGCGGGAGGCCTGGCGGGCGCGCTCCGCGGCCTCCGGTGGCACCACCGCGGCCGGTTCGGTGTTGCGGACCACCCCGTCCCTGGACCGCAGGTAGGCGTGCCGAGCCCGCCATGTCCCGTCCTGGATCGCGCGCACCTCACGGATGTAGAACGGCGCCCAGTCGATGTAGGCCACGTCCAGCACCGCACTCTGGTGCGCCGACCGCAGGTCCCGTCCCATCGACCACAACCCGCGCTCGGAGGCCATCCTGGTGATGGTCGGCATCTCGGTGAGCGTGCCGCCGAAGGTGTCGACGCCGAGGTCGATGAGCTCGGTCACGACCGCCGCCTCCAGCTCGGCCTGATCCTCGGCGAAGTAACTGCCGACCCAGCGGTCGTGGATGATCGCGTCGGGGTTCGCGGTCCGGACGCCGATCGCCCAGGCGTTGACGATCTGCAGGTCCAGCGGCCCGGGGGTGCCGCCGACGGCACCCAGGACACCGGTCTTGGTCATCGCCCCGCACAGCAGCCCCGACACGTACGCGTGTTCGTCGCGGGCCTCGCGGAAGGTGCCGAAGTTGGCCGCCAGATCGACGCCCTGGTTGTGCATGAACCGGGTGCCGGGAAAGCGTTCGGCGACCGGCAGGACCTCGAGTCCACCGCGGGTGTCGCAGGCGAACACCAGGTCGAAGCCGCGCTCGGCGAAGTCGGTGGCCGCCGCGGTGAAGCCCTCGGCCCGGCCGGCGCCGTCGGCCACCTCGGTGTGCACCGCACCGCCGAACTCGGCCTCCACGGCTTTCCTGGCCCGCTCATGGCTGTGCAGCCAGCTGCTGATGCTGTCGCCCACCTTGGCGCGGTGGATCCAGCCGACGCGGACCGGTGAAGAGGTAGTCATGATGTCCTTTGGGTCGTGGTGTCGAATTCCTGGGCCAGCAGCTGTCCGCCGTCGTCGAATACGGCCGAGGCCGAGATTTCGACGACGTCCACGCCGCTGTGGCCGCGCAGCCGCCCTATCGCGGTCTTCAGGTCCGGCCGGGGCGCGACGAGGGTGAACTGGGCGAGGAGTTCCTCGGGCACCAGATCGGCGGCGCGGTCGAGTGTTCCGCCGCCGAACAGCTCCCGCTTGACCGCCTCGACCAGCGTGGCGTCGATGCCCGCGGCCTCGCGGTACTCGTCGCGGAGATTGCCGAGTTCGAGCGCGACGCGGATCAGACCGTCACGGGTGACCGTCGTGCCGTCGCCGCCGTAGGCGACGCTGAGGCCGATGGTGACCGGCCGATCCATGCCCGACCGCAGCTCCGCCGTCACCTGCGGCAATAACGCGTGCGGAATGCCGGAGAGCAGCAGTCCGTCGGCATGGCGCAGCGCCATCTGGGCCATCGCCGGGCCTTTGGTGGCCACCCAGGTTTCGGCGCCGGGACACAACTCCCTGACCGCTCCCAGGGCCTCGCGGACCGCCGCGATCGGCCGCTGCGCGACCGCGCCGCCACCGGCCAGGATCCGCTCGCCGCCGCGTGCCAGCACCACGAAGGCTCTGCCGCCGGTCAGCTCCCGCAGGGTGCGCAACGCGTTCGCGGTGGTGGCCGGCGTCCGGGTGAACGGGTTCGTCACCAATCCCAGCCGGATCCGCTCGGTGGCGCCGGCCATGACGCCGAGCATCACCCACTGATCGCGGCCGTCCAGCCCGCGATCGGCGAGGTGGAACCGCCCGAACCCGCACCGGTCGGCGGCCCGTACCCGGTTCGAACCCGCATCGGTCGGACTGTCGGCCAGCATTACCCCTGAATGGGCGGTTTTTGCCGTCATGCCGGTTCCTTTCGCTCAGCAGGGTCGGCCAGATGACAGGCGACCCGCGTACCGTTGGCCGGCTCACGCATGGCCGGCACCTCCGTCCGGCACCGCTCGATCACCAGCGGGCAGCGGTGTTGGAAGGCACAGCCGGCCACAGGGATGGAGGTCGGCGGCTCGTTCAGCGAGAACCGCCGGCGCTCCTCGCGCCGCCGCCGCTGCCGTACCGGATCGGCCACCGGCGTGGCCTCCAACAGCATCCGGGTGTAGGGGTGGCCGGGCCGGCGGAAGACCTCGACCACCGGGCCGATCTCGACGATCCGGCCGCGGAACATCACCGCCAGCTGATCGCTGACGTGCGCCACCACATCCAGGTCATGGCCGATGAACAGGTAGGACATCCCCAACTCCGCCTGGACATCGGCGAACAGGTTGATCACCTGGGCCTGGGTCGAGACGTCCAGCGCCGCCACCGGTTCGTCGCAGACGATGAGCCGGGTCTGGCTGGCGAGGGCGCGCGCGATCGCGATCCGCTGCTGCTGGCCGCCGGAGAACTCCGCCGGGTAGCGATGCCGATGGTGCGCGGCGATACCCACCATGTCCAGCAGTTCGACCACCCGCGCGTCGGCGGCCGCGCCGCGCAGCCCCAGGTGCAGCCGCAACGGCTCGGCGATCGCATCGGCGACGGGGTGCGAGGGGTCCAGCGACGAGCCCGGGTCCTGGAAGACCGCCTGGATCTGCCGCCGCAGCTCCCGCGGCATCCGTGGGGAGGCCGCGCCGTACTCGTGATCGCCGAAGCTGATCGATCCGGTTGTCGGCCGCTGCAGTCCGAGTACGGCGCGGCCGGTGGTCGACTTGCCCGAACCGGACTCGCCCACCAGACCGAGCGTGCTGCCGGGCGGGATGGTGAACGAGACGTCCTCCACCGCCCGGACTACGCCGGCGCGGGTGAACGGCAGGCCTCGATGGGCGAAATGCACGGACAGGTTCCGCACCCGGAGCAACCCGGGATCGACCGGCCCCGAGGGCGCGCCGGAGCGCGGCTTCTCATCCGGCGGCGAGGCGGCGGGTTCTGAGGTGTTCACAGCCAAGGGTGCTCCTGTGCTCGCAGGCAGCGTGACCGGTGATCTCCGGTGAGCATGATGGTCGGGACGGCCGCGGCCGAACAGTCGGTCCTGACGTGGGCGCAGCGCGACTGGAAGCGGCAGCCGTCGGGCCACTGCCCCGGGGCCGGAACCGAGCCGGGAATGGTCGGCAGCCGCCGGCCGGTCAACGCCACGGGCCGGGCACCGAGCAGGCCGTGGGTGTAGGGGTGCGCGGGCGCGCGGAACAACTCCTCGGCCGGCGCCTGCTCCACCAACTCCCCCGCGTAGGCGACGATCGTGCGGTCGCAGGCATCGGCCACCACCCCCAGGTCGTGAGTGACCAGCAGCACGGCCATTCCGAACTCCGCGCGTAGGTCCAAGAGCAGATCCAGGACCTGTTCCCGGACGCGTACGTCGAGCGCGGTGACCGGCTCGTCGGCGATCAGCAGCTTGGGACGGCCGGCGATGGCCATCGCGATCATCGCTCGCTGGGCCATTCCACCGGAGAACTCGTGCGGATACTGCCTGGCCCGGCGTGCGGGGTCGGGAACGCCCACCTTCTCCAGCAGGGCGACCGCTTCGGCGCGGGCGGCGCGGACGCTGTGCCCGGCCAGCCGCAGCGGCTCGGCGATCTGGTCGCCGATCCGCATCGTCGGGTTGAGGCTGGTCTGCGGGTTCTGGAAGACCATCGCCAGGCCGTGTCCGCGGGTCCGCTCCCAGTCCGTCGCCGAGGCGCCGACCAGTTCGGTCCCGGCCAGACGGATGGAGCCGGCGGCGACGCGTCGCTGCTCGTCGAGCAGCCCCATCAACGCCAGGGCGATCGTCGACTTCCCGCAGCCGGACTCGCCGACCAGACCCACCACTTCGCCCTCGGCGATGTCGAAGGAGACATCCGAGACGACCCGCGTCTCACCGGCGGTGACCGTCAGTCCACTCACCCGGAGCAGCGGTTCGGCGTCGTCCGGTTCCGTGGCCGGTTCCGTGGTCGTGGTCGTGGTCGTGGTCGTGGTCGGGGTGGGCTGTGGGACGGTTTCCGCCCGCCGGCGGCGACCCGGCCGGATGCGGGGCATCCGTCGGCCGCCGCCCGGCTTCAACGCGGCCAGCAGCCCGTCACCGACCAGGTTCAGGGCGAGCACGGTGACCGTGATCGCCACCCCGGGCCAGACCACCAGCAGCGTGTCGGCTCCCTGGATGCTGGTGGCGGCCATGGCCAGCAGAGTGCCCCAGCTGACGTCCGGCGGCTGGGCGCCGAGGCCGATGAAACTCAGCGAGGCCTCGATGGTCAGCACCACACCGCATTGCAGCGCGAGTTGCACCATGATCGGCCCGAGGGCGTTGGGCAGCACGTGCCGTCGTACGAGCTGCCCGGTCGGCACCCCGATCACCTGCGCGGCCGCCAGATAGGTCTCCTCGCGGATGGCGGTGACCGCGTTGCGGCTCACCCGGATGAAGCCGGTGGAGAACACCAGCCCGAGCGCCGCCATCGACGGGCCGAGACCGGTGCCGAGCACCGCGATCACCAGCATCACCAGGACCAGCGCGGGGATGGCGAACACCAGGTCGTTGAGCCGCATCACGATCCGGTCCAGCAACCCACCGCGGAAGCCCGCCAGCAGCCCGATGGGCACGCCGACCGCCACCGCGATGCCCACGGCTTCGGCCACGGCGAGCAGCGAGATCCGGGTCGCCACCAGCATCCGGCTGAGCTCGTCCCTGCCCAGCTCGTCGGTGCCGAGCCAATGCTCCCAGCTCGGCTCGCCGAAGGCCTGTAGCAGGTCCTGCCGCTCGGGATCGTGGGGAGCCAGCCACGGCGCGAAGACCGCGACCACGACCAGCAGCCCCAGGTAGCCGGCGGCGATCAACGCCCACCGGTCGGTCCGGAACCGCTGCCAGATCCGGAGCACCTGCCCGGTGGGCGCCGGCTCCTCGGCGGCGGGGGCGGACGCCGGGTTGGTCATCGGGTCGGCTGTCGGGTTGGACTCAGCTGCGGACATGGTGCTGCTCATGCCTGCCTCGTCTTCGGATTGAGCGCCGACAGGAACAGGTCGACGACCAGGTTCACCAGCACCACGATCACCACCAGGGCCAGGGCCAGTCCCACCAGCAGCGGGACGTCGTGCTGCATGATCGCATTGCTCATCGCGCCGCCGATGCCCGGCAGTGAGAACACCTGCTCGACGATCAGTGAGGTACCCAGCATGATCGCCACCCAGAAACCGAGCTGAGTGACCACTGGGCCGGCCGCGTTCCGCAGGGCGTGCCGCCGGACGATCTGCGCCCGTGGCATCCCCTTGGCGTGGGCGGTGCGGACGTAGTCGCTGCCCATCACTTCGGCCATCGAGTTGCGCATCTGCCGTGCCAGCGCGGCCGCCGGGGTCAGTCCGAGCGCGACGGCCGGGAGGATGATGCTGCCCAGCCAGCCGGCCGGATCCGCGTCGATCGGGACATAGCCGATGGCGGGCAACCAGCCCAGCCGCAGCGAGAAGATCGCGACCAGGATCAGTCCGAGCCAGAAGGCCGGAAAGGCGACTCCGATGGAGGCCCCGGTGGTGGCCGCCCGGTCCCAGAGGGTTCGCGGCCGCAGACCGGCCATCACCCCCACGGGGACTCCCAACAGGCAGGCCACCACCGCACCGGCGACGGTCAGCGACAGCGTCACCGGCAGCCGGTCGGCGATGGTTCCCGCCACCGGCGCACCGTCGATGAGCGAGCGGCCGAGATCACCGCGTACCGCGTCCAGCAGCCAGGAGAGATACTGACTCGGCAACGGGGCGTCCAGCCCCATTTCCTGGCGCAGCCGAGCCACCTGGGCGGCATCGGCCTGCACTCCGGCCACGGACTCGGCGGCGTCACCGGGCACCAGATAGGTGATCCCGAAGATCACCGCCGACATCGCCAGCACGACCAGTGGTAGAGACACCAGCCGTTCGGCAAGGACCTTGCGCATGGGGTCAGCCCTGCCTGTCGACGCTCACGCCGTACACGGGCGGGCCCATGTAGCCACCGGCCCACGGCTGCAGGCCCTTGACATGGTCGGCGTAGGCCACGCCGACCGGGCTCCAGAAGGCCGGGATGACCACGCCTTCCTCGGTCAGGTCGGCCATCATCTCGCCGTACAGCGCCCTGGCCTTGGCCTCGTCGGAGACGCTGGCGACGGCCGCCTGCTTGGCGAGGTCCAGAGCCTTGGCGTAGGGCTGTCCGGTGGGGTTCATCGAACCGCCCTTGGGCGCCAGGGCGTCGGCGAGCATGGGAGCGTCCGGGACGAATACCGGCACGTACGCCAGGTGGTACTTGCCGGAGAAGACCTCGCGGCCGATCATCTGCGGCGGCGGGGAGACCACCTTCGCCTGGAAGCCCACCGCGTTGAGCATTCCGGCGACGGCCTCGGCCTCCGTCTTGTTCTGCGGGCCGGGCATGGCCGGAATGGTCACCGGCACGTCCTTCACACCGGCCTCGGCCAGCAGCGCGCGGGCCTTGTCCGGGTCGTAGGCGTAGGTGAAGGCGGGGTTGTCGACGTGACCGGGGTTGCCGGGAGAGAACAACTGGTCCGACGGGGTCGACATGCCCTTGCGGAACGGGGTGCCCGTCAGGGCCGCGCGGTCGAGCGCGTAACCGACCGCCTGCCGTACCCGCTTGTCGGCGAACGGCCCGCTGGGGTCGACGGTGACGACGCCGATCGGGTCACCGCCCTCGGAGACCGCGGTCGTCACCCCGGCCTGCTTGTAGCTCTCCAGTTCCTGGGCGTCGCCGATCATCGAGGCGTCCACCTGGCCGGTGCGCAGTGCGGCGACCCGCTGCTGTGCAGTGTTGATCAGCACGATCTCCAGCCGCTCCAGCGTCTGCTGGCTGGGGTCCCAGTAGTTCTTGTTCTTGGTGTAGACCCACTTCGAGCCCGGTACGGTGGCCTGCTCGTCCAGCACGTAGGCGCCGGCTCCGACCGGCATCCGGCCCAGGTCGGGGGAGTCGAATGCCTTCGGGCTCACCATCATTCCGGCGCCGGTGGTCAGCCCGAAGAGCAGCGCCGGCTGTGGGCCGTCGGTGTTGAGCACCACGGTGGTGTCGTCGGGGGTATCGATGCCGGTGACGTGGGCCAGCGTGCTGCCACAGCCGCCGCCGACGGCCTGGCATCGCTCCAGGTTCGCCTTGACCGCGGTCGCGTTCAGGGGCTCTCCGTCGCTGAACTTGAGGCCCGGCCGCAGGGTCAGGGTGACATTGTCGGCACCCAGCTTCCACTGGGTGGCCAGCCCCTCGACCACCTTGCCGGTCGGATCGGTACGCAGCAGCGGATCGTAGACCGGGAACAGGTAGTTCAGTCCCGAGGTGCCGGCTGAGCGCTTGGTGGGGTCGAAGGTGTCGGGAACGGTGAAGGTCGCGAACCGGAGCACCCCACCGGTGGTGTCCGCGGCGCTGGGACGGGTGGTCGGCGACTGCCCGCCACCACAGGCGGCCAGCGTGAGCAGACCGGTCAGGGCGACGGCGGCTGCGAGGCCTTTGGGACGATGACGCACAGCAGTCTCCTTTCGTTCGTTCGTTCGTTTCGTGTCGGGGTTGGTCAGAGCCGGGTCCGTACCGCCCACAGCTCGGGGAAGAACTGGTGTTCCACGATCTTTCGCAGCCAGCCGGAGCCGCTGGTCCCGCCGGTGCCGGGCTTGTAGCCGATGATCCGTTCCACGGTGATCAGGTGCCGGTAGCGCCACTGCTGGAAGCGGTCGGCGATGTCCATCAACGCCTCACCGAGCTGGTGGAGGTCGTTGCCGGGAGCCGGGTCACCGTAGACCTCGAACCAGGCCTGCTCCACCGAGTCGTTGGCGGCATAGGCCTGCGACCAGTCCCGATCCAGCGCCTCGGCGTCCACCTTGTGGCCCCGGGCGGCCAGCAGGCCGATGACGTCGTCGTACAGGCTGGGCGCGTGCAGCGCTTCCTCCAGCTCCTGATACACCCCGGCCACACCGCGGTGCGGGTTCAGCAGCGCCCGGACCTTGTTGCCCAGCAGGAACTCCAGGTGCCGGTACATGTAGGACTGGAAGCCCGACGCGGTGCCGAGATGGTCGCGGAAGGCGTTGAACTGAGCCGGGGTGAGCGTGCCGAGCACGTCCCAGGTGGAGACCAGCAGTTCCTGGATCCGCACCACCCGGCGGAAGGCCTCGAACGCGCCCGGCAGATGGTCGGCCCGGATGTGCCGCTGGGCGGCCAGCAGCTCGTGCCGCATCAGCTTGAACAGCAGCTCCTTGACCTGGCCCATGATGTAGAAGGCCATCTCGTCGTGGGCGCCGCTGCGGGTCTGCTGCAGGTTCAGCAGCACGTCGATGCTCTCGTAGTCGATGTACGGCGTGCTCCCGCCCGGCAGCTCCAGCAGCGGGGTGCCGCCGGTTCGGGCGACGGTCGCGGACCTGGCTTCGTCCGACGAACGCTCGATCAGCCGGGGTGTGGTGTTGGGGGAACCGGTCAAGGTGTCTCCAAAAGGGAAAGGGTGGACGCTCCCACCGGCGTCGCCGGGTCGGTGAGCGCGAAGACGTTGTCGAAGTGGTTCAGCCCGGCCAGTTCGTAGGCCTCGACCCGGTTGCCGGCCGCCGCCATGGCGGCGGCGAAGTCCCGACTCTGTGCCACGAACTCGCTGGTTTCGATCTCGCCCCAGGCCACCGCCACCCGGGCCGCGGTGCACCGCACCCGGTTCATCGGGCTCAGCCGCCAGGCTTCCCGCTCGGTCAGCCCCAACGGGTCGTTGACGGTGGTGGTGACCAGCGGGCGCAGGTCGTAGACGCCGGAGAGCAGGGTGACCGCGCGCAGCGGCACGCGGCCGTGCAACAGCACACAGGCCGCCAGGTGTGCGCCGGCCGAGCTGCCGGCGAGCTGGATCCGTTCGGGGTCGATCCCGTACGCGGGCGCGTGGCCGTGTAGCCAGCTGACGGCCCGGCAGACGGCGTCGGTGATCTGGGCCACGGAGGCCGCCGGCGCCAGTGGATAGCCCACCGAGGCGTAGGCCGCGCCGCGGGCGAGCACGGCGTCCGCGGGGAAGCCGGCGTCCTCCTTGCCGAGTTCCTGCCAGTAGCCGCCATGCACGAAGATCAGCAGCGGTGCGGGCCCGGGAGTCTCGGGCAGGAACAGGTCCAGCAGTTCGCCGGGGCCGGGGCCGTAGCGCAGCTCGACCGGCGGATGAGCCGACCGGGTGCGGGCGCTGGCGGTGGCGTAGGCCTCCAGCTCAGCGGCGAGCGAGTCGATCACCGAGCTGGGGGTGTACTCGCGCTCCAGGTCGGCGGCGTCCAGCGACTGCCACGATCTGCTCATCTCAATACCCCCCTTCCTGCCGGGAAGATCTGCTTGACGGAGGTCCGGCTCACCACCACGCCGTCCTTGAACACCACCCGGGCCGCCGGTCGCTCGGCGATCGCCTCCCGCGCGGAGGCGGCCGGCAGAGCGACCAGGTCCGCCCGCGCGCCGACCTCGACACCGGCCGGGGGGAGCCCCAGCACCTGCCGTGCCGTGCTGCTGACGGCGCTGACGGCGGCGTCAACGCCGGCGTGCCCGGCCAGCATCAGCAGTAGCGCCACGTCCAGCGGGTCGCCGTTGCCGAGGGGATTGAAGGGGTCCTGCACGTTGTCCCCGCCAGCGGCGACCAGGCAGCCGGCGGCGCGTAGTACGGCCACCGAGGTCAGGCCCCGGGGGGTGGCGACCGGGTGGCCACGGCCCTGCAGCCACAGATTGGTCGGGGGACAGGCCACCACCGAAATCCCGGCGGCGGCGGCAGCGGCCGCGATCCGGATCTGGGTCTCGGCTTCCTGCATCGCCAGGCTCGCGCAGTGGCTGGCGGTGACGCCCGTCGAGCGGCGGGCCATGACGAGCCCGGCCAACGCGAGCAGGTCAAGGTCGGTGCGCAGGTGCTCGTCCATGTGCAGGTCCACCGGGCAGCCCCGTTCGGCGGCCAGATCGAGGCAGTAGCGCATGGCCTCCAACGGGTCGGACTCGCCGTGGGGCACACCGCCGACCACGTCCGCGCCCTCAGCGAGCGCCCGCTCCAGGTCTGCCCGGCCGGTGGCGGCGTCCGGACCGCTGAGCGGTGCGCCCATGGCGACGATCTGGATGTCGACCAGGCCGGCCAGTCGGTCTCGGGCCGCTGCCACCCCGGCCAGCGCGGTGAAGTCGACCCCCGGGCCGCCGACATGGGTCCGGATCGCGGTCGTGCCCCTGGCCAGACCCGCCAGCGCGGCTCGGACTGCTCGCTCCTCGATGTCGCGAGCGCTCAGACCCGCGCGGTATCGCCGCCAGCCCCGCACCGCCCCGGAGAGATCGTCCGTCGGGTTCGCCACCGCCTCGGCGGTGTAGGCCTTGTCCAGGTGGGCGTGCGGCTCGGCGAAGGCCGGCCAGAGCAGATGTCCGGTCAGGGCGACGGCCTCCTCGCCGGGTGACGTCGTCAGCGACCCGGCGGGCACCACCTCGGTGATCAGCCCTTCGGCGACGCGCACATCCACCCGGTCACCGGCGCCGGTGGTCACGTCGAGCAACGCGGTCATCGGGGCGGCCAGACGAGGGGACGGCGGGTGGCTTCCGCACGATGGCAGGTGTCGGCGGCCTCGGCTTCGACGAACTCGTCGGAGCGGGCCGTCGCGATGCCGTCGGCGATCCGCCGTAGAATGGGGCACGGCCTCTGAACGCTCATCCGCCCCCGGGAGCCGGCGAGCGCCGGGTGAGCGGCCCGCACCGCCGCGTCGACGAGGTCGCGCGGGGCTTCGGGAAAAATTCCTACCTGGCTCCCGTCGACGGGCGAAAGCAGCGGAAAGGCCGGTCCCGTCGTCGTGAAGACACCGTTGACGTAGTGCGCGGGCTTCATGGCCACCATCGTGCAGCCCCTCGCGCATAACGGTCTAATACCACTATTCACCTTATATATATCAATTTCGTTATAGGTGTCATCAAAGTAGCTAGTCCGGAAATCGGGCCATTCTCGGGCAGGCGGCAGCGAGCACCGGCGCTCGGTGACGCGCCGGGGCCGGCCGTAGCTCCGCCGGTCAGGCGGGGAAAGCCGAACGGGACCTCTGGTGTCACGAGTGATCGGTCAGGATGCACCCGATCCCAGAAGTCCCGCTGCGCGCTGAAACCCCCTCATTCACGAGGGGGGGTGTCAAGCGTCCTTCGCCACACAGTCGGCCAGCGCGATGGCGGTACGCCAGCAGTCGTGGTAGGTCGAGTAGAGCGGTGTCGGCGCTATTCGGATGATGTCCGGCTCGCGGGCGTCGGCGACGACCCCGTGCTCGTGGCGCAGCCGCCGGGTCAGTTCCGCGGCGCTCCTGCCGCCCTCGACACGCAGGGAGAGCTGGCAGCCGCGGCGGGAGGGGTCCCGCGGAGTGACCACGGTGATCGGTCGGGTCGCCGTGACCTCGTCGAGCAGGCTCTCCAGGTAGCCGGTGAGCCGCACACTGCGAGCCCGCAGCTCGGCCATGCCGATCTCGTCGAACAGGTTGAGCGAGGTGCGCACCGGGCCCATGGCGTAGATCGGCGGATTGGAGATCTGCCAGGCGTCGGCGCTGGCCGGCGGCCGAGAGATCGGCTCCATCTGGAAGCGGGTCTCGGGCTCGGTGCTCCACCAGCCCTCGAACCGCTGAAGCGAGAGGTCGCCGAGGTGCCGCTGGTGGACGAAGACCCCGCCGAGGGCGCCGGGGCCGGAGTTGAGGTACTTGTATGAGCACCAGGCGGCGAAGTCCGACCCCGAATCGTGCAGCCGCAACGGGACATTTCCGGCGGCGTGCGCCAAGTCCCATCCGACGATCGCGCCGGCCGCATGTCCGGCCGCGGTGATGGCGGAGATGTCCAGGAGTTCGCCGGTGAGGTAGTTGACCCCGCCGAGCATCACCAGTGCGACCGTGTCGCCCTCGCGCTCCAGGAAGTCGAGCACCGCCTTGCCGTCGCCGAGCCGTACCACCGCCTTGTCGGGATCGAGGCCGTGAAAGCGGGCCTGGCTGCGTACCGCGTAGCTGTCGGAAGGAAACGCGGTGTCCTCGATGACGATCCGAGTCCGCTCACCCCGCGGCCGGTAGAACGACACCATCAGCAGGTGCAGGTTGACCGTCAGCGAGTTCATGACCACGGTCTCTTCGGGCAGTGCGCCGACCAGCCGGGCGGCCGGACCGGTGAGCTGCTCGTGATACGGCATCCAGGGGCGGTCCGCCTCCAGATGGCCTTCGACGCCGAGCCGGGCCCACGCGGCCAGGTCCTCCAGCAGTTCCTCCTGGGTGGCCCGGGGCTGCAGGCCGAGCGAGTTGCCCGCCATGTAGGCGCTCTCCGGATATTCCCCGCCGTCGGCGGGTGGGATCCGGAAAAGGTCCCGGTGGCCGAGGTCCTCGGCGTCGCGTCGCAGCGCATCCTCTTCGGTCGACTTCAGCGGGCCGTTTTCCAACGGGGCGATCATGTCCGTCTCTCCCTTCACGTGTGAGTTCTGGCCGACTGGAGATCGAGGGCGCCGCACCTCCTGCTTGAGCCGGTAACCCGGCACGTACGCGGCGACCTGCGTGGCCGCCTCGTTGTTCCGGTGCGCTCCGGCGGACGTCGCGTCCAGCACCACGGACACGTCATCGAAGCACGAAGCACCCTGAACATCAGGTCGGTGCCGATGTTCCCCGATCCGATGATCGCGACCTTGGCCTTGCTCATCGCGTTTCCTCCTCGCGGCGGCGGAACGGGTCGAACTCCTCGGTCATGCCAGCCCCAGGAATCTCCTCGCGTTGCCGCCGAGGATCGCGGCGCGCTCGGCCTCGCCGAGACCGGCGCAGGCGCGGACGGCCGCGCCCGGCTCCTGCTCGCCGAGCGGGAAGGGGAAATCGGTGCCGAGCATGACCCGCTCGACGCCCATCACGTCGATGAGCAGGCTCAGCGCCCGCGGGTCGAACACCGCCGAGTCGACGTAGAAGCGGTCGGTGTACGCCGAGGGGGGCTTGGGCGAGTCCTTCCTGACGATGTCGCGGTTGCGCCAGGCGTTGTCGGCGCGGCCGAGGAGGAAGGCGAAGCTGCCACCGCCGTGGCAGAAGCACAGGCGCAGCGAAGCGGGCAGCTTCTCGAACGCGCCGGACAGTGTCAGCGACAGGATGCTGAGCTGCGTCTCCGCGGCCATGCCGACCAGCCACGGCAGCATGTACCCCGTCATGCGGTCGGCGGCCAGCATGTCCCACGGGTGGACGAGCACCGGCATGTCCTCATCCGCGCAGTGGGTGAGGAATTCGATGATCTCCGGATCGTGCAGGTTGCGCGGGCCCACGTGGTTGCCGATGTGCACGCCCCGGTGCCCGGCGGCCCTGGCCTTGGTGACCATCGTGCGGGCGGTCTCCAGGTCCTGCAGCGGGACCTGACACAGGGGCAGCAGGCGGTGGGGGGCTTCGGCGCAGTAGGCGAGGATGCGGTCGTTGACCATCTCGCACCAGTCGGCGGCGCGTTCCGGCTCTGCCGCGTACCCGAACAGCAGCGGCGTGGACGAGACGGCCTGCACGTCGACGCCGGAGCGGTCCATCGCCTCCAGGCGCGCGCCGGCGTCCCACAGCTCCGGGGTGACGGGCCGGTAGTCGTCGTCGCCGCTCATCATCATGCCGTCGCGCAGCCAGGGCTCGCCGGCGCCGGCGAGGATCCGGCTCTCCTCCCGGGAGATGCGCGGGAAGACGTGGGCGTGGACGTCGATGATCTGGGTGGCGACCTGGGCGGCCGGGATCATCGGACCACCGGCCGAAGGTGCTCGGGCCAGTCCTTTCCGGGATGGGTCGCCCCGCAGTGCGGGCACGTGCGGTCGCCGTCGTAGTACGCCTGGAAGACGGGGGGCAGATCATCGACGATCGACTGGAGCTGGATCTCGGCACGGTGGACCAGCCGGTGACAGTCCATGCAGTACCACTCGAAGGCGTCCACTTCCCCCTGCGGACGGGCGTACTCGACGACCAGGCCGATCGAGCCGGGCACCGGCCGCTGCGGGGAGTGCCGGACATGCGGCGGCAGCAGGAAGACATCACCCTCCCTGATCCGTACGTCGACGGGAGGCCGGCCCTCCTCCTCCATGACGCGCAGCACCATGTCGCCCTTGAGCTGGTAGAAGAACTCCTCGATCGGGTCGTCGTGGAAGTCGGTGCGCTGGTTGGGGCCGCCGACGATGGTGACCATCAGGTCGGCGTCCTTCCAGATCTGCACATTGCCGACCGGCGGCCTGAGCATGTCCTGGTGCTCGTCGATCCACTTCTGAAGGTTGAAGGGAGGAATCATACGGCGCTCCTCTGCGGAATGTGGGCGATGCAGGAGATCTCGATGAGCAGGTGGGGGTGGGGGAGTTGGTGGACCGCGACCGTGGTGCGGGCGGGGCCGTTCTCGTCGAAATACTCTCCGTAGACCTCGTTGTAGCCGCCGAAGTCGTTCATGTTGACGAGATAGCTGGACACGTTGACGACGTCCGTGAGGTCTCCGCCCGCCGCCGCGAGCAGGTCGCGGATGTTCTCGATGACCGCCCTGGTCTGCTCGCGGATGTCCAGCGTGGTCGTGCCCATGGCGTCCGCGCTCGCCCCGGCGAAGGAGCCGTCGGGGCGGCGGGAGCTGGTGCCGGAGACGAACACGAAGTCGCCCGCCCTCCTGACGTGGGGGAACCTGCCGCGTGGAGCGGCCTTGCCCCGGACGAGCAGCGCGTCGTTCGTCTGGCCGTTCGTCTGGCCGTTCGTCTGGGCGTTCGTCTGGGCGTTCATCGTGTCGTCACCTCCGCACGGCCGAGACCCGCGGCGCTCACACGGACGTGGGTGCCGGCGGGAAGCGGGATGGCCGCCGTCGCGGCGCCCGCGAGGATGACCCACCCCGGCTGCAGCTCGATCCCGGCGGCTTCGGCCAGGCGGGCGGCGGCGACCAGCGACCGCATCGGGTCGCCGAGAATGGCCGCCGACGAGCCACTCGCGACGGTACGGCCGTCGATCTCCAGCAGCATGCCCACGTTGCCGACATCTCTGGGCCTGTGCCAGGGGCCGAGACCGAAGCCGGCGGCCGAGGCGTTGTCCGCGATGACGTCGGGCAGGGTGAAGCTGAAGCCTTCGTAACGGGAGTCGAGCACCTCATAGCCCACCGCGATCCCGCCGACGGCGTCGACCGCGTCGGCGGGAGTGCGCACCGGCCGATCGATCAGGAACGCGATCTCCGGCTCGATGCGCGGATGGATCAGATCGGCGGTGTCCACGTGGGACTCGATCAGCATGGCGTCGGTGAGCAGGCCCCAGATGACGTCGTCGACGCCCATCTGGACCATCTTGGCGCGGCTGGTGAACCCCATCTTGACGCCGATGAGGGACTCGCCGCGTGCCAGGCGCCGCTCGATCACCGCCCGCTGCACCTCGTACGCGGAGGGCACGTCGAGCGCGGCGGCGTCGGTGAGCCTGGGGACCGCGCGACGGTTCAGCGCCGCCTTGTCGAGGATCTCGGCGAACGAGTCCAGGTGCGGGTTCACATGTCCTCCTGGGGAGCGGGCGCCTCGTGGGCGAAGGCCGTGCGCACGTCGCCGAGCCCGTCGATGCGCGCTTCGAGCACGTCGCCGGGCGCGACGGGGACGACCGGCCCGAGTGCCCCGGTCAGCACGGTGTCTCCGGCCTGGAGCGGACGGCCGATCCTGGCCAGCGTGTCGGCCAGCCACACCGCCGCGTGGAGCGGGTGCCCGAGGCAGGCCGCGCCGACGCCGGTCGACACCTGCTCGCCGCCCCGCTCGATGACCATCCCGGCCAGCCGCAGGTCCACGTCGCGCAGCGGCACCGGGCGGGTGCCGAGGACGTACATGCCGGCGGAGGCGTTGTCCGCGACCGTGTCGGCCAGGGTGATGTCCCAGCCGCGGATGCGACTGCCCACGATCTCGATCGCGGGCAGCGCGAAGGCCGTCGCGCGGATCACGTCGGCGACCGTGTGCCGTTCGTACGTCAGGTCGTGTTCCAGCACGAGTGCGACCTCGGCCTCGGCGCGGGGCTGCAGCACCGCGCCGACGGGGATCTCCTCGCCGTCCGGTACGGCCATGTCGGCGAAGAGCATGCCGAAGTCCGGCGAGTCCACCCCCAGTTGCCGCTGCACCGCCGCGCTGGTCAGTCCGATCTTGCGACCGGTCAGGCGGCGCCCCTCCGACAGCCACCGCTGGGTGATCAGGTCCTGTACGGCATAGGCGGCGTCCGCGCCGTCGATCAGGTCGCGCACCGGTTCACAGGGGCTGCCGGACGCGTACGCCTCCAGCAGCCGCGACGCCGCGGCCTGGTGTCTTTCTGTCACGGATGTCCTCAAATCTTGACGCACACGTTGACGGGTTCCGAGAAGAAGTCGAGCGAGTATTCGCCACCCTCGCGTCCGATGCCGGACGCCTTCACACCTCCGAAGGGGGTGCGCAGATCCCGGAGATTCCAGCAGTTGACCCACACGATCCCGGCCTCCACCCGCGGAGCCACGCGGTGGGCGCGGGACAGGTCGGTGGTCCACACCGTGGCGGCCAGGCCGTACGGGCTGTCGTTGGCCAGCCGAACCGCCTCGTCTTCGTCGTCGAACGGCGCCACATGGCAGACGGGCCCGAAGATCTCCTCGCGGACGGTTCTGGCGGTCTGGGGCAGCCCGGTGAGCACGGTCGGCTCGACGTGGAACCCGCCGTCACGCCCGTCGCCGAAGCTCGGCACCCCGCCACCGGCGACCACCGTGGCGCCCTCCTCGACGGCGAGGCGGTAGTACGACAGCACCTTGTCGCGATGCTCAGCCGAGATCATCGGGCCGTAGTCCTTCAGCGCGCGTACGCGCTCGGCCAGGGCGTCGACGAACTCCTCGAAGCGGGGGCGCTGCACATAGACACGCTCGGTGCACAGGCAGATCTGGCCCGAGTGGGTGAAGCTCGACCGGACGGTCCCCTCGACCGCCTCGGCGAGGTCGGCGTCGGCGAAGACCAGGGCGGCGTTCTTGCCGCCGAGTTCGAAGGAGACCGGTGTGATGTGGTCGGCCGCGCTGCGCATGATGGCGGTCCCGGTGGCGGACGCGCCGGTGAAGGCGATCGCGTCGACGCCCGGGTGGGATGTGAGGTGCTCGCCCGCCGCGTTCGCGCCGTGGCCGTGCACGAGGTTGAAGGCGCCTGCGGGCAGCCCCACCTCGTCGATTACGGCGGCGAGCAGGGTCGCGGTGGACGGCGTCTCCTCCGACGGCTTGGCGACGACCGCGTTGCCCGCGGCCAGCGCGGGCGCGACCTTCCAGGTGAGCAGGAGCAGCGGCAGGTTCCAGGGCGAGATGATCGCCACGACGCCGAGGGGACGGCGGACGGTGTAGTTGAGCGCCTGACCGCTGCCGCTCCAGCCGGGAACGGTGGTGGGGTAGGCCCGTTCCGGACGGCCGTAGGCGAGGTCGGCGTAGGAACGGAAGTTGCCGATCGCCCGCGGGATGTCGACCGTGGCCGCCAACTCCCTGGGCTTGCCGGTGTCGACGACCTCGGCTTCGACGAACTCGTCGAAGCGGGCCTCGATGCCGTCGGCGATCCGCCGTAGCATGGAGCACCGCTCCTCGACGCTGGTCCGCCCCCAGGGGCCGGCGAGCGCCGTGCGGGCTGCCCGCACCGCCGCGTCGACGACGTCATGCGGGGCTTCGGGAACGACTCCTACCTGGCTTCCGTCGACGGGTGAAAACAGCGGAAAGGCCGTTCCCGTCGTCGTGAAGACACCGTTGACGTAGTGCGCGGGCTTCATGACCATCATCGTGCAGCCACTCGTACATAACAGTCTAATACCACTATTCATCACATATATATCGATCCTGTTATATTGCGCCATCGACGCCCAGATCGGTTCAGGGCGGCGAGGGGCGGCGAGGGGCGGCGACGGGCGGTCACGCCGTCGACGGCCTACGTGTCTCGGGGTGTGGGCATCGGCGGCGCTCTCAGTCCGCTCCCGCGGATATATCAAAGTGAGCCCCGATTCTGTGGCTCATATGATGTTCCGGTGATGTCCCGCCCCTTGGACCTGCTGAACGGCCGCCTCAAACTCAGACACCTGGTGCTCGTGACGACCATCGCCGAGCAGGGCGGCATCCTGCGTGCCGCTGAGCATCTCCACCTGGCGCAGCCCGCCGTCACGCGTGGGCTGCGGGAGGTGGAGCAGATCCTCGGGGTCGAGCTCTTCCACCGGGGCCCGCGCGGCGTCACTCCCACCCTCTTCGGCGCCGCCCTCGTCGACCACGCGCGCGCCGTACAGGCGGAACTGCGCCGGGCGGGTGCCCGGATCGCCGGCCTCGCCGACGGTGAGACCGGCACCGTCACCATCGGCACGCTCCTGGCCGCCACCAACGTGCTGCTGCCCCGCTCGATCGCCGCCCTCAAGGCAGAGCGCCCGGGCATCACGGTGATCGTCAAAGAGGGCACCTTCGACTCGCTCGTTCCCCGGCTGATCGACGGCGAGACCGACCTGATCCTCGGTCGGCTCAACTCCATCGAGGACTGGCCGGGCCTCCACCAGATCCCCCTCTACAACGAGCCCACCCTGCTGGTGGCCCGCGCCGGGCATCCCGCTCAGCAGGCGCGGACCCTGCCGGAACTGCTCCGATATCCATGGATCGTCCCGCTCGAACAGACCGCGCTGAAACACGAACTGGAGCAGGTGTTCCAACGCCAAGGGCTGTCAATTCCGGAAAATCGGGTTGAGTGCACATCCATTCTGACGATCCGCTCGCTGCTCCTGGCGACCGACATGATCGCGGCCCTGCCCGCGCTGCTCGTCAGGACCGACGATCGGCTCGCGGAGCTACCGGTGCCGCTCGCCTCCGTACGGCGCTCGGTCGGCGTGACACTGCCCGAAGCCCGCACCCTCACGCCCGCGGCCAAGGCCATGCTCGACCATCTGCGGCGGCAGGCGGAACCACTCCGCCGGGAACTACCCGACGAACCCCAGCGAATAGATCATGGCGGCGCGGCTCACTGATCGCTGCGAGAGGAGCTCAACCGACTGATCTCCCAGTCGTCTTTCCTAGTCGTCGCCGGTCAGGGAGAGGCCGCGCAGGCGCCGGCCGGCCCACAGCAGCGCGCCGACCGTCACGATGGCCATGGCCGGTACGGCGAAGCCGAGCGTGACGTCCGTGGAGAAGAAGGGCGACGTCGAGAAGTGGTCCGCGACGGACTGGGCCCACTGCTGGATGGAGAGCTTACGAGCCCCGGGGACGTAGCCGCCGACCACGCCCTCCCATACCAGGGCGTAGATGACCCCCACGGTCACGGCGTGCCGGGTGACCACGCCCAGCAGCAGGAACACCGCGGCGTAGGCCACGCCGCCGAAGAGCGCCCCGAGCGTGAAACCGTACGCGACGCCCGATTCGGCGCCGGTGAGCAGGTAGGCGGCGATGAAGGTCGGCAGCGCGGCGAACACGACGAGCAGCGAAGCGGCCACCGCGAACTTCGTCACCGCGATCACGGGCCGGGAGATCGGCTTGGCCAGCAGGTGGATGATCGTGCCGTCCTCGATCTCCGGCGCGATCACGCCGGTTCCCGCGATCAGTCCGAGCAGCGGCAGCATCGTGCCGATGGCGAACGTCTTCATCAGGATCACGGCCGTGTGCTCGTCCGGCCCGTCGACCGCTCTGAGCAGCGCGGCCATGCCGATCAGTGCCGTCGGCAGCAGCACCAGCAGCCAGATCCGCTTCCGTCCGAGCATCGCCCGGTAGGTGATGTCGGCCACCACAGCGTTCATCGGGAGCCCCCAGAGGTCGGGCCGCTGATCAGATAGGAGAAGACGCTCTCCAGGTCCTCGTCGGTGGGGGAGACCTGCCACAGGTGGACGCCGATGTCACGGGCGACCTTGGGCAGCAGCCGGGTGAAGCGCCGGAAGTCCACCGTCTGGACCTCGATGCCCTGCTCGGTCAGGGCGACCGCGCTGGAGGAGGAGTCGGAGATCAGCGCGGCGGCCAGTCGCCGGTCGTCGCTGGACCTGACGTGGAAGAGGTGCGGCCGGTCGGTCATCCGGCGCCGGATCTCGCGGTAGTCGCCCGACGCCGCGTGCCGCCCGGCGACCAGCACCTCGATCTGCTCGGCGACCCGCTCGACCTCTTCGAGGATGTGCGAGCTGAACAGGATCGTACGGCCCGCCCGGCCCATGTCGCGGACCAGATCCATGAGGTGCATCCGCTGCCGGGGGTCCATGCCGTTGAACGGCTCGTCGAGGAGCAGCACCATCGGGTCGTGCACCAGGGCGGCGGCCACCTTGACCCGCTGCCGCATGCCCTTCGAGTAGGTCTCGATCCTGCGGTCTTTGGCGGCGGTCATCTCCACCAGGTCGAGCGCCCGCAGGGCGGCGTCCGCCGGAGACGGCAGCCGGTGCAGCCGGGCGGCGGAAAGCACGAACTGCCAGCCGGTCAGGAAGCCGTACACGGCCTCCTTCTCGGGGACCAGGCCGACCAGCCGGTAGATCTCGTGGTTGCGCCAGATCGGCTGCCCGTTCAGCGTGGCCGTACCGGTCGACGGGGCGAGGAAGCCCGCCATCATGTGCAGCAGCGTGGACTTTCCGGCGCCGTTGGGGCCGAGCAGGCCGGTCACGCCGGGGCCGATCGTCATCGTGACATCGTTGACCGCTACGACGTTGCCGTACCAGCGGGACACCTGGCCGAGCTCGATGACGCCCTGCCGGGTGGTCGTGGGAGAGGTCGTCATGGTCATGCGGAGGCGGCCTTCCGGTAGCGCAGGAGGATGCCGGTCGCCGCGAGGGCTCCCACGGCCACCAGGATCAGGACCGGCCCCGGGCCGTTCGGGTAGCCGTTCGACGCCGCGACGCCGAACAGCGCGGACTGTACGGCTTCGACCAGGAAGAACGGATTGATCAGCAATGCCCAGGCGGCGGTGTCGTCCCGTCCGGTCGCCGACAGGACGAGGTAGAACACCCCGGCGACGGCCGAGGTGAACAGATAGAACGCGATCACCGACGCCACGCCCAGCCCGCGGCGCGGGGTGACGGACGCCAGCGCGATGCCGATCAGGGCGAGCAGCAGGGCCAGGATGACCGCGCCGCCCATCGCGGCGGCGTAGTCGCCGGTGTGGAGCGGCCCGGGCAGGTCGACGAGCAGCTCGCCGACGAACAGGACCGTGAGCGGCACGGCCAGCAGCAGGAACAGCGCGACCGTCAGCGCCGCCGCCTTGGCGATCACGTAGTCGATGACGCCGAGGGGGCGAGACAGGTACAGCGGCAGCACGCGGAACCGCAGGTCGGGCGCGACGAGGTACGGCGACTGCGCGGCCATGAAGATCGCGATGACCGGCTGCATGACGACCGCGTAGGTCGGGTATTCCGTGCCCAGCTCCGGCCGTTTCAGGATGGCCATGGCGGCGATCGTCACCGCGGCGGGCAGCAGCATGATGACCATCAGCAGGATCGGGATGATCTTCGCGCGGGCCGGGCGGCCGAGGCCGAACGCGCCGCGCAGGCTGTGTACGGCCAGGGCGTACACGGCGTTGGCGCGCCCCAGCCGCGGGCCCTCGTAGTGGCGGTATCCGATGTCGTGGATGACCGCGGTCGGCTCGGAGGTCATACCGCCGGCTCCTTCGGCGCGGGGTCCTTGGCTGTGTTCTCTTTGAACACATCCTCGATGCGGCCGCGGCGCTGCTCCAGCCGCACGAGATGGAGGTCGAGATCGCAGACGGCGTCGCGGACGGCGTCGAACGTGCGGGCCGGGTCGGCGTCCGGCGGCACCTGCACGGTCAGCAGCCTGCCCTGTACGGCCACCGCCTCGCCCATCCGGCCGAGGCGCTCGGCGAGGGACTCCAGCCCGTCCTCCACCTCGATGGCCACCGCCTGCGTGGTCCGGGTGAACTCGCGGATGGCCGAGGAGCGCAGCAGCCGCCCCCCGTCGATCACGATGACGTGGTCGCAGACCCGCTCGAGCTCGCCCAGCAGGTGCGAGGTGACCAGCACGCTGATGCCGAACTCGATGCCGATGCGCCGGATCAGCGCGAGCATCTCGTCGCGGCCCTGCGGGTCGAGACCGTTGGTCGGCTCGTCGAGGAAGATCAACTTGGGGTCGTGGACGAGCGCCTGGGCGAGCTTGACCCGCTGGCGCATGCCGGTGGAGTAACCGCCGATGGGCCGGTACCGCTCCTCCTGGAGGCCGACGTGGCGCAGCGTGTCGGCCGCGCGTTCGCGGGCCGCCGTACGCGGCAGGCCGGACATCCTGGCCATGTGGACCACGAACTCGGTGGCCGACATGTCGGGCGGCAGACAGTCATGCTCGGGCATGTAGCCCACGGCCCGCCGGATCCGCGGGCCCTCGGTGGTCGCGTCCATCCCGAGCACGCTCGCCCGGCCGGACGTCGGGGCGGCGAGGCCGAGCAGGATCTTGATCAGCGTCGATTTGCCCGCGCCGTTGGCGCCGACCAGGCCGGTCACCCCCGTTCCGGCCGACACCGTCAGCCCGTCGAGTGCCGTGACGCGGGGGAACCGCTTGGTCAGGCCCTCGGTCGCGAAGCATGTGCTCGCTGTCATGATCCGCACCCTACCCAGCGACCGGGCCCGGCGCGCGGCCTCCGCACGTGCCCTTCAGGTACGGCGGAGCCGTACGTGACGGATGGAGTGGTCGGAGCCCTTCCGCATGATCAGGCCGGCCCGGCCGCGGGTGGGCGCGATGTTCTCGATCAGGTTGCGTTCGTTGATGTCGCGCCACACGTTCCTGGCGAACGCGGTCGCCTCGTCATGGGAGAGCGCCGCGATGTGGTTGAAGTACGACTTGGGGTCGGAGAAAGCCGTACGGCGCAGCTTGTGGAAGCGGTCGACGTACCAGTTCCTGATGTCCTCGACCCGGGCGTCCACATAGATCGAGAAGTCGAAGTAGTCGCACACGGCGAGCGAGGCCGGCGGCGCCGGCTGGAGGACGTTGAGACCCTCCACGATGAGGATGTCGGGACGGCGTACCGTCTGCGTCGCGCCGGGCACGATGTCGTACTCCAGATGGCTGTAGACCGGCGCGTCGACCGCGGGGTGACCGGCCTTGACGTCGGCGACGAAGCGCACCAGCGCCCGCCGGTCGTAGCTCTCGGGGAAGCCCTTGCGGTGCATGATCCCGCGCTCCTCCAGCACCTTGTTGGGGTAGAGGAAGCTGTCGGTGGTGATCAGATCGACCCGCGGATGCTCGGGCCAGCGGGCCAGCAGCGTGTGCAGGAGGCGGGCCGTGGTCGACTTGCCGACCGCGACGCTTCCCGCGATGCCCAGCACGTACGGCAGGGGTGAGGCGGACTCGCCCAGGAACGCCCCGACGGCCGCGCTGCGCTGGCGGGAGCCGGTGAAGTGCAGATTGAGCAGCCGGGCGAGCGGCAGATAGATGTCCGTCACCTCGGCGAGGTCGATCGGGTCGTCGACGCCGCGCAGTTCGGCCAGCTCCGCCTCGGTCAGCGTGAGCGGCGTGTTCTTCCTAAGGTCACGCCACTGCTCCCTGCTGAGCTGGACGTATGGGTCCCCACCTGCCACGTCGGCCAAGCGTACCCATGGCCCGAGGGCCGACCGCCGGGGGGTGCGCGTGGCGTGTGCATAGCCTGTGGAGGAGCGTACGCTGACGGCGTGATCGTGGGCATCGGGGTGGACGTGGTGGACGTGGCCCGCTTCGCCGCCGTGCTGGAGCGCACGCCTGCCCTGCGCGGCCGCGTGTTCACCCGGGGCGAGCGTGGGCTCGCGGTGCCGTCGCTGGCCGCGCGGTTCGCCGCCAAGGAGGCGGTCGCCAAGGCGCTCGGCGCGCCGCCGGGCCTGAGCCACCACGACGCTGAGATCGTCATCGGCGAGTACGGCAGGCCGAGCCTGCGGATCACCGGCCGGGCGGCGGAGGTGGCGGATGGCCTGGGCGTCACCCGATGGCACGTGTCCCTGACCCACGACGGCGGCGTGGCCGTCGCCTACGTGATCGCCGAGTCCGGGTGACGGTTGTCCACAGGGCGATCGCGATCTAGGTTTCTGGAGGCTACCGTCGGACGCATGCGGACCGCCTACACCTCTGACCAGATCCGCGCCGCCGAGTTGGCGCTCATGGCGAAACTGCCTGAGGGAACGCTGATGGGCCGGGCCGCCGCCGGGCTCGCCGCCGTCTGCGCCGGACTGCTCACCGGGGTCCGCGGCCGGGTGTACGGCTCCCACGTCGTCCTCCTGATCGGCAGCGGGGACAACGGCGGTGACGCGCTGTACGCGGGCGCCCGCCTGGCCCGCCGGGGCGCCCGGGTCGTGGCGGTCCTTGCGGGATCGCGCGTGCATGAGGGCGGCCTGGCCGCACTGCGGGCAGTCGGCGGCAGGGCGACAGACCTACGCGTTCCGATCCCGGAGCAGGCGCGTGAACTGATCCTCGAAGCCGACCTCGTCGTGGACGGGCTCGTCGGCATCGGCGGCAGCGGAGCGCTGCGCGAGCCGTACGCCACGCTGGCCGGGCTGACCGCGCAGGCCTCCGGCCTGGTCGTCGCGGTGGACGTGCCGAGCGGGGTGGACGCGAGCACCGGGGGGGTGGACGGCGCCGCGGTGCGGGCCCAGGTGACCGTGACCTTCGGCGCGTACAAGAACGGCCTGCTCATCGATCCGGGGGCGCGGTTCGCCGGAGCCGTGGAGTTCGTGGACATCGGGCTCGGGCCATATCTCCCGGACCCCGGCGTCGCCGCGCCGACCGGCGAGGACGTGGCGGACCTGCTTCCCCGGCCGGGCGCCGAGAGCGACAAGTATCGGCGCGGGGTCGTGGGCATCGCGGCGGGCAGCGACCGGTACACAGGGGCGGCCGTGCTCGCGGTCGGCGGAGCCGTACGGGCCGGGGCCGGCATGGTCCGCTTCGTGAGCTCGGCGGAGCCGGTGCGTCTGGTCAGGGCCCGCTGGCCGGAGGCGGTCACCACGATCGTCGCCGATCCGCTCGGGGGGAATCCCGTCGAAGAGGTCGGGCGCGTGCAGGCGTGGGTGCTCGGCCCGGGTCTGGGGACCGGCGCCGAGGCGCACGCGGTGGCCCGTGCCGTGCTGTCCACCCAGGTCCCGGTGCTCGTGGACGCCGACGGGCTGACGCTGATCGCGCGGGACCGGGGGCTGCTGCGCAGGGACGCCCCCACCTTGATCACCCCGCATGCCGGTGAGCTGTCTCGCCTGCTCGGTGTGCCGAGGGAGCGGATCGAGGCGCGGCGTCTGGAGCACGTACGGCGGGCCGCCGCCGAACTGGGCGTGACCGTGCTGCTCAAGGGATCGACCACGCTGGTCGCCGAGGAGGACCGGCCCGTGCGGGTCAACACCACCGGCACGCCGTGGCTGGCCACCGGCGGCACCGGCGACGTGCTGGCGGGCATCGCCGGGACATTGCTGGCGGGCGGGCTCAGCTGTTACGACGCCGCCTCCGGCGCGGCGTACGTCCACGGGCTGGCGGCGCGCCTCGCGGTGCGCGGTGATCTGGCTGGGCGGGCCGAGGCCCCGATCGCCGCCCTCGATGTGGCACAGGCGCTCCCCGAGGCGCTGCGCGTCCTGTGACACCGGTCACCCTGTTATCGGGTCGTGATGCCCGTCGCGGTGTGGATCGCGTCCCGCTCAGTCGGGCCGACCTGCCACACTGGGAAAGTGAACTTTGCGACAACGCACCTGGTCACCCCTGCCGAGGCACGGGTGGATCTGGGCGCGGTACGGCACAACCTCGGGGTCCTGGCCGGACACGCCGAGGGCGCGGAGACGATGGCGATCGTCAAGTCCGACGGCTACGGCCACGGCGCCGCCGCGATCGCGGCTGCGTGCCTGGAGGCGGGAGTCTCGAGACTCGGCACCGCCCTTCTCTCCGAGGCGCTGACGCTGCGCGAGGCCGGCGTGACCGCGCCGATCCTCGCGTGGCTCATCACACCCGGAGAGCCGCTCGACGAGGCGGCGCTGCGGGAGATCGAACTGTCGGCCGCGGCGCCCTGGGCGATCGACGAGATCGCCGCCGCCGCGCGCCGCACCGGCCGCCCGGTGCGCGTACACCTCAAGGTGGACACCGGGATGTCCCGGGGTGGGGCGTCGGCGACCGACTGGCCGTCGCTGGTCAAGCAGGCGCTCGCGGTACAGGCCGAGGGCGCGATCGAGATCGTCGGCATCTGGTCGCACCTCGCCTGTGCGGACACGCCGGAGCACCCGGCCAACAAGCTTCAGCTCGTGGCATTCGACGAGGCGCTCGCCGTCGCGGACGAACTGGGGGTGTCCAGCGGTGCGATCCGGCACATCGCCAACTCGGCCGCCACCGTGACGCTCCCGCAGGCCCGGTACGACATGGTCCGTCCGGGCCTCGCGACGTACGGTCTCAGTCCGGTTCCCGAACGCGGCGATTTCGGGCTCCGCCCGGCCATGACCCTCGTCGCGCGGCTGGCGAACGTGAAGCGCGTGCCCGCCGGTTCGGGCATTTCCTACGGTCATCTGTACGTTACTGACCGTGAGACCACGCTTGGCCTCGTTCCGCTCGGGTATGCGGACGGCATCATGCGATCTGGTACAAATCGGGTCGAAGTGCTAGCGGCAGGGAAGCGCCGGCGGGTCGCGGGCCGGGTGTGCATGGACCAGTTCGTCATCGACCTCGGCGATGACTCGGCCGATGCGGGGGACGAGGTGATCCTGTTCGGGCCCGGGGACCGCGGCGAGCCGAAATGCCAGGACTGGGCGGATTCACTGGGCACGATCACTTATGAGATCGTGACGAGGATCGGTTCCCGCGTGCCCCGCGTTCACTCGGCCGGGGTTGATCCGGCCGGGGTTGATTCGGTCGGGCGCTGAGTCGCGGTTACGAGGAGGGCAGGTATGGGCACACGTCGTAAGGTCGGGATCGCGGGAGCGGTCGTCGGCGCGGCTTCGGCGGGCGCGGCAGTGGCCACGCTTGCCAAGCGGTACGCCGTCGGACGGATCCGGCTACGGCCCGACCTGGAGGCGAGCGAGCCCTTCGGCGAGTTGCGCGGACAGCCGGTGGCGCTGACGACGTCCGACGGCGTGTCGATCCAGGCCGAGGTCGACGGCGTCGAGGACGCTCCCCTCACGGTCGTCCTGTGCCACGGTTACTGCCTCTCGTCGGACTCCTGGCACTACCAGCGACGCGACCTGCGCGACACCCATCGGCTGGTGCTGTGGGACCAGCGATGTCACGGCGCCTCAGCCCGGGCGCACGCGGACGACTGCACCATCGACCGGCTCGGCGAGGACCTCGCCCTCGTCCTTCAGGAACTGGTCCCCGGGCCGTGCGTGCTGGTCGGCCACTCGATGGGCGGCATGACCATCATGGCGCTGGCCGAACGGCGGCCCGAACTGTTCGGCGACAAGGTCCGCGGGGTGTCGCTCATCGCCACCTCCGCCGGGAAGCTGGCCGAGGTCACCCTTGGCCTGCCCGCCCTGGTGTCGAGGATGGTGCACATCGCCATCCCGTCCGCCGTTTCGGTCATGCGCCGCCGTGGCGCGCTGGTCGACCGGGGACGCGAGGCGGGGACCGACCTGTCCTTCCTCGCGCTGCGCCACTTCGCCTTCGGCGACGCGAAGAACGTGAGCCCGACCCTGGTGGACTTCGTCGAGTCGATGATCCGGGGCACCCCCTCCGAGGTGATCGCCGACTTCTACCCGGCCCTCATGTCGCATGACAAACTGACCGCGCTCGACGTGCTGAACAAGGTTCCGACCGCGATCATCGTAGGTGATCGCGACTGGCTGACCCCGGTCGACCACAGCCGGGCGATCGCGGCAGCCGTACCGACCGCACAGCTGACCACTGTGCCGGACACCTCTCACATGGTGCAGCTCGAACGGCCCGACCTCGTCAACGAGGCGCTGCGCGAACTGCTGAAGCGAGCAGAGCGGGGGAACGGATGACCGACAGGCCGGAGTCCCGGGAGTTCCGGGCGGCGAACGCGGAGGAGACACGGGAACTGGGTGCCCGGATCGCGACGCTGCTCGGACCCGGTGATCTCGTCGTGCTCACCGGACCGCTCGGCGCGGGCAAGACGACGCTCGTGCAGGGCCTCGCCGAAGGGCTGAAGGTACGCGGTCCGATCACCTCGCCGACCTTCGTGATCGCCCGGGTCCACCCGTCGCTGTCCGGCGGCCCCGCGCTGGTGCACGCGGACGCCTACCGGATCGGCGGCGCACTGGAGATCGACGACCTCGACCTCGACGCCTCGCTGGCCGAGTCCGTCACCGTCGTCGAATGGGGCGAGGGCCTGGTCGAGGGCCTTTCCGAGGACCGCCTGGAGATCCTCATCAAGCGATTCGAGGGCGAGGAGCATCATCTCGAAGATGAGGGCCATCGTTCCGAAGACGAGGAGCGGATCGTCCGCCTCACCCCCGTCGGCCCCCGCTGGGCCGACATGACCCTCGCCTGATCCACCACCTCCCCACCACCCGGACCTCAGCCTCACAACCCCTTAACCCCGCCCGTGATCTTGAATTTGCTCGCACGGACCCTATCTGACCTGGCCGAACAGCTTTCATGATCTTGCAGTTTCTCGCACGGTGTGCCGTTGATCTGCGTGAACGCCTTGCGTGATCTTGCAGTCGTGGACAGGGGGACGGTCCAAAACGAAGATCTTGAGTCATGAATTGGCCTAGATTTTCGGGGTAAGGGATCCGGCGTGGGAGGGGTGGGGCCGATGGGCAGGGCCATGCGGGGCGCCGCGGCGGGGGCCGTCCTCCTCGCCGCGGTCGGATGTACGGCCCAGGCCGACGCCGGAGCGTCCGGCTCCCAATCCGGGACGGCGCAGCCCACGCCGACAGAGTCCGTACGGAGTTCCCGGCAGGACATTCGCGTCACGGTGGACCCGAAACGGATCGTCGGCGGCTCGACCAAATCCAACGACATCATGGCGACCGTTCTCATCACGGCGGCGTGCCCGTTGCCGCGGGGTGGACCTGAATATCGGGCGACCGCCAGGTCCGACGCCTTCACGGGCCTTGTCACGCTGGTGCCGCCGGCACGGCGGCCGGGGAAAACCGGCACGGCGACGTCCTCGCCCACCCCCGCTGCCGTCGTGCCGGAGGTGCGCGGCAGCGCGGTGATCAGGGCGAACGCCAAGCCGGGTGGCTACCGGGTGCAGGTGCGCTGCGAGGCCACCAACGACATCGGCGATGCCAGGTTCCGCATCGTCGAGCCCAAGCCTGAGCCTGAGACGACTCCGACCAAGACGAAGAAATACCCCACCAGGGCGCCGCACGCGGGCGGCGGCGGCACGGCCGCGGGCGGCCCGGCCGACGATTCCGCCCTGCCGATGGGCCTGACCATCGCCGTGCTGCTGGCCGCCGCCGGCGTCGGCGTCGTCGTGGTGCGCAGGCGTTCCGCGCCCCATCGACCCGCGCCCCGCCGACGTTCTGGGGACTGACCTTGGCGGTTCCCACCCGGTGGGTGGTCGTGGCGGGCATCGTCACCGGGTTCGCGATGTTCGTGCTGGCCGGTCCCCAAGATGACACCGAGAGTGGTACGGCTCAGCCTCGACGGGCGTCGTACGTCGTGCCCGAGCGGATCGACATCCCGGCGCTGAAACTCCAGGCCCCGCTGGTGAAGCTCGGTCTGACGACAGAGGGAGATGTCGAACTGCCGCCGTTCGACAAGCCGTCGGCCGCGGGTTGGTACACGGGCAGTGCCGTACCCGGCGATCCCGGCGCATCGGTGATCATCGGACATGTCGACACCAAAACGGCGCCCGCCGTGTTCTTCCACCTGCGCGATCTGAGCGCGGGCGCCGCGGTGAAGGTGCTGCGCAGCGACGGCATGACCGTGTCGTACCGGGTCGATTCGGTGGAACGCGTGCCCAAGGAGCGGTTCCCGGCCGAGCGTGTCTACGCGGAGGACGGCCTGCGGCTGATCACGTGTGGCGGTTCCTTCGACTGGTCGCGACATGAATACCGGGACAACGTCATCGTCTATGCCTCCCGGGCCGGCTCCACCTGATCCGCGCACGTTCCTGATCCGGCAACTGCAAGATCATGAACGTGATAATGCCTGGTCGGAGGATATGAGTGCGAGTTTCTGCAAGATCACGGAGGGTGAAGGCGCAGGTCGTACGGCACGGCCGCGAGAATTCGCAAGATCACGGGGGTGAGTGGGGGTGGGGTGGGGCGGGTGAAGGACTACGCTTGACGTTCGTGCTTGTCTTGGCCTTCGACACCGCGACCCCCGCCGTCACCGCGGCCCTGCACGACGGCGATCATGTGGTGGCCGAGTCGACCACCGTCGACGCGCGCCGCCACGGGGAGCTTCTCGCTCCCGCGATCGAACAGGTCCTGCGGGACTCCGGCGTGAGACTCCGGGACGTCACCGCGATCGTCGCGGGGACCGGACCGGGGCCGTACACGGGATTGCGGGTAGGCCTGATGACCGCCACGGCGCTCGCCTCGACGATCGGGGCGCCGGCGTTCGGGGTGTGCACGCTCGACGCGATCGCGTACGCGACCGGGCAGACCGGGCAGACCGGGCAGACCGGAGAGATCGACGGGCCGTTCCTGGTCGCCACCGACGCGCGCCGCAAGGAGGTCTTCTGGGCACGGTACGGCGACGCGGTGACCCGCCTCGACGGGCCGCGCGTCGACCGGCCGCACGACCTCCCGCCGGACCTGCCCGTGGTCGGGGCCGGTGCCCGCATGTACGCGGAGACGATCGGCGCCGACCGGGTCGCGGGCCCCGAGCATCCTTCGGCCGGCGCGCTGGCGGCCCTCGCGGCCGGGCGGCTCGCCGGGCTGACAGCCGAAGAGGCCGCCGAACTCGCCGAGATGCCGGACGGCCGCATCGACTCGGTGGAGAAGGCGCGTGAGCTGGGCGTGCTCGGCCCGCCCCGGCCGATCTATCTGCGCAGGCCGGACGCCCAGATCCCCGGAGCGCCCAAGCGCGTGACGGCGTGAGCGTGGTGGACCTGTGACCGACGGCACTTCGGGGCGGAGCGGCACGGCCGGACAGACCGTCGTGCTGCGCCAGATGCGCATTGAGGACCTGCCCGCGGTGATGGAGATCGAGCGCGGCACGTTCCCGGCCGACGCGTGGAGTGAGTCGATGATGCGCGGTGAGCTGCGGGACCAGCCACGCACCCGGCACTATGTGGTCGCGGAGGCGGGTGGGGAAATCGTCGGATACGCCGGGCTCGCGGCCGCGGCCGACCAGGCCGACATCCAGACGATCGCGGTCCTGGCCGGGCACCGCCGCTCCGGTGTCGGCGCCGCGATGATGGACGCGCTGCTCGCGGAGGCCGTACGACGCGGCGCGCGGTCGGTGTTCCTCGAGGTGCGCGCCGACAACGCCCCCGCACAGGCGATGTATGAGCGGTTCGGTTTCCAGCCGCTCGGGCTGCGGCGACGCTACTACGACGACGGGATGGACGCGATAACGATGGTGAAGGAGCTGGATCGAACGGGGGAGCGCCATGAGCAGGACTGACGAGCCGATCGTCTTGGGGATCGAGACTTCCTGCGATGAGACCGGCGTGGGCATCGTCCGCGGTCACACGCTGCTGGCCAACACGATCGCCTCCAGCATGGACGAGCATGCCCGGTTCGGCGGCGTGGTCCCGGAGGTGGCCTCACGCGCCCACCTGGAGGCGATGGCGCCGACGGTGGAGGGCGCGCTGGCCGCGGCGGGCCTGCGGCTGTCCGACGTCGACGCGGTCGCGGTCACCGCCGGACCCGGCCTGGCGGGTGCTCTGCTGGTCGGGGTCGCCGCCGCCAAGGCGTACGCCATGGGCCTCGGTGTCCCGCTCTACGGGGTCAACCACCTCGCCGCGCACGTGGCCGTCGACCAGCTCGAACACGGCCCGCTGCCCAAGCCGGCGATCGCACTGCTGGTCTCCGGCGGCCACTCCTCGCTGCTGCTGGTGCCTGATGTCGCACAGGACGTGGTCTCGCTGGGCTCGACCGTGGACGACGCGGCCGGCGAGGCGTTCGACAAGGTCGCGCGCGTGCTCGGCCTGCCGTTCCCCGGTGGCCCGTACATCGACCGGGCCGCCCGTGAGGGCTCGGGTACGGCTGTCGCGTTCCCCAGGGGGAAGTACGACGACGGCACGCTGGACTTCTCCTTCTCCGGGCTGAAGACGGCGGTGGCTCGGTGGGTGGAGGCACGTGAGGCGGCAGGAGAGCCCGTGTCGGTGGCCGACGTGGCCGCGTCGTTCCAGGAGGCGGTCGTCGACGTGCTCACCCGCAAGGCGCTGCAGGCCTGCGCGCGGTACGACGTCAAGGACCTTCTGATCGGTGGCGGAGTGGCGGCCAACTCGCGGCTGCGGGTGCTGGCGCAGGAGCGCTGCGACGCGGCGGGAGTGCGGCTGCGGGTGCCCCGGCCCGGGCTGTGCACGGACAACGGCGCGATGGTCGCCGCGCTCGGAGCCGACCTGGTCGCGGCCGGCGTGGCGTCGTCGTCGCTGGACATCCCGGCCGACTCATCCCTGCCGATCACGACCGTCCACGTGTGAACTGACCGATCACCGCCGGCGGCCCGCCTCTCCGTCAGGGCGGATCCGCCTCGATGCGTCAGCTCTGGTGAGGGCCGGCAAGCACATCCTCAGAATCATGGTGTGACCGCCAACCGCGGTTCAGTAGGTCGAACACTGTCTTCACGGCCGCGCGTGGATCGTGTCGACCCCTGGACAGGGTCGGGATTTCCAGGACGAACCGTGCGAGTGCCGCGCATGCGAGATCGTCCGTCGCCCGGCCGAGTTCCTCGGCGATCACGGCGCCGAGGACGTCCGCATGCCGCATCCACATACGCTCCGCGTACTCGCGGAGCGCGGGTGTCTGGTCCACCAGCGCGTTGAACCGATCTAGACGAGGATCCGAAACGATCGGCACCCAGGAGCTCAGCGCGTGGTCGCGGAGCGCCTCGACCACACCCTGGTCCTTGGGCCGTTCCCGGACGGCGGCGGTCAGCTCTGCCTCAACTTTCTCCTCGCGGTCGAAGACCAGTGCCTCTTTGCTTGGGAAGTGCGCGAAGAGGGTCGTCGTCGACACGTCGGCCCTGTCGGCGATGTCGCGGACGCTCACGCGTTCGAAACCGTGCTCCAGGAAGAGATCCAGGGCGGCGTCGGCGATGGCCTGCCTCGTCGCGGCCTTCTTGCGCTCGCGACGACCAGCGGTCGGAGAGTCGGGCATGGCGTCACCATATCCCAAACCTGGAGTGGAGCAATAACCGTAACGGTTGCACTTATGTACTCGCTTCTGCTTTGGTGGTCTCCGTAGGGGTGCCGCCCGTGGAGATCGCGGCGCCAGACCGACGAAAGGAACCACCGTGGACTCTCCAATGCCCGCGAACGCGCGGATCAGCATCATCGGCGCCGGCCCGGGAGGCCTCACATGCGCCCGCATCCTGCAGCGGCACGGCATCCCGGTGACCGTGTACGACCGCGATCCGGAGGTGAACTCCAGGAACCAGGGAGGCTCGCTCGACCTGCACGAGGAAGACGGCCAGTTCGCACTCCGTGAAGCGGGCCTGCTGGAGGAGTTCTTCGCGCTCGCCAGGTTCGAGGGGCAGGAGATGCGCCGGATGGACCCGGTGGGGAGCATGCTTTCCCACCATGTGCCGGACGAGGGCGAAACGATCAGCCCCGAGATCGACCGCGGCCAGCTTCGCGGTCTCCTGCTGCGCTCACTCGCCGCGGGGACGGTTCAGTGGGGACGTACTCTCGAATCTGTGAGCGGACCGGCCGAGGGGCCGCGAACGTTGACGTTCGCCGACGGGACGGCTGTTGAGGCGGATCTCGTGATCGGTGCGGACGGCGCCTTCTCCCGTGTCCGCGCTGCCGTGTCGCCCGCGACGCCGTACTACACCGGGGTCGGTTTTCTCGAGGCATGGTTCGAGGACATGGAGAACGCGCACCCCGAGCTGTCCGAGTTGGTCGGGAAAGGCAGCGCCCACGCGGCCGACGGGGAGCGCGGCCTCTTCGCGCAGCGGAACAGCGGCGGCCACATGCGCGTCTACATCATGCGGCGCGTCCCCGTGGACTGGATCGCGGTCAACGGGCTACGCCCCGAGGACACCGAGGGCATCCGCGCACATCTCCTCGGCGAGTACGCGTCCTGGTCACCCCGGATGCTCCGGTTGATCACTGACAACGACGGCGCCTACGTCGATCGCCCGCTCTTCGCCCTGCCGGTGTCGCACACCTGGGAGCACTCGCCCAGTGTGACGCTTCTCGGAGACGCCGCGCACCTCATGCCGCCGTTGGGCGTCGGCGTCAACCTCGCCATGCTCGACGCTGCCGAACTCGCGCTCGCACTCGTTCGCTCCGCCACCGTCGATGACGCCGTGCACGGCTACGAGAAAACGATGCTTGCGCGCTCAGCTGAAATTTCCCGGCTTCTCGAACACGGCGCCGACTCCCTGCTGGCCCTGCCCGACCTCGGACCGTTCAGTCGGGTTTGACCGGGTGACATAGCAGGGCGTACGGCCGATCTCCGATTCGAGTCAGTGTGATCACTGTCGAATTTGCCCCGGAAAGCCGGAGGTCTTTACGCAGTCGTTCGATATCGACCGCCGATCCGCGTTTCTTGATGGTGACGTTTCCGATGTCCCGCTCCCGGAGCGCCACGCGCAGCCGCTTGAGCGAGAAAGGCATGACGTCGGTGATCTCGTAGCATGCCGCCCATTCGGTTGCGACGGCACGGTCACCGGTGATGTAGGCGATCCGCGGGTCGAGCAGGTGTCCTTTGACGATCTCGGCGACCTCCGCCACCAGGTGCGCCCGGATCGCGGCTCCGTCGGGCTCGTAGAGGTACCGGCCCACCGGCCCGGCGGCCACCTCGGCGCCGGTGGACGTCAGTGTCGCGCCGGAGGGCAGCAGCGTCGCCCGGCGGCCCTCCGTGCCCGTCCCGGTCCAGGCGGTCCCGGTCCAGATGGCCGCTTCCTTCACCTCGCCCTTGTAGGAGACCCATTCGGCCTCCGCGCCGTCCGGGATGAACTCGTACGGGATGCCCGGGGCGACCTTCACGCAGGCGACAGGCGCCCGGGCGACCAGTTCGAGCACCGTCGGCCAGGCGGGGGAGTAGGCCATCGGGTCGAATACGCGGCCCCTGACGCTCCGCCTGGCCGGATCGGCGAACATCAGGTCATATCCGCGGGGATCGCACTGCGCGGCGTCCGCCGTACGGACCCGGACCGGGGCGGGCAGGTCCGGTGAGGACAGGCCCAGCGCGGAGGCGTTGGCGCGGGCGACCTCGGCGGTGAGCGGGTCGAGATCCACCGCGTCCACCGGGCAGCCGGCGCGGGCGAGCGCGACGAGGTCGCCGCCGATCCCACAGCACACGTCGAGCACCCTCGGCCCCGTTCCCGCCGCCGTGGCCGACTTCGAGCCGAGTGCCGCGATCCGGCGGGCGCGGTGTGCGGCGACCTCGGCGCGGGTGGCCTGTTCGAGGCCGTGCGGGGTGAAGTACATGGCGGCCGCGTCCGCGCCGAACTTGGCCTCGGCCCGGCGGCGCAGCGTCGCCTGGGTGAGCGAGGCCGAGGTCAGCGCGGGGGAGTATGTCCTGCGCAGCGCCGTGACCGCGGCGACCGGCTCGGCGCCGGCGGCCACGAGATCCACGGCCTCGGCCAGGGCCCGGCGTCCTTCGGGCGCGAGTAGTTGGCGAAACGCGTCGAGGTCCACGCCCACCGACGCTACCGCTGATCGGAGGCTTCCGGTCATGCCCCATCTGACCTGCGAGGCGGGTTCGTGTTGACTGTCCGGGCGCACTTGCATACTGTTTCGTGTTGGCACTCACCCGTAGAGAGTGCCAACTGCGACGAGACTGGTCTGACACCCGCGACGGCAGGCCGCTGGTCGCCTCTTCAGCTCATTCATCGCAATCTGAAGGGGAGGTCCGATCGTGACGACCGCCACCAAGGTTCCCGTTAAGCCGCTCGGCGACCGCATCGTGGTCCAGCCGCTTGAGGCCGAGCAGACCACCGCCTCCGGCCTGGTCATCCCGGACACCGCCAAGGAGAAGCCGCAGGAGGGCAAGGTCCTCGCGGTGGGCCCGGGCAACTGGGACGAGGACGGCAAGAAGCGGATCCCGCTCGACGTCAAGGAGGGCGACGTCGTCCTCTACAGCAAGTATGGCGGCACCGAGGTCAAGTACGGCGGCGAGGAGTACCTGGTGCTCTCCGCTCGCGACGTGCTCGCCATCATCGAGAAGTAAGCCGCGTACGGCATGCGGAGCCCCGGGACACGTGCCCGGGGCTCACTGCTCAGAAGGAGACGTGAATGCCCAAGATCCTGGAGTTCGAAGAGGACGCGCGGCGCGCTCTCGAGCGTGGCGTGAACGCCCTCGCCGACGCGGTCAAGGTGACCCTCGGCCCGCGCGGCCGCAACGTCGTCATCGACAAGAAGTTCGGCGCGCCCACCATCACCAACGACGGTGTGACGATCGCCCGTGAGGTCGAGCTCGAAAAGCCGTACGAGAACCTCGGCGCGCAGCTCGCCAAGGAAGTCGCGACCAAGACCAACGACATCGCCGGCGACGGCACGACGACGGCGACCGTGCTGGCCCAGGCGATGGTCCGCGAGGGCCTGCGCAACGTCGCGGCCGGCGCCGCGCCGCTGGCGCTCAAGCGCGGCATCGACGTCGCGGCCAAGACCGTCAGCGAGCGGCTGCTCGACAGTGCCCGCCACGTCGAGGACAAGAAGGAGATCGCCAATGTCGCGACGATCTCCGCTCAGGACGCCAAGATCGGTGAGCTGATCGCCGAGGCGTTCGACAAGGTGGGCAAGGACGGTGTCATCACCGTCGAGGAGTCCAACGCGATGGGCCTGGAGCTGGAGTTCACCGAGGGCCTCCAGTTCGACAAGGGCTACCTGTCGCACTACATGGTGACCGACCCCGAGCGCATGGAGGCCGTGCTCGAGGAGCCGTACGTCCTGATCCACCAGGGCAAGATCTCCTCGATCGCGGACTTCCTGCCGCTGCTGGAGAAGGTCGCCCAGACCAAGCGGCAGCTGCTGGTCATCGCCGAGGACGTCGAGGGCGAGGCCCTGGCCGTCCTGGTGACCAACAAGATCCGCGGCACCTTCACCTCCGTCGCCGTCAAGGCGCCCGGTTTCGGCGACCGGCGCAAGGCCATGCTGCAGGACATCGCGATCCTCACCGGCGGCCAGGTCGTCAGCGAGGAGGTCGGCCTCAAGCTGGAGCACGTCGGCCTCGAGGTGCTCGGCACCGCCCGTCGCATCGTGATCAACAAGGACAACACCACGCTCGTCGACGGCGCCGGTGACGCGCAGGCGATCGAGGACCGGGTCCGCGAGATCAAGCTGGCGATCGAGCAGTCGGACTCCGACTGGGACCGCGAGAAGCTGCAGGAGCGGCTGGCGAAGCTCGCCGGCGGCGTCTGCGTGCTGCGGGTCGGCGCCGCCACCGAGGTGGAGCTCAAGGAGAAGAAGCACCGTCTCGAGGACGCGATCTCCGCGACCCGTGCCGCCATCGAGGAGGGCATCGTCTCCGGCGGCGGCTCCGCGCTGGTGCACGTGTCCAAGGAGCTGGACGACCTGGGCCTGTCGGGCGACGAGGCCACTGGTGTCGGCATCGTGCGCAAGGCGCTGGTCGAGCCCGCCCGCTGGATCGCGGAGAACGCCGGCATGGAGGGGTACGTCGTCGTCTCCAAGATCTCCGCGCTCGACGCCGGGGAGGGCCTCAACGCCGCGACGGGTGAGTACGGCGACCTGGTGGCCCAGGGCGTCATCGACCCCGTCAAGGTGACCCGGTCGGCCGTGCAGAACGCCGCGTCCATCGCCGGCATGCTGCTGACGACCGAGGCGCTCGTGGTGGACAAGCCCGAGGAGGAGGCCCCCGCCGCCGCCGGTGGTCACGGTCACGGCCACGGTCACGGCCACTGAGCCCTCAGCCCATGATGCGCTGATCACCGGACCGCGGTCCGGTGACGCGAGCCGCGTACGGCTCCCGCCTCCCGAGGCGGGAGCCGTACTTTTTTCCGGCCACCACCGGCCGAATAAGCGGCAATAGGGACAGGTTGTTGGAATGTTCCAATGTTTAGTGATCGCTCGATTACTTATCGTTATCGGCGCGTCAATGTGACCAATCCGTAGCCGTCAACCATGACGACATGAACGATCGTGGCGGGCATCATGCCTAACGTGACCGAGGGACGCGTCGCCGACGCCGCAACTGGGGTAAGGCTTGCGACGAGATCGGATGAGTCCGACCTCAGGGAACTGACGAGCCTCGCCGTACGGGGAGATCGCGCCGCGATCGAGTCTTTGCTGGGACATCTGCGCCCGATGGTGGTTCGTTACTGCAGAGCCAGGCTCGGCAGGGTCTCGGGTCATTATCACATCGCGGACGATGTGGCCCAGGAGGTGTGCATCGCCGTGCTGTCGGCGCTGCCCCGTTACCGCGACATGGGGCGCCCGTTCGCGTCGTTCGTGTTCGGGATCGCCTCGCACAAGGTCGCGGACGCGCTGCGCAGTTCGGTGCGCTCGGCGGTGCCGACGCAGGACCTGCCGGACGGGCCGGACGAGAGGCCTGGGCCCGAGGAGACCGTGGTGCGTTACATCGAGGCGCAACGTGCGCGGGCCCTGCTCTCGCGGCTTCCCGAAAACCAGCGGGAGCTCCTGATCCTGCGGGTGGTATCGGGGCTCTCGGCCGAGGAGACCGGTAATGTACTGGGCATGTCACCAGGTGCCGTCCGGGTTGCCCAGCATCGCGCTCTCGCCAGATTGCGGCAGATCGCCGAGCTGGAGTCGATTGCTTGACCGCCCACGTGGAGGACGACACAGCGCTCACCGACACCGTCCTCGATGCGCTCGCACGTCGCGAGATCGTGGAGTCGGACGCCGACCCGGCCGTCCGGCTGCTCAGTGATCCCGCCGTCCGGCTTCTCAAAGCGCTCGTCGCCGACGTCGACGAGGCGGGCGGGGCGGCCGACTACCGGCTCTCCTCCGTGTCGATCACGCCGTCCACGTAGCCCCTGGCGTACTCCCAGCTGACGTAGTTGGCCGGGTCTGGGCGATAGGCCGGTTCGTGCACCTGCGGTCGGCCGTTGTCGATCATCTGCCGTAGGTTGCCGCGGAGCAGGTCCCAGTCGAAGTAATGCTGGTCGCCGCACTCCGGACAGTCGAGAACCAGGCCGAGCACGCCCTGAGGCTCCAGCAGGGAGCGGAAGACCTCCACGTCGGCCAGGTCGGTCAGCGCCTCGTCGCGCTCGGCATGGGTCAGCGGCTCGGGGTCGTCCGGCGCTCCGAGCTCCCCTGCGGGGTCGTTGGGGTCATCCGCGAAAGGATCGCGGGGGACGTCTTCCAGCACGCATCCCACCCTATGGCTACGACCGACCCGGCGGTGGAAAGTGAGCCCCGGCCGACAGGAGTCGGAGCGGCCGAGCAGCCGCCGTTTCTGGGCCGGCATCTATCTGATCTTCGGGGCCTGTCGTTCGCCCTCGCCGTCGTCGTGCCGCTGACTGCGGCCGCCGCACACGTTCAGCGGATTTCCGCGCAGGCATTGCGCATTGACGTTCCGTGACGCATCATTGACTTTGCGTTAGCACGGTGGCCGCGTCACTCGGGCGCGGAGGGGGGTTCGATGGCTGCGGCCGGTGCGATGCCCGTGAAGGTGGGGGGATCATTCGTGATCCCCCCACTTTTGGTTTGCGTGCGACCCATAGACTGACGTCGGTGCTGCGGAACAACCCCCCCGCCAAGGCGGGACGGGTTGGCGCAGGAGGGGTCGGCGCAGGAGGGTTGGAGATGGCCAAGTTCACCGAACCGGGGCTCACGTTCGACGACGTGCTCCTCGTTCCCGCCTATTCGGATCTTCAGCCGGGTGAGGCCGACACCACGACTCGTCTGTCGCGGAGCATCACGCTGCGCATCCCACTGGTGTCCGCGGCCATGGACACGGTGACCGAGGCCCGGATGGCCGTCGCGATGGCCCGTCAGGGCGGCATCGGGATCCTGCACCGCAACCTCTCGATCGAGGACCAGGCCCAGCAGGTCGACCTGGTCAAGCGCTCGGAGGCGGGGATGGTGACCAACCCGGTGACCTGCTCTCCGGATGACACGCTGGCCGATGTCGAGCGGCTGTGCGCCACGTACCGGATCTCCGGTGTACCGGTCACCGGCGCCGACGGCATGTTGGTAGGGATCGTGACGAACCGGGACATGCGGTTCGAGACCGACCACGGCAGGCCGGTCCACGAGGTCATGACCGCCATGCCGCTGGTGACGGCCCTCGTCGGGGTTTCCCGTGACGAGGCATTCCTGCTGCTCCGGCAGAACAAGGTGGAGAAGCTCCCACTGGTCGACGAGGCCGGGCGGCTGCGGGGCCTCATCACGGTCAAGGACTTCATCAAGAGCGAGCAGTATCCCCTCGCCACCAAGGACGCCAACGGGCGGCTCATGGTCGGCGCGGCCATCGGCGTCGCGGGCGACGCCGAGCAGCGCGCGGCGGCCCTCATCGAGGCCGGGGCCGACGTCATCGTGGTGGACGTCGCCCACGGGCACTCCCAGGGCCTGTGCGACATGGTCGCCAAGGTGAAGGCCAACGCCAACGGGCGGGTGGACGTGGTCGCGGGCAACGTGGCCACCCGGGCCGGGGCCCAGGCCCTGGTGGACGCGGGCGCGGACGCGGTCAAGGTGGGCGTGGGCCCCGGCTCCATCTGCACCACCCGCGTCGTCGCGGGCGTGGGAGCCCCCCAGCTCACCGCGATCTACGAGGCGGCCCGGGCCTGCGCGTCGGCGGGCGTGCCGGTCATCGGCGACGGCGGCCTGCAGTATTCGGGGGACATCGCCAAGGCGCTGGCCGCCGGCGCCGACACGGTCATGCTGGGCTCGCTGCTCGCCGGCTGCGAGGAGTCGCCCGGCGACCTGATCTTCATCAACGGCAAGCAGTTCAAGTCCTACCGGGGCATGGGCTCGCTCGGCGCCGTACGGAACCGCGAGCGCGGCGGGGAGTCCTTCAGTAAGGACCGCTACGCCCAGGCCGAGGTGTCCGGGGAGGACAAGTACATCCCCGAGGGCATCGAGGGTCAGGTGCCCTATCGCGGCCCAGTCGCGGCGGTGGCCCACCAACTCGTCGGCGGGCTGTGCCAGGGCATGTGGTACGCCGGCTGCCGGACGGTCTCCGAGCTGCACGAGAAGGCGCAGCTCATGCCCATCACGGCGGCGGGCCTCAACGAGAGCCACCCGCATGACATCCAGATGACGGTCGAGGCGCCGAACTACCACCGGCGCTGACACCACGTTCAACGGTCAGGAAGAAGAGAACAGGCGGCGATGAGTCAGGTGGAGATCGGGCGCGGCAAGAGCGGGCGGCGGGCGTACGCACTGGACGAGATCGGCATCGTGCCATCCCGGCGTACCCGCGATCCCGAGGAGGTCTCGATCTCCTGGCAGATCGATGCCTACCGTTTCGGCCTGCCGCTGGTGGCGAGCCCGATGGACAGCGTGGTCTCCCCGGCCACGGCCATCGAGATCGGCCGGCTGGGCGGCCTGGCCGTGCTGGACCTGGAGGGGCTGTGGACGCGCTACGACGACCCCGCACCGCTGCTGGAGGAGGTCGCCACCCTCGATGAGGCGGCCGCGACCCGGCGGCTGCAGGAGATCTACACCGCGCCGATCCGGGACGACCTGATCGGACGGCGGATCGAGGAGATCCGCGCCGGGGGCGTCACGGCGGCGGTACGGCTGTCGCCGCAGCGGACCGTTCAGCACCACAAGGCCGTGATCGACGCCGGCGTGGACATCTTCGTGATCCGCGGCACCACGGTCTCCGCCGAGCACGTGTCCGGCCGGGCCGAGCCGCTGAACCTGAAGCAGTTCATCTACGAGCTCGACGTCCCGGTCATCGTCGGCGGCTGCGCGACGTACACGGCCGCGCTGCACCTCATGCGGACCGGCGCGGCGGGCGTGCTCGTCGGGTTCGGCGGCGGCGCCTCGCACACCACCCGTAACGTGCTGGGTGTGGCGGTGCCGATGGCCACGGCGATCTCCGACGTCGCGGCGGCCCGCCGCGACTACCTGGACGAGTCGGGCGGTCGATACGTCCACGTGATCGCGGACGGCAGCATGGGCGGGTCGGGTGACATCGCCAAGGCCGTCGCCTGCGGCGCGGACGCCGTCATGGTGGGGTCGCCGCTCGCCAGGGCGTCCGACGCCCCCGGTCGCGGGTTCCACTGGGGTTCGGAGGCGCACCACCCCGAGCTGCCGCGCGGCAGGCGGGTCGAGTTCGGCACGATTGGCACGCTGGAGCAGATCCTGCACGGCCCGTCCGTCGTGGCCGACGGTTCCATGAACCTGATGGGCGCCCTCAAGCGCACGATGGCCACCGCCGGCTACTCGGACCTCAAGGAGTTCCAGCGCGTCGAGGTCGTCGTCGCGCCGATCCAACCCTGAGGCCGATCCAGCCCTGAGCTGATCCGACTCTGGGGTGACGCGCTGAAACGCGTGGGCGGGCGCCGGTCTCGTGGACCAGGTGCCCGCCCGTTGTGTTACACGTCGCGTCCGTCGTTTTGGGCCGGGCGCGACCGCCGGCCGGGTCAGGCCAGGTCTTGCGGCGTCAGGTCAGGTCTTTCCGGGGCCGGTTTTTCCGTCCGCCGCGCCGGGCGATGGTCCAGGTGACGGTGCCCCCGCCGAGCAGCAGCGCCATCGTCAGGCCCCACAGCGGTGGGACGTCGCCGGGATCCGCCTCCGCCGAGATCACCGGCCCCGGGCCGTAGCCGCCCGCGGCGCCGTCGTTCGCGTAGGCCGAGCCAGGCAGCTTGTCCGCGTATCGGCCGGCCACCAGGCGCTGGTAGTCCGCCAGCGGCATGCCCTGGTCACCGACGGAACCGCGCGCCTCGTCGTTGAGCGGGACGATCCGGCCACCCCTGAGTGCGTACCAGGCGTTGATCTGCGGTTCGCGGAAGATCTTGCCCGGCTGTGAGGCGTAGCGCTGCTCGTCATCGCCGCTGGCGATGTTGCTCACCTCCCAGCGGCCGGTACGTGAGCGGGTCGTCCAGATCGAGGCGGTCTGTCCGTCGGCCGAGGTGGCCGGGGTGGCCAGGAACGCGAACTGGGCGACCTCACTCGAACTGCCGGCGACGAACGCCGGATTGAGGTAGTTGACCACCACCATCTGCTCGCCGACCCGGGCCGCCACCGCCGGGGGCTGGACGCCCTGCGCGGGGGGTGCGCCCTTGTTGGCGAAGAACCGGCCGAGGGTCTGCCGGACTTCCACGCTGTTGGCCGCCGAACGGGCCGCCGCCATGTCGGAGGGCCCGGGCTGTGTGACCTGCGCGGCCGCCCGATCCTCCGCTTGCACGGCAGGGGCGGGGTCGGGATCATCCGATGCCGCGTGGGCGGCGACGGCCGGGGCGAGCACGACGGAGCCCGCCAGGGCGGCGACTGCGACGATGCGCTTCATGCGGGCCTCCTCATGCACCGATGTTGTGGAGGGAATGGGTCCAGAAGAAGTTCGAGTTGCTGACGTAGTAGTTGTAGGTCGCCCAGTTGTAGCGGGAGCTGGACGGCCACGGATCGCCCCAGTAGACCCACGACGTGCTCTTGTCGTAGCCGTAGATCGTCTGCATGTGGCCGCCGCCGGAGGTCCACTGGATGCGGGCCATGACCGGGTGGCGGGCGTCGATGTTCCTGATGATGGTGCTGTAGTTCAGGTAGCTGTTGATGTAGTTACCCGGCGAGATGCCGATCTTGTAGAAGGCGTTCTGGTCGTTGGCGAGGGTGGCCTGGTTGTTCGGGCAGCCGCTGTTGATCGTCCGGTTGAAGGCCAGGTTGCAGAACTGGTTCTGGCTGTAGGAGTAGCCGTAGTAGGCGGCGACCGTGTTGCCGGCGGCCGCCCAGCACCAGTTGGAGTACTGCTGGGCCTGCATCGTGATATTGAGGCGTTGCCAGGTGTAGGCGTGGGCGGTGCCGGTCGCCGCCATCCAGGTCCCGGCCGCCAGCGCGAGCGCGCCGGTCGTCCGCAGGAGCCTGCCGACTGGGGAAGGCATGTCGCACTCCTTGGGGGGAGGGGGGTGTGTTCGGCACGATGGTCCGGCTCGGCGGCGTGCCGTACAAGCGGCGTTACAGCTCGCCGTGGGTGGTCTGTGAACGGGTATGTGAAGCCCGGCATGACGTGGGCCGACAACCGTGACACCAGAGCAAGAGTCTGTGAATATTCACACATGTCGAGTGAGCGGGAATTGCAGGCCGCGCTCCGGGACGGACCCTTCCACGTCGCGTTCCGTGCCGCAGTGGAGTCGCGCGGCCTGACGCTGGACCGACTGCGGCACCGCCTGCGGGAACGCGGCCTGCGGGTGGGCACGACGAGCCTGAGCTACTGGCAACAGGGGCTGCGCCGTCCGGAACGCGCCGAATCGCTGCGTGCCGTACGTGCGCTGGAGGAGATCCTCACCCTGCCTCCCCGTTCCCTGACGGACCTGCTCGGCCCGCCCCGGCCCCGGGGGCGCGGCACGGGGCTGCCGCCGGGCGCGGTGGGCTATGCCACGATCCTGGACGCGGCTCCCGATCTGTCCGCCCTGTTGCGGGAGCTGGACTGGACGGCCGACGACCGGCGACTGCACATCGCCGCCATGTACGAGACGGTGCGGATCGGGGCCGACCGGAGCATCATCCGGCGCGAGACGCTCCAGGTGCTGCGCGCGCACGAGGACGCGGCCGACCGCCACATCACGATCTACCGGGGCGACACGGGCTGCGACGTGGATCGGGTCCGCATCCGGGCGCTGGAGGACTGCCGGCTCGGTCGGATCCGCCGCCATGGGCCGTCCGGCCTGGTGGCGGCTGAGCTGCTGTTCGACCGGGAGCTGCGGACCGGCGACACCCAGGTCGTCCGGTATGACCTGATCGACCCCAGCGGCATGGCGGGCACGGAGTACGAACGCGGCTTCCGCTTTCCAGCCGGTCAGTACACGCTCCGCGTGTGCTTCGACCCGGTCGCCCTCCCCGTCCGCATCCACGGATACACCCGGCGAGGGCCGGCGGCAGGCGAGAACGACCGCAGAGAGCTGACACTCAACGCGCACCACGCGGTCCACCTGATGGCCGAGTCCATCCGGCCCGGCCTGGTAGGCATCCGCTGGGACTGGCCCAGCTAATCCCCGTGATCTTGCGAATACTCGCACATCGAGCCATGACCTGTGCTTATGCCGTTCGTGATCTTGCAGTTTCTCGCAGACCTGTCCTTTGAACAGCGAAAACACTGTTCGTGATCTTGCACTCGCGACTGCAAGATCACGAACGGCATAAGCACAGGTCAGGTGGCTCGCCTGCAAGAAACTGCAAGATTAAAAAGTTGATTTGCGCAGGTCAAGGGGGTGGTGTGCGAGAAACTGCAAGATCACGGGGAGGGGGGTTGTGGCTCGGTGATCCAGGTGCCGCGCTTCATGACGCCGTCGACCTGGAGATCGTCGCCGAGCAGCACGAGATCGGCGTCCTTGCCGACCGAGATCGAGCCGACCCGGTGGTCCAGGCCGAGGACGCGGGCGGGCGTGAGCGACGCCATCAGCGCGGCGTCGACGAGTGAGGCGCCCATTTCCCGAACGGTCCGCCGGAACGCCATGTCCATGGTCAGCGTGCTCCCCGCGATCGAACCGCCCCCCGGATCGCCCCCGGCCAGTCGCGCCACGCCGTCCGCGACATCGACCGTCATCGGGCCGAGCCGGTAGCGCCCGTCGCCCATGCCCGCGGCGCCCATCGCGTCGGTGATGAGCGCCGTACGGCCCGGGCCCGCCTGGTGCGCGGCGAGCCGCAGCATGGCCGGGTGGACGTGTACGCCGTCGTTGATGAGCTCGACCGTGATCCGCTCGTCCTCGAGGAGGGCGGCGATCGGGCCGGGAGCGCGGTGGCCGAGCTGCGGCATCGCGTTGTAGAGGTGGGTCGCGACCGTGGCCCCCGCGTCGATGCCGGCGATCGTCTGCTCGTAGCCTGCGTCGCAGTGGCCGATGGCGGCGATCACCCCCTCGGCGGCGGCGTCCCTGATGAGGTCAAGGGCATCGGGCAGCTCGGGGGCGATTGTGAGCATGCGAACGTGGCCCCGGCCGGCCTTGAGCAGCGCCCGGAACTCCGCCCGGTCCGGCTCGCGCAGCTTCGCGGGGTCGTGCGCGCCGCACCGGGACTTCGCGATGTACGGACCCTCGAAGTGGATGCCGGCGAGGACTCCCTGCTCGCACAGGTCGGCCAGGGCGGAGGCCGCCCGGGCCAGCGCCTCCGGCGAGGCCGTGACCAGGCTGGCGATCGAGGTCGTCGAGCCGTGCCCGAGGTGGAAGGCCGCGACGGCGGCCGCGGACTCCGGATCCCCGTCGGGATAGGACCCGCCCGCCCCGCCGTGGGTGTGGATGTCGACGAACCCGGGCACGATCACCCGTCCGCCCAGGCTGTGCCCGTTGCCGTTCCGAGGACCCGGCCCCCGCCCGATGTGCGTGATCCGCCCGTCCTCGATGGTGAGCCAGCCGTCGTGTACCTCGTTCGGGGTCACTACGCGCAGATCCGAGAGAGTCATGCTCATGCGCCCCATCTTTCCGCTTCCGCTCGGCATCCGCCGTACTGGGTGGGCTCGCATGGCATGGATAGATTGAGGGTGATCGCAAAATATCTCGCGGTATGGAGAGTCGATGTCGCCGACAGAGGTCCAGTTGCTGCCCGTCACTGTTGGCGCCGATGCCCTGGCCGAGCTGACCGATATGGTCAACCGGGTGTACGCGGTCGCGGAAGAGGGCCTGTGGGTGGACGGCGCCGCCCGTACGACGGTCGAAGAGATGTCGGAGCTCGTCCGTGCCGGGGAGATCGTGGTGGCCCGGATGGACGGCCGGATCGTCGGCAGCGTCCGCGTGCAGCGGCTCGAGGGCGGAGTGGGCGAGTTCGGCATGCTCGCCATGGAGCCCGAGCATCGCGGAGCCGGCATCGGCCGGCAGCTGATCGAGTTCGTCGAACGGCTGAGCCGTGAACGCGGGCTGGCGACCATGCAACTCGAGGTGCTGGTCCCCCGGGATTGGCGGCATCCGTTCAAGGAGTACCTGAACGGCTGGTACACCCGGATCGGCTACCGGATCGTGCGCATCGGCTCCCTCGAGGAGACCAACCCGGACCTCGTCCCGCTTCTCGCCACCTCCTGTGACCTCCGCATCTACCACAAGAACCTCAGCCCCGCTCCCGTCGGCAGCCGGCCGTGACTTCCCGCGTCCCTGCTGTGGCAGCCGTCAGCGGCGATCGATGATGAACAGCGCGTCTGGCACTTCATCGTCCGCGCCGCGGCGACCTCGTGAGATGCCTGGGATGCACCAAGGCAAGGGTATTAACCTTGACGTCATGGCTCTCTGGGGTGACGTGGAACGCGCGGCGCTTGTGGCGCTGCTTCGCCATACCCCGACAGAGCAAGGCCGGCGTGACCTCGTCCAGCGGATCACTGAGAGGGGCTCTGTACTCGACCTGCTCCGGGAAAGGCTGGGTCCGGCCGACCTGTTCACCGATCCGATGGAAGACGCTGTACGCGAGGCGATGCGTGAGCTCGCTTCATGGGAACAGGAAGGCATCCACGTTCTCACCATGGGTGATGAGTGGTATCCGTACCGCCTCCGGGATGTCTTCGATCGGCCGCCATTGCTGTTCGGCCGGGGAGAGATCATTCCCGATGATCAAGGTGTCGCGGTGGTCGGGTCAAGGGCAGTCTCAGACCCTGGGCGGCGGGTGGCCGGAGAACTGGCAAGGGGCCTGGTCGAGCGAGGGCTGACTGTCGTCTCCGGCTTGGCAGCCGGCGTCGATGCGGCCGCGCATCGGGCCGCGATCCGGGCCGGGGGACGAACAGTCGCCGTGATCGGCACCGGCATCCGGCGCTGTTTTCCGCAGGAGAATCGAGATCTACATCGAGAGGTCGCGGATTACGGCGCGGTGATTTCTCAGTTCTGGCCCGACAAGGAGCCGGACAAGCAAACTTTCCCGCAGCGTAACGGGACGATGTCCGGATACGCCCTTGCCACCGTGATCGTTGAGGCCACAGAACGTAGCGGCACCCGAATCCAGGCCCGGAAGGCAGTCGAACATGGCCGCCCGGTTATCCTCCTGCGATCGGTGATCGAACGCACCCAATGGGCACGTACGGCTGCCCGTCTCCCCGATGTGCATGTGGTGGACAACGTCGAGGAGGCTATCGCTCTTGTCGACGAGGTGGTCGACCGGCCCAATCAGATCGAGCAACTGCTCATTTCGGCCCTCGGCGGTTGAGCGTGCCGCAGCCGGACGCGGACCTGCGAGTGATCATTCGCGCCCGTCTGGGTGCAATTATGCGCAATCCCACCCGCGAGCCGAATGTGACCTGCGAAGTCTGCGCGGTGCCGGTCGAAAGGCAGTACAGCCGTTGTTACCGCTGTCACCAGGATCTCCTCAACGCTCGGGTGCCGGTGGCTCAGCGAGTCGTGCCTCTCACCTACGCGGTTTACGGGGAACAGTCCAACAGCGACATGCACCGCTACAAGGACCCGATGCCAGACCTACAGCGAAGTAGGAATGCGTCTTTCCAACGCGTACTGCTGCTGGTCCTCGGCTTCGCCCTGAACCACGCGGAATGCATCGATCACGTTACAGGCATGCCGGTGACCCGACTGGTGACGGTTCCTTCGTTACGAGGACGCCCAGGTCGCCATCCACTTGCATTGGTGAGCGAAGCTCTGCCACTCCATTGGAAGCGTGTTGACCTACAGGCTGTTCCGGGAGTTCCTGAGGATCGGCGCCGCACAATCAACCCCGACCATTTCCTCCTACCAGCTCCGCAGGAAGTCAGAGGTCAGCACGTTGTCATCCTGGAAGACACCTGGGTTCAGGGCGGCCACGCGCAGTCCGCGGCGGCGTCAGTCCTCCGGGCAGGCGCGGCCGAGGTGACTGTCGTCGCTATCGCGCGGCGGATCCGACTGGATTCGCAGCGCTCAACCGTTGAGAAGCACCTGCACCAGATCCTTCAGGGCGCTGAGTACAACATTGAAATCTGCCCGGTCACGGGTGGTCCCTGTCCTTAGACATCCACCCCGGTTGACAGCTGTGGATCTCCTCTTCGGATAGCTCAAACCTTCTCGGCCGTCCGTAGTTCGGTGAGGTAGCGTTTGACGATCTGGCCGCCGTAGGAGCTGTCGATCAGGGTGGCGATGCAGTCGAGCAGGCCGTTCCGGGCGCCGTCGGGCAGGGCGCGGTGACCCGAGTAGGTGCCGAGCACGTCGAGGTATTCCTGAGTGGTGTAGGCGCACTCCCACTCGTAACGGCGGAGCCGTACCGGGCCGAACCTGCCGGAGGCGTCGATCTCGGTGCTTTCGGACGAGATCTCGGCGGCCGTCTTCATTCGTAGCCACGGAGGCGTGTACGGGTCGTATCGCTCATAGCAGCGCTGGACGTCCGCGAAGAACTCACTGCTGCCGCCGGCGATGTGGTGGGTGGAGATGACGGCCAGCGTGCCGCCCACGCGGAGCGCGTCCGCCGACTTGGTGACGCGTACGGCGGGGTCGATCCAGTGGAAGCTGGTGGCGGCGAGCACGATGTCGAACGGCTCGGGCGGCAGCGGCCAGTCCTCGAACGCCGCGGTGACGACCTCTACACGGGGGAAACCAGCGAGCTTGCCGCGGGCGAGGTCGGCCATCTCGGCGCCCAGTTCGACCGCGACCACCTCACAGTCACACTGTGCCAGCGGGACTGTGGCCTGTCCGGTGCCGCAGCCGATCTCCAGCACCCGGCTGCCGGGCGCGAACTCCGTGAACATCTCGGCCGGATAGCCGGGGCGCGCCCGGTCGTAGCGGACGGCGTCCTCAGTGAACGTACGGCGAAGTCGCAGGCGCTCATCGTCCGCGCCCGCACCGGTCAGTTGAGATAGCGGGTGAGGTAGGTCCATGACGCGCTGAGGTCCTCCGTGGGCGCTGTGCGGCCGGCGAAGCTCGGTCTCCTCGACCTCCTCCGGCCTGTTTTTTTATGCGCTTCATTGTCGCGGGACGGCCATCGTGAAGGGAGTGATTTTCTTGGTCACAGTGGTTGAGGCCGGACCCGTTGCGCGAACGAACGGTGGTATCCGGTACGGCGATGCCGTACCATCCGTCTCATATACGAAATCGTAGACGACACTCTCCGTCCCCCAACCCGAGAACAGGTCCCCTCATGGAGATGACGCTCGACACCTCGGCAGGATCCGCACGGACACCGCGATTGCTCACCCCGGGCCGGCTCTTCATCGGCGGGGCATGGCGTCCGGCATCGGATGACAGGGTGTTCGCCACGGTGGATCCGGCGACCGGCGAGGAGATCGGCTCGGTCGCCGAAGCGACCCGGGCCGACGTCGACGACGCGGTCGCCGCGGCGCGGTCGGCGCTGCACGACCCCGCATGGGCGGGCATGTCCCCGGCGGCGCGCGGGCGGCTGCTGTGGCGGCTGGCCGACCTGATCGAGGCCAACGCCGACGAACTGGCCCGCCTGGAGACCCACGACCAGGGCCAGCCGTTCGGCGTCGCGCGGCAGATCTCGGTCGGCGGCACGGCCGAGCACTTCCGCTACTTCGCCGGCTGGACCACCAAGATCGAGGGCGCGACGATCCCGGTGTCGCTGCCGAACGTCATGAACTACACGCGGCGTGAGCCCGTCGGCGTCTGCGCATTGATCACCCCGTGGAACTTCCCGCTGATGATCCTCGCCTGGAAGCTCGCCCCGGCGCTCGCCTGCGGCAACACGGTGGTGATCAAGCCGGCCGAGCAGACCCCGCTGACCGCGCTGAAGCTGATGGAGCTGTGCGAACAGGCCGGCGTCCCCTCCGGAGTCGTCAACCTGGTCACCGGCGGCCCCGACGTCGGCGCGGCGCTGGTCTCCCACCCCGGCGTGGACAAGGTGTCGTTCACCGGCTCGACCGAGGTTGGGCGCGGCATCCTGCGTGCCTCGGCGGACAACCTGGCCCGGGTCACGCTCGAGCTCGGCGGCAAGACTCCGGTGATTGTGGCGGCCGACGCCGACATCGAGCGGGCCGTGGCCGGCTGCGTCCAGGGCGCGATGTTCAACAGCGGCCAGGTGTGCGCGGCCTATTCCCGCTTCTATGTGGACGCCCGCCGCGCCGACGAGTTCGTCGAAAGGGCCGCCGAGATGGCGGGGCGCATCGTGCTGGGCCCGGGCATCGCGCCCGAGACGGAGGCAGGTCCGCTGGTCAGCGAGGAGCACCTGCGGCAGGTCGACCGGTACGTGCGCGAAGGGGTGACCGCGGGGGCCGAGCTCGTGACCGGGGGTGGGCGCGCGGAGGGCCCGCTCGCGGACGGGTACTTCTACCGGCCCACGGTGTTCAGCGGCGTCGATGACGGGATGAGCATCGCCCGTGAGGAGATCTTCGGACCCGTGATGTCGGTGCTGACCTATGACGATCCGGACGAGCTCGCCGGGCGGGTGAACGACAGCCCGTACGGCCTGGCCGCGTCGATCTGGACCGACGACCTGACGACGGCGCACCGGATGGCCGCCGATGTCCGGGCCGGGGCGGTGTTCGTCAACATGCTGCACACGCCCGACCCGGCGGCGCCGTGGGGCGGCTTCAAGAGCAGCGGCTTCGGCCGCGAGATGGGCGCGTACGCGCTGGATGTTTACACCGAGGTCAAGGGTGTCTTCATCAACCTCGACCCGCACTGACGACCTCGACCCGAACTGGACGAAAGGATGAGCATGGCGACGAACCGGGAGATCATCGAAGCGCATTACGCCGCCTCGGCGCGTGGGGATCTCGACGGCATGTTGGCCGACTTCGCCGACGACATGAGCTGGACCGAGATGGCCGGCTTCCCGTACGCGGGCACGTACGTGGGCCTGGACGAGATCCGCGAGCAGGTGTTCGGCCGGCTCGGCGCGGACTGGGACGGGTTCGACGCGACGCCGGAGCAGGTGATCGACGGCGGTGACGGCAACGTGGTGACGCTCGGGCTCTACACGGGCACATACCGGGCGACGGGCAAGTCGATGACGGTGCGGTTCGCTCATTTCTGGCAGGTGCGAGACGGGCGCATCGTGCGCTTCGAGCAGGTGACCGACTCCCACCTGGTGCGCCAAGCCATGCGGTAGCAGCAGGTCTGCGTAATAACCGACATTTGGGTAGATCCTTGGGAAAGGGGAAGTTAACCAGGATTCCCGGCGCGCTACTCGCGGGTAGATTTACCACGGCAGAGGCGAAAAGCCGTACAGAGGGAGCCCTATGTCGGTGAGGATGGGCGCGGCGCGGCTCGGCCCCGCCGAACGCGCCTCCGCGTTGGCGCGGATGGAGTCACAGGAACTCGACCTAGTGGTGATCGGCGGTGGCGTCGTCGGGGCCGGGGTGGCCCTGGACGCCGCGACCCGCGGCCTGTCCGTGGGGCTCGTGGAGGCGAGGGACTTCGTCTCCGGGACCTCGTCCCGGTCGTCCAAGCTGGTCCACGGCGGGCTGCGCTACCTGGAGCAGTTTGACTTCGACCTGGTCAGGGAGGCCCTGCGGGAGCGGTCGATGCTCCTGCAGCGGATCGCCCCCCACCTGGTGCGGCCGGTGCCGTTCCTGTTCCCGCTGACCCGTCCCGGCTGGGAACGGCCGTACATCGGAGCCGGGATGATCCTCTACGACACGCTCGGCTTCTCCTTCGGCGCCGGGCGCGGGGTGCCCGGGCATCGGCACCTGACCAGGAAGGCCGCCCTGCGGGTGGCCCCCGCGCTCAGGCGGTCCGCGTTCAGCGGGGCCGTGCAGTACTGGGACGCCCAGGTCGACGACGCGCGCTACGTGATGACGATGCTCAGGACGGCCGCGACGTACGGCGCGCACATCGCCTCACGCGTGCAGGCGATCGGCTTCCTGCGCGAGGGCGAGCGGGTCACCGGCGTGCGGGTACGCGATCTGGAGACCGGCGCCGAGCTGGACCTGCGCGCCCGCCAGGTCGTCAACGCCACGGGGGTGTGGACCGACGAGATCCAGCAGCTCGTCGGGGGACGCGGCCAGATCCACGTCAGGGCGTCCAAGGGCATCCACCTGGTGGTGCCCCGCGACCGGATCCACTCCCTCACCGGGATCATCATGCGCACCGAGAAGTCGGTGCTGTTCGTCATCCCGTGGGGCCGCCACTGGATCATCGGGACGACCGACACCGAGTGGACGCTCGACAAGGCGCGACCGGCCGCGTCCCGGGCCGACATCGACTATCTGCTCGATCATGTCAACTCCGTGTTGTCGGTCCCGCTGACCAGGGACGACGTCGAGGGCGTCTACGCCGGGCTGCGGCCGCTGCTCGCCGGAGAGTCGGAGGAGACCTCAAAGCTCTCGCGCAAGCACGTGGTCGCGCATCCGGTGCCCGGACTGGTCATGGTGGCCGGCGGCAAGTTCACCACCTACCGGGTGATGGCCGCCGATGCGGTGGACGCGGTCGCCCACGGTCTCGACCAGCGGGTGCCGCAATCCTGCACGCACCTGGTGCCGCTGGTCGGGGCCGAGGGCTTCCAGGCGCTGTGGAACTCCCGCCACCGTCTCGCCGGCTCGTCCGGCCTGCACGTCGCCAGGATCGAGCACCTGCTCAGACGCTACGGGTCCATGATCGACGAGGTGCTGGCGCTCATCGATCGGGACCCCTCGCTCGGCCGGCCGCTGACCGGCGCCGACGATCATCTCCGCGCCGAGATCGTGTACGCCGCGACGCACGAGGGCGCCCGGCACCTCAACGACGCGCTGACCCGGCGCACCCGGATCTCGATCGAGACCTTCCACCGGGGCGTGGCGGTCGCGCAGGAGGCCGCCGAGCTCATGGCGGGACCGCTCGGCTGGGACGCCGACCAGATCAAGCGCGAGGTCGATTACTACACCAAGCGCGTCGAGGCCGAGCGGGCCTCCCAGGAGCAGGACTCCGACCAGGAGGCCGACGCGATCCGTCTCGGCGCCCCCGAGATCGTCCCCATAGCCTGACCCCGTGTCGAGAACACCATGCAGGCTCGGCAGCCACTGAAATACGGTTAAGCGAACTGTATTTCAGTAGCGAGGTGATCGCTCGATGGTGGCCAAACCGGGACACATCTTCGACCGGGACTGGGAGTGGGAGGCGCTGACCTCCTTCGCGACCGGGGCTCAGGCGGAGGTCGCCTTCGGCGTAGTCAGCGGTCGGCGCAGGCAGGGCAAGACCTTCCTGCTCAAGAACCTGGCCGAGGCTCTCGGAGGCTTCTACTTCGAGGCGACGGAGGGCACGGAGATCGAGCTGCTCCGCCTGTTCGGGATGGCGCTGGCCAGGCACACCGGCTCCCCGGTGGGCTACCCGTTCGCGGACTGGCGGGACGCGCTCACCTTCTTCTTCTCGCTGCCCAGGGACCGTCCGATGCCACTGATCATCGACGAGTTCCCGTATCTGATGAAGGCGAACCCCGCGCTTCCGTCCATCCTCAAGCAGGAGATCGATCTGCGCGGCCGCACACATGGCGGAACCAGCAACGCACGGGTGCTGATCTGCGGTTCCGCGCTGTCGGTGATGGGCAAGATCCTCGCCGGTCAGGCCCCGCTGCGGGGGCGGGCCCGTCTGGAGCTCGTGGTCCAGTCTCTGCCCTACCGGGACGCCGCCGAGTTCTGGGGCGTGTCGGACGATCCACGCCTGGCGGCGATGCTCCACGCGATCGTCGGCGGCACCCCGGCCTACCGGGACGAGTTCGTGCTGGGAGACCGGCCGACGTCGGCCGAGGACTTCGACGGATGGGTGGTCCGCACGGTCCTCGATCGGCGGACGTCTCTCTTCCGTGAAGGCCGCTACCTGCTGGCGGAAGAGTCCGACATCCGTGACCCCGCCCTTTACCATTCGGTTCTCTCCGCGGTCGCGGAGGGGAACAACACCTGGGGCGGCATCGCGGGGCACATCGGCTACAAATCATCCGATATCGCCCATCCGCTCAATGTCCTCGAGGACTGCGGGCTGCTGGTCAAGGAGAAGGACGCCTTCCGATCGGGACGGACGCGCTACCGGATCGCGGAACCGCTCATCACCTTCTATCAAGCGATCATGCGTCCGGAGTGGACGGACCTCGGCCTCGGCCTCGGCGAGGAGGTCTGGCGTCGCTCCCGGCAGCGCTTCCTGTCCAAGGTGATGGGGCCGCATTTCGAGACGCTCTGCCGGGAGTACGCGTTGCGCTATGGCAGGGAGCACTTCGGTGAGGGCGGCATCGGCGAGATCGCGGCCGGCACGGTGGCCGACCCCGCGGCCAAGACCCAGATCGACGTGGACGTGGCCGTCCTTGGCCCGGCCTACCCCGGCGAGTCCCGGACGATCAGATCCCTGGGCGAGGCCAAGTGGGACAAGGTGATGGGCCTGCGCCACCTGGAACGCCTCCGCCGAGCCCGCGACCTGCTGTCGGCCAAGGGCTACGACACCTCCGGAACCACATTGGCCTGTTACAGCGGCGCCGGCTTCGACGGCGACCTCCGGGCCGAGGCCCGCAAGGACCCCGCCGTCCTCCTCGTGGACCTGCCCATGCTGTACGGCCAGGCCTGACATGGAGTGCGTCTGATCGACGAGGGGTGGGACCGGTAGGAACAACTTTCAGCGAGCGTACTCGTCGGCGTGACCGAGATTCAGCGCGACCGGTAAGCATCCGTCCGATGCTGAGCAGAGGCCACCTGGACCACGACCTGGCCATCGTCGATCAGATACAGCACGCGGTAGTCGCCTCGACGCGCCGACCACTGCGGGGCCAGAGGCTCGTCCAGTGGCTTGCCCACGCGATGGGGGTTGTCCAGAAGCGGTCCTGTGATGAACTCCCACACGGCAGGCACGATCTTAGCCGGCAGTCTCTCGGCGAGATCCTGCTTGGCCCGGCAGGTGAGCCGGAGTTCGTACCGCTCGCTCACAGACGACCGGACCGGCGAAGCTCGGCTTCCACCTCAGCCTGGGAGTACACCCGCCCGGCCGCCAGGTCGGCCAGTCCCTCCCGGATAGCGGCCACTGTCTCGTCATCGGCGAGGATCTCGATCATCTCGCGCATCGTGTCATAGTCGTCTACCGAGAGAAGCACGGCAGCGGGCACGCCGTTGCGAGTGATCGTGAAACGCTCGTGTGTGCTTCCTGCTGATTCGACGATGCCGGATAGGCGGGCACGTGCGTCCGCCAGAGGAACTACTGTCGCTGACATGTACAGAATTATAGACAAGTCGGTGATGGGATTCCAGCACGGCTCCCGTCGCCCGGGGCGGGAGCCGTACGACATCGGTCAGGTGAAGGGGATCCAGGCCTGGTCGGCGAGGTTGTCGATGGCGCTGACCTTGAGTCCGAGGTCGGAGACCGTCCACACGCTGTCGCCGATGACGACACAGCGCCGGATGCCCTGGTCGGCGGGGGCGAAGTCGGTGCGCTGCGGCTTCGGGGCCGCCGGGTGCTCAATCAGACCGGCCTTGGCGATGCCGTCGTCACCGACCCGCAGGACCAGCGCCGCGCTCCCGTTCGGGCCGTCGCCGGTCCAGTTCATGAGCGGGAGCATGGCCAGGCGGGACGGCTCCCAGTAGAGGAAGGCATGCGGGTCCCACTCGACCTCGGAGCCCGAGTCCCGCTGGTGGAAGCGGGACAGGAGCCGGGGCTGCGCCGGGTCAGCCACGTCGAACAGCGAAATCTGGGTGCCCTGCGCGCGGCCCTGCTTGTCCGCCTCCTGACCGATGCCGATCAGCCGTCCGGGACCGCCGGGATGGAGATAGGCCGAGTAGCCGGTGATCTTCAGCTCTCCGGTGACCTTCGGCGCGGCCGGATCGCGAAGGTCCAGCGTGTACAGCGGATCGGTCTGCCGGAACGTGACCACGTAACCGAGGTCACCGATGAAACGGACCGAGTAGATCCGCTCGCCCCGGCCCAGTCCGGTCACCTCACCCTTTTGGGTCAGCGTGTCGGCGTTCAGCACGTAGACGCCGCTCTCGCTCTTGCCGGGGCTCGCGCCGAACACCTCGGCGCCGCTGGTCGTCGCCACCCGCAGGTCGCCCGCGTTCTCGGACAGCGAGTACTGGTTGAGCAGCCGTCCGGGCACGCTCCCCGAGGTGACGTACCGCGGCGTGCCGGTCCCGCTGACGTCGAACCGGTGCACCTCCGTACGCTCCGGCGGTTCGGCCGCCCCGCTCGCACGTGCCTCGCCGGAGGCCGCCGGCCCGCCGAACCACCATCGGGGGTTGCTGGTGACGTAGAGGCTGCTCCGCGTGCCGTACACGGTGTCGCCGTCGGCGGCCACGCTGATCGGCCCGTCAGCGGTGAGCTCGCCGTTCAGGTCGATGGTGTGGATGGTCAGCATCGAGGTTCCGGTGAACTCGGCCGGATGGCTCACCCGGTCGCAGCCCACCCGTTCGGTACGGCTCACGCCGCCGGACTCGATCTCGTAGGACGGAAGCCACGCGTCGACGGGCGCGGCCAGCACCGCTTCGCGGTTGCGCTGGAGCAGCTTCGGCTCGGGCGTCTCCGGCTCCTGCCGGGGGAAGGCGATCTCCGGCTGGGACCGTACGACGATCCGTACGGTCGCCCCGACCTGGCGGGCGTCGACGTGCGAGCCGTTGACGGTCATCGCGCCGAGCGCCTTCGGCTGCTCCCCGGAGAGGTCCACCAGCGCATAGCGCGGGCCGGTCGGCCCCGGGCGGGCCTTCGCCATCGCACCGAACGGCACGATGCCGCCGCCCTCGAACAGCACGAGCGCGCGGTCCCCGGAGACGAGCAGGTCGGCCGGGGCCCAGCTCTGCTCCTCGGGAACGAGTCGCAGCGTGCCGGTGACCTGCCGCGTCGTGGTGTCGATCACGCGGAGCACGCCCCGGTTGACGGTGACCAGCCGCTTGCCGTCGGTCTTCACCAGGTCCGGCTCATCCACGCCGGACTCGTGCACGTTGGTGGTCGAGTACGGCTGACCGCCGGTGTCGGAAAGGGCGGTCGGCAGCTGCTTGCCGGCGGCCACGCTCTCCCGGGCGAACATCGGAACCATGGTGTCGAGGCCCCACGGTGTCACGTGTTCCGCCGTGGCGGCACGCAACCCGCTGAGCATCTCGTCGCAGTTCGTATAGGAAACCAGCCTGATCTGGCCGGTCAGGTCCACCGGCGCGGGCTCGGCCGGGCCGGATGGCGGTGCCGTACGGCCTCCGGAGCATGCCGCGGTCAGCAGTCCGGCGAGGGCGAGAACGCCCGCCGTACGCATCAATGTCCTCATGCCCCTACCACGGATCGATAGATCCGCCGGTTCGCCGTTCCGTCGTCTTGAAGGTTTTCTTACCGATCAGTAGCCAGGTTTTCGACACCGGAATATTCTTCCGGCATGGCTGCCACGATTCGGGCACTCGACGCCGCGATGGTCGATCGGGTCCTCAAACACGTCGCCTCAGAGGGTAAAACCAAGGAGATCCCGGCGCCCTTCACCGGGGAGCCGCTGGCCGAGGTCCCGGTCTCCACAGCCGAAGACGTCCGTACGGCCCATGCCAGGGCCAGGGCGGCGCAGGAGGCATGGGCGGCGCTGCCGATCAGGGAGCGGATCGAGCCGTTCCTGCGCCTGCACGACGCGATGCTCGACCGCCGGGCGGAGCTGCTCGACATCGTGCAGTGGGAGACGGGCAAGGCGCGGCGGCACGCGTACGAAGAGGTGCTCGACGCCGCGGGCTGCACGCTCTATTTCGTGCGTCGCGCACCGGGGCTGCTGTCGCCGCATCGGCGGCAGGGCATCTTCCCGATCGCCACCAGAGCCACCGAACTGCGCCATCCCAAGGGCGTGGTCGCTGTGATCAGCCCGTGGAACTACCCGCTGGCGCTTGGCGTGAGCGACGTGACCCCGGCGCTGATCGCGGGGAACGCGGTGGTGCACAAACCGGACACGCAGACCCCGCTGTCCGTGCTGTGGACGATCGACCTGCTCGTCGAACTGGGCATGCCGCGCGACATCTGGCAGGTGGCGCTGGGCGATCCGGCCGACATCGGCGATCCGCTGCTGGACGGCGCGGACTACGTGGCGTTCACCGGATCCACCCGCGCCGGTCGGAAGATCGCCGAGGAGGCCGCCAAGCGGCTCATCGGCTGCTCACTGGAGCTCGGTGGCAAGAACCCGATGATCGTGCTCGACGACGCCGACCTGGACGTGGCCGTACAAGGGGCCATCCGGGCCTGTTTCACCAACGCCGGCCAGCTGTGCATCTCGATCGAACGGCTCTACGTGCACGAGTCGATCGCCGACGCGTACTGCGACAAACTGGCGCGGACGGTGCGGAACATGAAGATCGGCGCGAGCCTGGACTGGGACCTGCAGATGGGCTCGCTCACCTACCGGCGGCAACTTGAGGCGGTGTCCGCGCACGTGGCCGACGCCGTGGACAAGGGGGCCAGGGTGCTGGCCGGGGGCAGGGCGCGACCCGATCTCGGCCCGCTGTTCTACGAGCCGACCATCCTGGACGGGGTCACCGAGGAGATGTCCGTCTGCCGCGACGAGACGTTCGGCCCGGTCGTCTCGATCTACCGCTTCGCGGATGAGGACGAGGCCGCCGAGAAGGCCAACGACACGCCGTACGGCCTGAACGCGTCCATCTGGACCGGTGACCTCACCAGGGGGCGGGCGCTCGCCGCCCGCCTCACGGCCGGCACGGTCAACATCAACGAGGGGTACGCCTCGGCCTGGGGATCGCATGACGCGCCGATGGGCGGGATGAAGGCGTCGGGCCTCGGCCGCCGTCACGGGACGGAGGGACTGCTCAAGTACACCGAGAGCCAGACCATCGCCAGCCAGGCCACCTGGCTGGGATTCGAGCCGATCCTCGGCATGACGTACGAGAAGTACGCCGACACCCTCGCCGTCGTCCTCAAGACGATGAAGCGCCTCCACCTCAAATAACCCAAAACCCCCAACCCACCCCCGCCGTGATCTTGCGAATTCTCGCAGAAGGATGGCTTGAGCTGGGGAAAGAGGTTTCGTGATCTTGCAGTTACTCGCATGCGCCATGCTTGACCTGGGTTTCAATTCTTCGTGATCTTGCAATTGCAAGATCACGAAGAGGGAAACGCCAGGTCGGGTGGATGCCCTGCGAGTAACTGCAAGATCACAAGAGGGAAAATGCCAGGTCGGATGGGTCGTCTGCGAGAAACTGCAAGATCACGGGAGGTGGGAGGGGGACATGGACTACGACGTTGTCGTCATCGGGTCGGGGTTCGGGGGGAGCGTCGCGGCGCTCAGGCTGACCGAGAAGGGATATTCGGTGGGCGTCGTCGAGGCCGGTCGGCGCTTCGATGAAAGATCGCTACCGAAGAACTCCTGGCGGGCCAGGGACTTCCTGTGGGTTCCCGCGCTCGGTCTGAAGGGCATCCAGCGCATCCACGTCCTGCGAGGTGAGAGCGGCGTCATGGTGCTGGCCGGAGCGGGAGTCGGCGGCGGTTCCCTCGTCTACGCCAACACCCTTTACGAACCGCTCGACCCGTTCTTCACCGACCCCCAATGGAGCCACATCACCGACTGGAAGGCCGAGCTCGCCCCCTACTACGACCAGGCCAAACGGATGCTCGGCGCGGTCCTCAACCCCACGATGACCCCGGCCGACGAGGTGATGCGCAAGGTCGCCGAACGGATGGGCGTGGGCGACACCTTCCATCTCGCCCCGGTCGGCGTCTTCTTCGGCGAGCCCGGCGTGGAGGTAGACGATCCATACTTCGGCGGGGTGGGACCGCGCCGGCGCGGCTGCACCGAGTGCGGCGAGTGCATGACCGGCTGCCGGCACGGCGCCAAGAACATGCTGATCAAGAACTACCTCTACCTGGCCGAGCAGGCCGGGGCGAAGGTCCATCCCGAGACCACGGTCATCGGCGTCCGCCCGGTGGAGGGCGGCTACGAGATCGCGGTCCGCCGTACCGGCCCGTTCGGCCGCACCCGCACGCTCACCGCCCGCCAGGTGGTCTTCGCGGCCGGGACGTACGGAACCCAGCACCTGCTCCATCGGCTCAGGGCGACCACGCTGCCCCGGCTGTCACCGCGGCTGGGCGTGCTCACCCGGACGAACTCCGAGGCTCTGCTCACCTTCGAACGCCCTACGGCGAAGGGCGAGAAACTCAACCGCGGCGTGGCCATCACCTCATCCATCCATCCCGACCCGCAGACGCACATCGAACCGGTCCGGTGTGGTGACGGCTCCAACGCGATGGCCGCGCTGCGCACCCTGCTGGTCGACGGGGACGGACGGGTGCCGCGCTGGCTGAAGTTCCTCGGGGCGGCCCTCCGGCGGCCCCACATACTGCCCCGGCTGTTCAACCTCCGCAGGTGGTCGGAGCGCGCGATCGTCGCTCTGGTCATGCAGGCCAAGAACAATTCCATCACCGTCACAGCACGACGTGGCCGGCTGCGGGCCGGACCCGGCCACGGCGAGCCGAACCCCACCTGGATCCCCGCCGGTCACGAGGCCGTACGGCACGCGGCGGAGGAGATCGGCGGCATACCCGGGGGCAGTTGGCTCGACCTGTTCGACATTCCCGCGACCGCGCACTTCCTCGGCGGCTGCGCGATCAGCGACTCGCCGGACACCGGGGTCATCGACCCCTATCACCGCGTGTACGGCTATGAGGGGCTGCACATCGTGGACGGCTCGGCGGTCTCCGCGAACCTGGGGGTGAACCCCTCGCTCACCATTACCGCCCAGGCGGAGCGGGCCATGGCGTTCTGGCCCAACAAGGGTGATCGCGATCCGCGTCCCGCGCTCGGCTCCGGTTACGTACGGCTCTCGCCGATCGCGCCGGCCCGTCCGGTCGTTCCGGCCTCCGCGCCGGGCGCGCTCCGCCTACCCATCGCGGAGATCACCCACAGCCCGGGCTCTGGAGCCGGTGATCTGTCAGGACCTTGGCAGTGACAGGGCGGGCATCTGCGGCTGGCGGAGATACTGCCCACGCTAGAGGTGCTCTGTCCATCAGATCTACCTGGGGAATGCGCTCATCATTGCGGTAGCCCGTCAATCTGGAAGATCTCAGCGTCCCAGGTGTGCTCGTTCATGCCGTCAAAGAAGGACTGCCAGGGGGTGGCCGAGAAAGCGTCGCGCAACTGCTCGAAGTTCTCCAACGTCTTAGTCGCTGGCCTGCCCTGCTTTCTGATCTTCTGTTGTACCTTCACCGGTGTCACGCCCAGCCTCCTGAACACCCGGGCCAGGACGGCGTTCAAGCCCTGTGCCAGGTCTTCGTAGGTGATGGTGAGCGCGTTGTCGGGCATCGATCGCTGCTGGGCAAGCACGGCCTCGGCGGTGGAGGCGAACCAGTCATGGCAGTGCTTGGCATCGAGAGCGAACGTGACGGCGCTCGGCTGTGAGACGGCCTGGTCCGCCTCCACCATCCAGTTCCCAGTGCGGAGCGCGAGCGTGTGGGACACCAGCTGTTCGAGAAGGTTCCTGCGATACAGATGCAGCCGGGCCAGGGAGGAATCCTCCGCCAACAGCTCCCATACCTCGCTCCACGCCCGGCCGCCGCGCCCGTGGCCGAGGTGGAGAGGGAACCCGGCGGCCTGTACGCCATGCTCCTCTCGCCACAGCATCCGAAGGATGCTCCGGGCCGGCGTGGTGAGATCATAGGGGAAGTGGTGGACGGCCTTGTCGTTGAACGGCTCCCAGGCGCAGCGCACCCCCGGATGCTGCTCCAAGCTCGTGCGGAGCAGGTGGGTGCCGGTGCGCGCCTGGCAGAAGACGACGAATCTGTTCATGGATGGGGTCCGCGACACGCCTCAGCCAGAGCCCAGCAGGTGTTCGCGATTGGCGAGGATGTACTGAATGTCCTCCCGGTAGGCGTCGGTGTGCCGTTCGTCGCGCTGGCGGTCGAACCAGGGATCGCCCAGTCGGATCTTCGTCTCGATATAGGCGGCGATGGAGGAGAGTCGGACGATGAGCAGGTCGAGCAGCTCAGCCGGGGTAACGCCGCGCCCGTAGGCGTCGGCGAACAACCGCAGCCGTGCGGCTTGGTCGGGCACGAGGTCCCAGCCGAACGCCTTGGTGGAGCGGGGCGCGGAGAGCGGGACGAATCGGTGGGCGGCGTAGCACAGGTCCCAGATCCGGTTCGACGGCCCGGCGAAGTCCCAGTCGATGATCGCTGCCACCCTGGCCCCGTCGTAGACGACGTTGTAGGGTCCGAGGTCGTTGTGGCCGATGCAGTCGACGTCGGCGGGGATCGTGGTGCGGTACTGCCAATTGCCGGGCTCGGGAGACACGAACCCGGTCGTGGCGTCATGCATGGCCCGGATGGTGCGGGCGACCTGCGTCAGCGCCTCGTCTGAACGCTGCTGCTCGTTGAGCGGGTAGGTGCCGGGTTGACCCGTGATGTAGCTGAGCGTCTCGGTCGCGTCGTCGGTGGACAGGAACTTCGGTGCTTGGGTGAACCCCACACGTTCGAAGTGGCGCAGCAGTGCCTGGACGTTCGGACTCCACGCGCCGGCGGCTCGCACCACGGTGTCGCCGTGACGCACGGGAGCGGAGTGATAGCCGCCGAGCAGTTCGTCGGTCATCGCCGGTCCTCTCGATGATCGGCACCCGGGGTGGGTGTCGGAAACAGTGATGTCCGCCGTGGCAAAGGGCATCGGACGGGATACGCCTCATGGTTGTCGATCTCGATCCGGACGTCGTCCAAGTACAGGACGGAGAGCCCTTTGCGAAGGCAGAAGTTCATCGCCTGCGCCCCGGTCTCGATGATCGGCTCGTTGTGGTCGTTGAGTGAAGTGTTGCAGAGCAGAGGCACGCCTGTCTGCGCGGCAAACGCGCTGATCAGCTCATACAAGCCGACGTCGTCGGAGGGAGAGACCGTCTGCACGCGAGCGGTGCGGTCGAGGTGGGCCACCGCCGGGATGAGGTGACCGCGATCCGGACTGACGGTGAACGTCTGCAGCATGTACGGGGAGATGCGGTCACCGTCGAACCATGTCGGCATCTGGTCGGCCAAGACGATCGGTGCCACCGGCCGCCACCACTGCCGCCTCTTCAGTGCGTTAAGCATGTCCCGTGAGGCTGGGGTCCGTGGGTCGGCGAGGATGCTGCGGTGCCCCAGGGCACGCGGCCCGACCTCCGATCGGCCCTGGACCCAGGCGACCGGCCCGCGGATCAGGTCCGCGACCGCCGTTTCCTTCGCGTACGGTGTCACCGAGGAGATGTAGGGGCGGAATTCGGCGATCATCTTCTCCGGCCGGCCGGTGTCTCCTCCCAGGTAGGCCCCGGGGAACTGGAAGGAGAACCCATCGGGAAAGCGGCGCAGGAACTGGGCCAGGGCGAGGCCGATCGACTGGCCGCAGTCGCTCACCGAGGGCGTCTCCAGGAACGTCGCGAACCCGAAGCGGTCCATCATCGCGCTGTTGGTCGGACAGTTGAGCGCGTATCCGCCGGTGATGGCGAGGGCGGTGTCGGCAGGGTCGATGTCGAACCGGTCAAGCGCACGTTCGATCGTCTGAGCGATCAAATCGACGCTCGTTTGCTGAACGGCCTTCATCACTGCGCTCGCGATGCTGTCGGCGGTCGAGAATCGATCGTCGATGTCCTCCAATCCTTCGTGCCCGGCTTGATCCACCAACTGCTCCAGCCGCCGGGCGATCTCCTCGTCCGCGTCGCGCCCATCTGCCAGGTGGCGGCTGTATATCTCCAGGCCCGTGAACGGATCGCCAATATCGGGAGCGAGCCTGGCGCTGCTCGCGGTGGCCAATGCCATCAGGGTTCCTTCGCGCATCCGGAAGGCCCGTGAGGCTGCGGAGTAGAGCTTCGCCGGAGAGGGGATCGGGAACAGTTCGAACGAACCGTGGTCGGCGTAGCCACCGACATACCAGTTCTGCGGCTTGCGCTGGACCACCGAGTCCGGGGTGTCGTCGACAGCCAGGCCGAGTACCCGGCCCTCGAAGAAGTGGCGGGTGTCGGAGAGCATTCCGCCCAGCAGGTGGCAGCGGCTGTGATACGGCAGGTCGGGCACGGCCGTGGCGACCACGTCATGGGCGCCCGAGCCCAGTCCGGGAGTCCCCCAGATGTCCTTGACGTCGCTGATCCGCAATCCGACGCCATGGAGGAGTTCGCTCAGCAACTCGTGGAAGGCCGACTTGTTCTTCAAGGCCACACCATGGTGCTTATAGCCGGAGATGCGCTCGAATTCCCAGACCGCCACCAGCTCCACCGCCGTCCCTCGCTTGAGCCAGGCGGACATGTTCTGGTCATGCCGGACCCATGATCGATTCTCGCCGGGGGCGCTTCCTGGAGGGGCGATGTACGCGGAGATGTAGAGCCCGTCTTCCATAGTGTGCCTCTCTTTCCGACTCGTTCTCACTGATGTCGCCGAGCGGTCAGCCAGCACGCCGGGAACATCGCGCGGACCGACAGGTCCTGCCTGTGCAGGAAGACCCTGCCGATTCGGCGTGCGGTCAGTCCGAGACCGGCCAGCAGCAGGATCAGGGTCTTGGAACAGAGGACCTCGCCCTTGCGTAGCTGCCTGGCCACGCGCAGCAGCGCGATGACGGCGCGTTCTGAGCGACTGTGTACGGACTCGTAGAAGTCCAACTCGTTGATGAGCTTGAGGATCGGAGCGAAGTCGACGATCTGGCTGCTCGACAGGCTGTGGCCTCCGATGTGAGTCACACTGACCGAGGTGTCGATCGCCACCCCCCAACAGGCCTTCCGCAGCCGGTGGCAGGTGTCGATGTCCTCGACATAGACGAAGTACCGCTCGCAGATCCCACCGATCGTCTCGATGGCCTGCGGACGCAGGACTAGGCATGCGCCGACCACCCAGCCGGTCAGATGTAGGTGCGGGGAGAGCTGCCGCGTGAGCACGTCGACCGGGGTCTCGTTGAAGACACGGCGGGTCTCGCTCCGCACGGTGCGGAATTGGTGCGCGGTGACCTGTTCGACGCCGTCCGCGGACAGCAGGACCGGAGACACCGCCCCGAGCCGAGGAGTGTCGCGGAGGACGGCGGTCAGCTTGAGCAGGTCGCCGGGGGCGATGAAGCAGTCCGGATCGAGAAGCACGACGGCAGATGGGCCGATGTCCTCATCTCTGAGATGCGCCAGCGCCTGATTCACCGCAGCTCCGTACCCTCGGTTGTGCTCGTTGCCGATCACTGCGTCGGCCAGTCCCAGTCGCTGGAGTGCCTGCACGGTGTCATCGCGGGAGCGGTTGTCCACGACGACGGTGTAGAACGGCTCGGCGTTCTCGCGGAAGGGGCTCAAGCAGCGTGCGACTGTGGCCGCCGAGTTGAGCGTGACCGTGATGACGGCCACCGGGCCGTCAGCCATGTACGGCCTCCTGGTAGATCTGAAGCATCCGGGGGAGCACCCGTTCCCAGTCGCCCTCCGCGAGGAAGTGCCGTGTCGACGGGGCTCGGGTCTGCTCGCGGAGTTCTGGGTCGTAGGGTGCGGTCTCCAGGACCTCCGCCAACCGGTCGCCGAATTCCAGGGCGCCATCGGCTGGGTCCGGCAGAAGGATCGCCGGGGTGTCACCCAGGGCCTGCGGTGTCCCGCCTACCGCCGTCGCACACACCGGCGTCCCGCACAGCAGAGACTCCACGTTCGACAGACCGAACGGTTCGTAGATCGCCGGGGACACATGGAGCGCGGCCTTGGAATAGAGCTGCCGCATTCCCCGGCGGCCGAGCCCGGATTCGAGCCAGACGACGGTGTGCCGCTCAGGAACCTTGGCGAGCCACGCACGAAACTCGGCCGCGTCCGCATCGGATTCAGGGGAACCGGCACGCGCCACGAGGGTTGTCGGCCGACGTAACCGCCGCAGCGCGGCGAACAGGTACCGGTAGCCCTTCTGCTTGCTGATGCGGCCGGTCGCCAGGACGAACGGGCGATCCCAGGGGAGGACCCGCTGAGGCAGCGCGTCACAGGCGTCGTCGTGGTACCACTGCGCAACCTCGTATGCGGGCGGAACCACGTGACTGCGTTCGATGCCGTAGTGCTTCGCCAAGTCCCGCGCGATCGCCTCCGACACGCAGATCACGGTTGACGCGGCGTTCAGGGCCGCCATCTCGGTGTCCACCGCCCGCTCGAACAGGTCGCCGTGTCGCGCGGCCCGCCATGGACGGTCGGCCTCGATCGAGTGCACCGTGCTCAGGTAAGGGCGACCTGACCGCATCGCCGCGATATGAGCCGCCATCGAGTGCGTGTGCACGACTTGCCCGAAGGTCTCTTGAGCGAAGGAGTCGGCCAGAGTGCGGTGGACCCGATACCGCTGCGACCGGGCAGGGGCCGGCAGAGGGATGGACGTGCTCTGCTCTCGGGGCGAACCCCTCAGCAGAGTCACGCTTACATCGGTGACTCGTGACAGATGGCGGTGCAGTTCGTAGACGTGGATTCCGGCGCCTCCGCGGACCAAGGGCGGGAATTCGCTGCTGACAAGGTGGATGTGCGGGACGGCGCCATCCCTTCCCCCGTTCATGGTTTCTCTCCGACCACGATGTCCTGGAAATCCAGGTAGCGGGCGTTCCCGCGCCATGAACCCCACTTGATGTCCAGGAGACGGATGCCGACCGAGTCGCACATCTCCCGAATGTCGCTCTCGCGGTAGTTGATCACGTGCTCGTCGCAGTCGTCGTGCTGGACGCGATATCCGTCGCGTTCGTAGGGGAAGGCGTAGCGGGCAGGAGCACCGATCGGCCCCACCGCGGCCGGGTTGTCGGGGCTCAAGAAGAACGTGCAGAGCAGTCTCCCGCCGGAGGCGAGGATCCTGCTGCATTCTCCGAGGTAGTTTGCGATCTCGCCGGGGAGCATGTGGGTGAAGACGGAGTTCGCCATGACGATGTCGTAGCGGTCGTCATCGGCGGGCAACGTGATCGCTGAGGCATCGTGAGATCCGTTCGGCGTGTAATAACCATTCCGAACGTCGATGTGGCGGAACCTCAGCTTCCTGTCCCGCGATGAGAGGTTCCGGCGACACCATTCGACCGCCGCCTCACGCGGGTCGACACCGATGTATTCACCGGTCTCGAGGTACCCCACCAGCGGCCAGGTCTTCCTGCCCAGGCCGCAACCTATGTCGAAGATGCGACTGGCGGGCGTGAGACCGGCCAGCGCCTTCAAGTGATCGAGATAAGCGAGCCCGTTCCGGCGGTACACCCATCGGCTCGATGGGCCTTCGTACATCATCTTCAGAGGCGGCCACGGCTGCCTGGGATACCGGAAGGAGACGTATCCATCGGCGACTTTCAGCGCGAGCCGGGCGAGTCGGGTGGGTCTGCTGCTCTCCAAGAAGGTCGAGTACCTGTTCATGAGGCGCTCTCCATGGTCAGCAGCGAGCGCTGCGCGACTCTGCGGTAGAGGCGCAGGTGCTCCTCGACGACGACGTCCTCGCTGAAGCGCTCAACCGACTTCTGCACCAGATCCGGTCGCAGGTAAGCGAGATCGTCCACGGTCATGGCCAGGGACTCCACGTCATGCCTGACGAACCCCGAGACGCCGTCCGCGACAAGTTCACTACATGCGCCGAGGTCGAGCGCGAGCACGGGCGTGCCGACAGACATCGCCTCCAGCATGACCAGACCCAGCGGCTCAGCAGGTCGGGAGAGGAAGAGCAAGGCGGCGCTGGTCCGCAACAGCAGCAGTCGAACAGGGTCGGCCACCTCGCCGACATGCACCAGTCGTCCGCCGAACCGGCTCCTGACCTCAGCGAACCACGTCTCGTTGCGGTGAGCGAGCGGTCCGGCGAGGATCAGCCGGCGACCCGTCGCAGCCGCGAGCCGGCACGCATCGACGATCCCCTTCTCGGGACGGACCTGTCCCAGGACCAGCAGATCCTTCGAGCGGGCTGTATCACGATCCAGTGACGGCGGCATGATGATCGGCCGTCCCCAACCTGCGAAGCCAACGTGCTTCAGGCCCCGGGCCTGGAACTCGGAAAGGTAGGCGAAACGGGCCGTCGGCGAAGCGGCGGGCAGTCGGTTGGTGTGCAGTGTGGTCACGACAGGGGTCGCGACGTGCTTCTCAAGCCACTCGATCATCTCCGGATCGTGGTTGTGGACGACGTCGCACCGGGAGAGGACGTTGGCGTACCTCGCCATGTGCTCCGGATCCGGCGTTCCTCGACGCCCCACGTATGGCACCTCGAATGAGCGCGGCGACACGCGTGACCCCTTGGCGACCACGGTCAGTACCTCGACGCGCCGGCTCAACGCGACGGCGAGGCCCGCGACGATCCGACCGACCGCGCCGTAACCGGCCGGTGGAGTGTGCTCCCGTTGCAGGCCTATAAGGGCGATTCGCATTGGTGGTTCCGCCTCCTTACGACGTTCGATCTTCGATGCATGACAGAGCGCGACCTCGGCGATGACCGATCATGCTCGACCCACCTCAGGGGCGCTGGGGCGAACCTGCTGGTCTGTCGGCTCGCCGTGCTGGCTTGCGGCCTTCACGATGGCGTCGGTCAGGCAGGGACCGGGCCCCAACACTGCCCAGATGATCTTTCCGTCGCCGAGGAGGTCTACTCCGACGTGCTCGGCAAGCTCGGCGACCAGGTACAGGCCGCGCCCACTGACGGCGTCAGGGGCGGGAACCTCTGCGGGGAAGTACGGCAGGGCGGTGGAGTAGTCACGCACTTCCAGCCGGACCCTGCCGTTGAGCAGGACCATCCGCAGCTCAAAGCGCCGGTCTCCAGCGTGCCGGACATTGCTGCACAGTTCGCTGGCGACCAGCATGCCTTGCTCCACGAGTGCCGACATTTCCCATAGGCGCAAGTGGGCCGCCACCTGGTGGCGGATCGGCCCCATCGCTTCGCTGCTGAACCGCTGATGCAAAGAGAACTGACCGTACGGGAGCGGCGGTTTCTCCCTGATTGCGGTATCCATCGCCCCTCCATGGGTGGCAGGTATACGGCAGGTCGTGTCGCACTCCGGGATCAACGCGGCAGGACCGGGGGTACGAGAAAGATGATGAAGGGAAAGCAGCTCTCGCGCAACAGATACGAGGAGAAAGTTTCTCCTGAGCAAGTGAGCGTGTAGCAAGATGCCGGATTGGGCTACCCTTCTCTCTGGGAGGTCTTCATGCCGGAGGTCAGAGCTACGGTGCGTCGTCGACGCCTGGGGCGAGAGCTGGAAGAGCTCCGCCATGCGCAAGGGCTGACCCTGGAGCAGGCCGCCGAGCTCCTGCAGCGGCCCAAGACCTCCCTCAGCAAGATCGAAAACGGCAAGCAGCAGCTGCCCGTCCGTGACGTGCCGTTCATTCTCGATAGCTACCAGCTGACCGACCCAGCGCGCCGCGAAGAGATCATGGAGCTGGCGCGCAAGGCCGCCCAGCGCAACTGGTGGCAGCAGTTCAAAGGCGTCGTGCGCGACCCTTTCGCCGACTACCTCAGCCTTGAGGAATCCGCCACCCGAATCTTCAAATGGTCACCGCTGCTCATCCCCGGGTGGTTGCAGACCGAGTTCTACGCGCGCCGTGTCGTCGCGGCCAGCCGCATGTGGCAGACCGACGAAGAGATCGACAAATTCGTCCAGTTGCGCCTGAATCGCAAGAAGGCGGTCATCGACCGCGACGATCCCCCCGAGCTGTGGGTCGCCCTGTCAGAGACGGCGGTACGCCAGCGCGTGGGCGGCCCCGACACCGCAGTGATGAAGGAGCAACTTGAGTATCTGCGTGACATCGCTGCCGACCGCCGCTACTCCCACGTCCAGATCGTGCTGCTGTCGTACGAGGCAGGTGAGCACGCGGGTCTGGAAGGCAGCTTCACCCTGATGCACTTCGACTCCGGCCCTGCGATCGTGTGCTTGGAAGCACTCACTTCGGCCCAATATCTTGAGGATGAAGACGCCGTGAAGCGATACACCACAGCCGCCGAGCACCTTCGCTCCGCCGCCCTGTCCCCTCGCGATACAATCGCGGCACTCAGTAAAATGATCAAGGAATTGTGACGAGATGTCTTCTCACCCCGCATCTGAGGCCATGACCTGGACCACGAGCAGCTTCAGCGACGGTGGAGCCAACTGTGTCATGGTCGGCCGCGGCGCCCCGGGCGTCGTAGGCCTGCGCGATTCCAAGTTCCCCAGCCTGCCGGCCATCGTGGTCTCCGCCGAGGCGTGGACACACTTCGCCGACTTCCTGCTGGCCGCGCCCGTCGACCACTGCCCTATCGAGGCCATCCCACAGGACAAAACCGACCTCTATCAACTCGACCTTGCCGGAGCGACCTGGATCAGCGCCCCGAAGGGCCTAGTGAGCGACCGGGTGCAGATGGCGTCCTTGCCGGGCGGTGCCGTCGCGCTTCGCCACCCCGCTGATGGGGCGACATTGCGCTACACCCGCGCCGAATGGATCGCCTTCATGCGCGGCCTTAACGCCGGGGAGTTCGCCACTCAAGCAGCCGCCTAACACGCACTGCTGGAGTTGCCCCGGGCGAGCAGCCTTTGAGACGAAGCCCGATCAGGTCGGCCTGCACCAAGCCGCCCGGCCGTACGGTGACCATCTTCTCCGCCCTCCGGGCCGTACGGTGACCGGCCTTGGTCCGGCTCGGCTAATGGGCGACGGCGGGGGCGTCAGGCGGGCACATGGCCTCGCGGCAGGTGTTGTTCCTGACCACGGCCAGCAATGAGCAGAGCGTCTCCACCTGTTCCGGTGTCAGGCCGTGGGTCAGTCGCCGCTGGACCTCATCGGCGATCCTGCGCACCTCCGGGCGCAGCGCGTCGCCCTTGGGCGTCGTGCTCACGATGCTGAGGCGCCGGTTCGAGGCACAGGGAGCGCGGCTCACCAGTCCGCCCCGCTCGAGGCGCTGCAGACTCTTGGTCATCGTCGACATGTCGATGCCCAGCAACGCGGCGAGCTTGTTCTGGAACTGCGGGCCGTTCTCCCACAACGCGATCAGCACCCGGTCCTGTCCCGGGTAGAGGCCGATCTCCGCCAGCAGGGCGGCGTGCAGGACCCGGTGGCCCCGCGACGCCGCGGCCATCAGGCAGCTGAGGCTGTCGGGGTCCTCCTCACGCGACACCGAACATGCCGTCGTGTCGTGAACCAGCGGCTCCATCATTGCGGGCCTCACCATCTCGGGGCCTTCTTACGCCACCAGGGTACCGCTTGCATATTGGTCGGCCAAGTTGTAAAACAGTTCGTGGCCGACCAAGTTGGTCGGCCAAATTGGCTGCCCAAGAAAGGGTTTCGAGTCATGCCGTTCACGTCTTTCGACCTCGGCTCGCTGCGTCTGCCCAACCGCCTGGTCATGGCGCCCATGACCCGTTCACGGTCATATGTGGACGGGATTCCCTCGCCGCTGGCGCCGCTCTACTACGCCCAGCGCGCCTCGGCCGGACTGATCATCAGCGAGGGGATCCAGCCCAGCCCGGCAGGCAAGGGCTACATGGACACCCCGGGGCTGCACACCGACGAGCAGGTGGCCGGGTGGCGCGAGGTGACGGACGCCGTCCACGCCGCGGGGGGCCGGATCTTCGCCCAGCTCATGCACGCGGGCCGGGTCGGTCATCCCGACAACACCGGTGCGGTCCCCGTCGCGCCTTCGGCCGTACGGGCGGCCGGGAAGATCTTCACCCCGAGCGGGCCGCAGGAGCTCCCCGTCCCGGTGGAGCTGTCCACCGGGGAGGTGGAGGCGACCATCCGGGACTTCGCCGGGGCCGCACGCCGGGCGATCGACGCCGGATTCGACGGCGTCGAACTGCACGGCGCCAACGGCTATCTCATCCACCAGTTCCTGTCGCAAAACGCCAACCTGCGTGACGACCGCTACGGGGGATCGGTCGCCGGCCGGATCAGGCTCGCCGTGGAGACCGCCACGGCCGTCGCCGAGGAGATCGGCCCGTCCCGGGTGGGGATCAGGATGTCGCCGGCCAGCGGCGCCCAGGACCTGGCCGAGGACGACGCCCACGAGGTCTACCCGGCCCTGGTGTCCGAGCTCGCCGAGCTTGACCTGGGCTACCTGCACCTGATGGCGACAGGCGGAGACGACCTCAGCCGGCGGATCCGCGACCTGTGGCGAAACGCCCTCATCGTCAACGACCCGGCCGGCACCGATCCGGCCGTCACCGCCGCGAAGTGGCTGGAGTGGGGCGCGGACGTGGTCGCGCTCGGCCAGGCGTTTCTGGCGAACCCGGACCTGCCGCTGCGCCTTCGCCTCGGCGCTCCGCTCAACGAGCCCGACCTCAGCAAGGCATACGGCGGCGACCACCGGGGCTACACCGACTATCCTTCGCTCACCCTGCACGCGGTCGCCGTCTGAGGAGCCGCCGTCTGAGCGGTCACCGTACCGGACTTGCCGCGCACAACGGGGGCCGCTCGGAGGGGCCCGGGCGCCGTGCGTGGCAGGTCCGCGTGGCAGGTCCAAGTGGCCAGTGCGGGTGGCCAGTGCGGGTGGCCAGTGCGGGTGGCCAGTGCGCTGGGAGGCCGCCGATAGACTGACACGTACCGCTCGATGCCTTTGGGGGTCACTTTCCGGTGTCTGACTTCGACACGGTTCTTGTGGTGGATTTCGGCGCGCAGTACGCGCAGCTGATCGCCCGCCGGGTGCGTGAATGTCACGTCTATTCCGAGATCGTCCCCTCGACGATGCCGGTGGCGGAGATGCTGGCCAGGAAGCCCAAGGCGATCATCCTGTCCGGCGGCCCCTCCTCGGTGTACGCGGAGGGCGCGCCGCCGGTGCCCGTCGGCCTTTTCGAGACCGGGGTGCCGACGTTCGGCATCTGCTACGGCTACCAGGCGATGGCCCTGGCACTGGGCGGAAAGGTGGCCAAGACGGGGAGTGCCGAATATGGCGGCACCTCGCTCAGCGTGCTCCGGGAGGGAGCGCTGTTCGCCGGGCTGCCGGTCACCCAGTCGGTCTGGATGTCCCACGGTGACACCGTGGTGGAGGCCCCCGCCGGGTTCATCGTCACCGCCTCGACCGAGGCGACGCCGGTCGCGGCGATGGAGGACGTCTCGCGTGGTCTGTACGGTGTGCAGTTCCACCCCGAGGTGCTCCACTCCGAGCATGGGCAGACCGTGCTCAAGCACTTCCTCGAGGCGGCCGGCTGCCGTCCGGCGTGGACGATGCTCAACATCGTCGAGGACGCGATCGAGGCGGTCCGAGTACAGATCGGTGACGGCCGCGCCATCTGCGGCCTGTCGGGCGGCGTGGACTCCGCGGTGGCCGCCGCGATCGTCCAGCGGGCCATCGGTGACCGTCTGACCTGTGTGTTCGTCGACCATGGCCTGCTGCGCAAGGGCGAGGCCGAGCAGGTCGAGCGGGACTTCGTCGAGGCGACCGGCGTGAAGCTGCGCGTCGTCGACGCCGCCGAGCGGTTCCTCAAGGCGCTGTCCGGCGTGACCGATCCGGAGGAGAAGCGCAAGATCATCGGGCGGGAGTTCATCCGGGTCTTCGAAGACGAGCAGCGCGCGATCCTCGCCGACGGTCCGGTGGACTTCCTCGTCCAGGGCACGCTCTACCCCGACGTTGTCGAGTCGGGCGGCGGCACCGGAACCGCCAACATCAAGTCCCACCACAACGTGGGCGGTCTGCCGGAGGACCTGAAGTTCGAGCTCGTCGAGCCGCTGCGCACGCTGTTCAAGGACGAGGTGCGGCGGGCCGGCGAGGAGCTCGGCCTGCCTCCGGCGATGGTCTGGCGGCAGCCGTTCCCCGGCCCGGGCCTCGGCATCCGGATCGTCGGGGAGGTCACCCGCGAGCGCCTCGACCTGCTGCGGGAGGCGGACGCCATCGCCCGTGAGGAGCTGTCGCGTGCCGGTCTCGACTCCGACATCTGGCAGTGCCCGGTCGTGCTGCTGGCCGACGTGCGGTCGGTCGGCGTGCAGGGCGACGGCCGCACCTACGGTCATCCGGTGGTGCTCAGGCCGGTGACCTCCGAGGACGCGATGACCGCCGACTGGGCCCGGGTGCCGTACGACGTGCTGTCGCGCATCTCGACCAGGATCACCAACGAGGTCAGTGAGATCAACCGCGTCGTTCTCGACATCACCAGCAAGCCCCCCGGCACCATCGAGTGGGAGTGACACCCCCAGGAGGAAGGGGTGGATCTTTCGGTGTGGTTTGTGTAGGGCGGGTATGGTATCGCGGTGATTGTCGCTCAGCCCGATACCGCCTCGCCGACCACATCAGATGGCCATAATGCCCGGCTCGGCTGGCTTGACGCGTTACGCGGGCTCGGCGCGTTGGCGGTGGTCGCCGAGCACACTCCGTGGTTGATGCCGTCGCTGCGGCCAGACTGGTTCAGTCTCGGCATCTACGGTGTTCTGGTTTTCTTCCTGGTCAGCGGCTACATCATTCCGGCGTCGCTGGAGCGCAGGGGCGACGTCCGGGCCTTCTGGATCAGCCGGTTGTTCCGTCTCTATCCGATCTATCTGCTGGTCGTCGGTGTTGTACTCGCCCTGGCCTTCTGGATGCCGGTGCGTCATTCCGTGCCGCGCCATCCCTCCGCGGTGGCCGCGCACGTGACGATGCTCTTCGACGTCGTGCATCAGGGTGGCATGGCCAACACGATGTGGACGTTGTCGTACGAAATGGTGTTCTACCTGATCGTGTCGGCTCTGTTCATGCGCGGAGTGCACACTCGCAGCGGGACGTTCGCCATCGTCTTCGGCGTGGTGGCGATCTGCGCCGGACTGGTGCTGTCCGGGCCGTTGCTCCCCGACCACTGGCCGGCCATCGTGTCATGCGTGATCTTCGTCGCGGGCATGGTCTGCCTGATCTCCGGCCGATTCCGCGCTGTCGCGGCCTACACCCTGGGGTTGATGGCCCTCGGGCTGCTCTTGTTCGGCAGCTACGTGCCTTGGTTCGGAGCGGCGATCCTCGCCGTGATGTTCACCGGGACGGCCATCTACCGCTGGGAGCAGGGCACCGGTGGTCTCCTGCCGGTGGCGGTCTCGGCGGCCCTGGTGGCGGCCGCGCCGGTGTGGTCGATCCAGGCGGGCTGGTGGTGGGTGCAGCCCGGCGCGTGGATCACCACGTTGGCCCTAGCCGGCGGCACCTTCGCCGCCGGCATGGCCCTGCGCGGGCGGACCGTGCCCGCGGTGCTGACCTGGCTGGGACTGATCAGCTACTCGGTCTATCTGCTGCACGTTCCGCTGATGGCGTACCTCAATGCCGCGGTGGGTGACCTGCGCGCCGCGCCGGTCGTCGTCCAGATGGCCCTCATGCTCGGCTACCTCGCGGTGCTGCTGTGCGTGAGCTGGTTGACGTACCGTTTCGTGGAATCCCCGGCGCGGCGTCTCGGCAGGTCGTTGATCGGCCGCGATGTCAGCCTTCGGTCCCGTCCGGGAACTCCGGGGTGTCCGATTCGTCCGGCGGCGCCTCGGGATACACCTCACCCGGGGTGAGCTCCTGGCCTTCGAGCAGCTTGGAGACCGTGACGAAGTGGTAGCCCTGCTTGGTCAGCTCCCGCAGCACGGTGGGCAGTGACGAGGCCGTCTCCTTGACGGTCTCGTGCATCAGGACCACGGCGCCCGGCTCGGCGATCTCGAGGGCCTTCGAGGTGAGGAACTTGACGTTGCGATAGTCCTTGATGTAGTCCTTCGTGGCGACCGTGCCGGGGACCTGCACCATCCCGAACTTGGCCACGATCTCCCGGGCCTCGTCCGGATAGAGGCCGCCGGGGGCGCGGAACATCACGGGGTCCTTCCCCGTGGCCTTCTTGATGATCCGCTGGGTGTCCCGGACCTCCGCGTAGATCTCCTGGGAGGTCAGATCGGTGAAGTACTTGTGGTCCCAGCTGTGGTTGCCGATCTCGTGGCCGTCCTTGGCGACCTGACCGACCAGCTTGAGGTTCTTCTTGACCCGGTTGCCGATCATGAAGAACGTGGCCTTCGCCTTGTATTTCTTCAGGACCTTCAGCAGGGTCTCGGTGTGCTCCGCCGGGCCGTCGTCAAAGGTCAGCGCGATGCACTTGTGCGTCGCGCAGTACGGCTCCTTGGCGGCCCGGCTCGCATGCGAGGGTGTGGCGATCGCCGCCGTCAGCACGCATGCGACGGCGACGGGGATCAATCGACGGAATGCCATGGTGGGGATGCTCCTCGGGGATCTTTGGACCAGCATCGTAACGGGTTCGCCTGGGAGGCCCCGTAAACCTTCCGCCAAGAACAGCCGTATGACGGCCACTTCACCCCTTCCTTTCGCGATGCTGTCCCGGTCAATGTGACGCGGGACGGCCGGAGAGACGACCGGCCGACGACCAGAAGGAGGGCGGGTGACCCGAGTCGCCGCCACCCGAGTCGCCACCATCCGGGCCACCACCATCCCGGGCACCGCGCGAGCCGTCGGCCGGGACTCGCGTACGTGGGGTGCATGCATCGGGTTCGAGTCCTGCCCCGAGTTGCTCGACCGCCTCTTCGAGGGTTTCCCCGGCCCCTGGATCCGTCTGGCGGAGCCCCGCCTGGCCGAGGTCGGCCCGGACACGCTCGCCGGAACCGGTGCCGCCGTCGACGCCACGGCAGAGGCCGAGCCGTACGACTCGGTCGTCATCGCGGCACGGGCCCTGGCCGACGTGCGCGGGGCCGTACCGATGCGCGAACTGCTGCCGCGGGCCCGGCGCGTGCGGATCGTGGTGGCGGAGGTCCCGTCGTGGGCGCTCCAGCCGCTGCCGGTCGCGGGTCAGAGCGAGACCTGGCGGCACCTGGTGGATCTCCGGGTCAGGCGCAGAGCGCGGGGCTGGCAGGTGGACGCCAGGTTCGCCGAGCCGGTGGCCGCGGGCGAGGTGCTCGCCCATGTCGCGCACGGACTCTTCGGGGCGCGCCGCCACCTGACCCAGCCGGTGATCGGCCTGGCCGGGGTCGGGGCCGCCCGTTGGCGGCCCGGCGACCCCAACGCGACGCCGGCGCCGCCGCGGGGGCCGGTCCCGCAACGGCGCGACGCCCCCGGATGCGATCTCCTGCTGCATATCACCGAGGAAGACGCGCTGCCCGAGGCTGTGCTGCCCAAGGCCACGGGGCATCGGGGCAGGCGGCCACCGGGCGGCCCGATCGCTTTCGTCGCCGGCCGTCCCCCGGAGTCTCGGCATCCAGACCCGCGCCCCGAGATGCTGCCTCCGGTCGACGAAGCCGTGATCAACCCCATCGGATTCCGGCCGCAGCCGTCGATGCCGTTGGCCGCGCTCGTCGAGCACGGCCCGGACCTCACTGTGACCTGCGGTTCCGACACGCTCGTACGGCTTCCGCCGGGCGGTGGCCTCACCGACGTCGACGTCGCCCGGCTGCGGGACGTGCGGGGTGTGGTGGTGCCGGCCCTGGAAGGAAGACCCCTGGTCGCGGCCGGGATCGTCGCGGCCCTGGCGGCGACCGGGATCCCGGTCGTCGCCGACGCCGACGCCGAGCGGGACGCCGCCCTGGGGCCCGAGCTCGCCGCCGCGCTGGCGGCGGTCGAGCCCGGCAGGCTCGGTTCCGACCTCCACCGGGAGGAGATCAGCATCATGTTGCGCCGCCGCGCGCTGCGTGTTCACGGAGCGGTGGCCCGCTGGCGCGGCATCGTCGCGTCCGCCGGGCTGCCCGTGCCGCCGGAGCCGTCCGTCTCGATCCTGCTGTGCACACGCCGTCCGGAGATGATCCCGTTCGCCCTCGATCAGCTGAGGCCGCAGCGCGGGGTGCGGGCCGAGCTGATCGTCGGCCTTCACGGGGTGGCCGCGAGGGAGGCGGTGATCGACGGCGGGCCCTTCCCGGTCACCGTCATCGAGGCTCCGGCCGAGTGGTCATTCGGCGAGGTGCTGAACCGGATGGCGGCGGTGGCGTCCGGATCGTTCCTGGCCAAGGTCGACGACGACGACTGGTACGGACCCGATCACCTCGGGGACCTGCTGCTCGCGCAGCTCTACTCGGGAGCCGACCTCGTCGGCTCGGCCGCCGAGTTCGTCTACCTGGAACCGATCAATGTGACGATCAGGCGCTCTATCGGGACCGAGCGATTCGCCCCGTTGGTCGCCGGGGGGACGATGCTGGTGGCCCGGGCCGTGTTCGAGGCGGTGGGCGGGTTCCGGCCGCTGCCGCGCACAGTGGACGGCCAGTTGCTCGAGGCCGTACAGGCGGTGGGCGGACGGATCTACCGCACGCACGGGTTCAACTACGTCCTGCGCCGCCGCGCCGCACGGGGACACACCTGGCAGCAGCCGCTGCCGTCGTTTCTCGGCTCCTACCGGGACCAGTGGCGCGGCCTGGCCTTCAACGAACTGATGGTGCGGAGATGAGCTGAATGACGATGTCATGGACGTCGGCCCCCCTGATTCCTTGGGCCACGCCGACCCCCACGGACCCGCCCGAGCCGGCGGGCCCTCGGTTTCTTTCGAGTCCTCTGATCCCACACAACGATTACGGCGTGCTCGGCACACCGCCCGAGCCGGGCGGGTGGACGCCGGAACTGTCGGTGAGCGTGGTGATCCCCGCATACCGGGCGGAGCGGACGTTGCCGCTGACGTTGGCCGCTCTGGCCAGGCAGACCTACCCGGCCCACCTGCTCGAGGTCATCGTCGTCGACGACGGCGAGGCGCCCATGGGGCCCCTGCCCGATCTCGTGCCGTGGCGGACCCGGGTGATCCGGCCGTGTCCCGGCGTCTGGGGCAAGCCGAGCGCCTGCGCGGCGGGAGCCGAGGCGGCCGACGGCGACGTCGTCCACTTCCTGGACGCCGACCTCGTGCTGTTCCCCGAGCACGTGGAGGCGCAGATGCGCTGGCACCACCTCGCCGACTACCTGGTCGTACTCGGGCATCTGCGGTTCGTGCCCGGGCTCGGCGAGGTGCCCGCCGGCGAGGTGCTGGCGGCGATCGAGGCCGGCGCGGTGGACAAGCTCTTCGAGGGCGGCACGCCGCAGTGGACGATGCGGCGCTGGGATGAGACGGCGGATCTGCGGGAGGCGGGTCTTCATGCCTTCTCCGTCACCGTCGGGGCCACGCTCTCCGTCCGGGCCGAACTGCTGCGGGCGGTCGGCGGGATGGACCGCACACTGGTGCTCGGCGAGGACACCGAGTTGGGATATCGGCTGGCCCAGGCGGGCGCGGTCTTCGTCGCCGATCGCGCCGCTCGCAGCCGGCACATCGGCGACTCCACGGTGATGCGGCGTGAGCAGGACGTGAAGCGGCACAACTGGCCCTACCTGGCCGAACGGGTGCCCGCCTTCCGCTGGCTGCGCGGACATCCCCACCGCCGTTATCTCGTCCCGTACGTCGAGGCCGTCGTGCCTGTGGGAGACGCCTCGTTCGAAGAGATCAGGGCCACGGTCGACGGTCTGCTCGCGAGTAAGCTCCCCGATGTCGCCGTGAAGATCGTCGGCCCGTGGGGACGGCTCGGCGACGGACGACGCGATCCACTCGACGACCCGTGGCTTGACCTGCGTCTCGTCCGCGGATGCTATGAGGGGGAGACCCGGGTCGCCTACTGCGAGAGCCTGCCCGAGGACTGCGCTCCCGTGCCCTTCAGATTCCACTGCCCGCCGGGTTGGGTGCCCTCCCGTAACACGCTCGGCTCGCTCATCAAGTTCGCCGACCAGCGCTGCCTCGGCGTCGTCTCCGTCGCACTCGAGGAGCGGGAGCCGACTGCGCCGGCCGAGGGACCTGAGATCGTGCACGCCCGGCTGGAGCGTACGGCGGCGCTGAACCGCGCCCGATGGTGTGCCCGAGGAAGTGTCGACGGGGGCGCCGCCGATCCCGGTGACCTGGACGATCTCGTCCACGAGATGTTCGGCACGCTGTGGGTCGCCGGGGACACCTGGGGCCTCGCGCGGGCCGGGACCGTCGCCGCGCTGGTACGGACGCCGCGCAAGATTCGACAGCAGCCCCGGAAGAACACGCCGCAGAACCCGCCGAGCCGGGTGTCCGGGCTGCGCAGGGTTCGAGGGCTGCGCAGGGTTCGAGGGCTGCGCGGTGTCGCGAGGTTGAGCCGTACGGCACGGCTCGTGCGGCGCCGGCTGCGCGCCATGGTCAGCCCGGGGTGAGGGGGTTTCCGACATTCCCCGGCCCGTCACGGTCGCCACGGAAGTTCCGCCCGAGTTGGAAGGACCCGCCTGTGCCTCGTCTCAGCGTCATCATCCCGATCTACGAGGTGGAACCCTACCTCGCCGCCTGCCTGGAGTCGGTGGCCGCCCAGACCTGGCGTGACCTCGAGGTCGTCATGGTCGACGACGGGTCCCGCGACTCCAGCGCGCTGATCGCCGCCGCCTTCGCCGAGCGGGATCCGAGGTTCCGGCTGGTCAGCCAGGAGAACGCCGGACTGGGGGCGGCTCGTAACACGGGGGTGCGGCACGCCACCGGCGAATTCCTGGCGTTCCTCGACAGCGACGACCTTCTTCCGGTCCATGCGCTCGAATATCTCCTCGCCGCCCTGCTGCGTACCGGCTCCGACCTGGCCTCGGGCAACGTGCTGCGCTTCGACGGGCGGCGGACCCGGCAGTCGGCGCTGCACCGCGCGGTCTTCGCCCGGCCGGCCATGGCCACGCACGTCACCAGGCAGAGCGCACTCCTGCGTGACCGGTTGGTCACCAACAAGCTGTGGCGCAGGACGTTCTGGGAGGCGGGCGGGTTCGCCTTCCCTGAGGGGGTGCTGTATGAGGACATCGCGTTGGCGCTACGCGGCCACTTCCTCGCCCGAAGCGTCGATCTGCTGCCCGCGCCCGTCTATCTGTGGCGGGTGCGTGACCGGTCGATCACCCAGGACAAGACCCGGCTCGGTCATCTGGAGGACCGGTTCGCCGCGGTCCGCTCGGTCCGGGCGTTCCTGGCCGAGCACGGTATGCGGGCGCAGATCCACGACTGGGACCAGACGGTCCTCGAAACCGACCTGACGAACTTCGTCGACGTGCTCGACCAGGCCGGCGGTGCGTTCCATGACCGGTTCCTCGAGTTGGCCAACGACTATTTGGACGAGGTGGCCGCGCCCGTGCTCGACGGGCTGCCCGCGCTGCGGCGGCTGCAGTGGCACCTGATCAGGCAGCGGCGGCTGGCCGACCTGCTCGACGTCCTGGCCTGGGACCGGCGGGTGCCGCCGGACGAGCGGTTCACCCGGCGGCTGTGGGGCTACCACCTCGACATCCCGCTGCTGCGGGAACGAGAGCCGAAGGTCCCGGCGGCCGTGTCGCGGGTGCGCGACGAACTCGCCCCGCGCACCCGGATCGACGCGGTCAGATGGGAGGGCGGCAAGCTGATCGTCGAAGGCCGGGCTGCCCCCGACTGCCCCCGGCCCGTCCGGCGTTATCACCAGCAGATCTTCGCGACGCTCGTGCACGGCAGACGGCGCGTCCGGGTCCCCGCCACGGTCATCCGTACCCGTGTTTCGGCCAAACCCAGGTCACGGCGAGACTGGGGCGGCTTCCGGCTGTCGATCGATCCGGGGTCGCTGGACCGCCGTCCCGGACTGTGGCATGTCGAACTGCGCGTGATCCATCGGGGTCTCCCGCTGCGCCGTGTACGGCTGGCCGACCCGCGCGCCGTCTGGGCGGACCGGGCCGGGCAGCGGAGCACCGGCCGTGACTTCTCCGTGGCGCCGCTGCTGACCGAGACCGGCCACCTCGCGTTGCGCGCGGAACGGGAGATCGCCAGAGCCGTCACGCAGAGCATCCGGGACGGCAGGCTCCGCCTGGTCGGCCGCGCGCTTCGCGACCTCGGCCCGAAGACCTCGCTCCTGGTCACGCGGCGGCCGGGCGGCGTGCCCCTCTCCTGCCCGGTCAAGGTCGACGGGTGCACCTTCGAGGCCGAGGTGGATCTGCGTGAGGTCATCGGCCGCGGCGCCCTCGGGAACGGCACGCTCGGGAGCCCGTACGAGATCCCGGGCATCTCGGGCATTCTCGGTGAGGAGCCGGCCGTGTGGCGCGTCGAGGTACGGACGGCGGACGGGGCCGTCACACCGGTCACCGCCGCCGACGATCTTTCGATCGGCCGGTACGGCACGGCGGGCCGGGAGATCGTCGTGCTGCCCGACCACTCCGGCTGCCTGATCCTCCGCGATCAGCCCGTCGCCGCGTTCGCCGACCTCACCGAGTGGCTGCCCGGGGGTGAGCTGCTCGTCGAGGGCGGGTTCGCCGCGCCGTACGGCCCGGCGGCATTGGTGGTGCGCTCGACCGAGGGGACGGACGTACGGCTCGCGCCGATCGAGGGAGCAGGCAGCCGGTTCCGGGCGCGGCTGGTGCCCGAGGAGGTCGATTCCCGGCGGCTGCCGCTGCCCCGCGGCCGATACGGCCTCGCGATCAGGGTCCGCGGCGACGATGGCGCCGACGATGGCGCCGGCGGTGGAGTCGGCGGTGGAGTCAGTGGCCTTACGCGGGACCTGCCCATCGAGCTGGACGCCGACGAACCCCTGGTGCACGAGACGGCCCGCCGCACGTTCGAGCTCGCCGCCGACGGCGAGGGCCACGCCCTGCTGACCGTGGGCAGCGACCTGTCGCCGAACGAGCGCGGCAAGAAGGCCCAGCGGGAACTGCGCACGAAGGCCTACCCGGCGATGCGCGGCAGATCGCTGCGGCCCGCCATGCTGTTCAGCGGCAACAGGGGGACGCGGTTCGCCGGGAGTCCGAGGGCGATCTACGAGGAGCTGCGGCGGCGAGGGGTGGAGCTGTCGTTCCTGTGCGAGGTGCGCGACGGCCAGGTGGCGCTGCCCGACCCGGTCGAGCCGGTGCGGTCGCGGGGGCGGGAGCACTACGAGGCGCTGGCCCGCTGCCGCTACGTCATCACTGACCACGACCTGCCGCCCTGGTTCGAGCGGCGGCCCGACCAGACGGTGGTGCAGACGTGGCACGGCCCGCCCGCCGCCCTGGCCGCGCCGGAGGAGGGCCGGCGGCCGGTGCGCAGTGCCGGGCAGTGGACCCACGTGCTGTCGCCCGGCCCCTGGTGGACGCCGCGGCTGCGGGAGACCTTCGGTTTCACCGGCTTCGCCGGCCGGGTGCTGGAGACCGGCCTGCCCTGCGACGACGTCCTGGTCGAGCCGAACGGGGACGCGGTCGAGGCGAGGCGGCTGGTCAGGCGGAGGCTGGGCGCGCCCGAGGAAACGAAGCTCATCCTGTACGTCCCCGACGATCGCGGGGGACAGGGTGATCGCGGCGGGCAGGGGAATCGCGGTGGCGGTCCGCTCGATCTGGAGCGAGTCCGGGCCGCCCTGGGAGAAGGCCACCTGCTGCTGGACCTGTGCGCCTCGACCCACCCCGATCCGCACGAGTTGTATCTGGCCGCCGACATCCTGGTGACCGGTCACCCCGGCGCGATGTTCGACTTCGCCGCGACGGGCCGGCCGATGCTGTTCCATGTCGAGGCGAACGCGGGCGGCAACGGCATCGAGGATCTGCGCCCGGAGGTGCCCGGGCCCGTCCTGCGCACCGCGGACGAGGTGATCGAGGCGATCCGCGAGGCCGACGAGGTCGCCGAGAAGTACGCGAGCGCGCTGGAGGCGTTCGTCGCGAGATTCCGCCCGCTGGCCGACGGCGCCGCGTCCCGCCGCGTGGTCGACCTCCTCCTCGAGGTGGCTTCTCGACCGTAAACGTAAGGGACGAGCTCGCAGCTTTCAGAGTGAAAGGGATGGCCTCGGGTCAAGGAAGTTCCAAGCGATGGCAATGGGGTCCTCTGAACCGGCGGCGTCTGGTGACGGTTCGTAGGCATCCTGTCACTTGTGATGACGCCGCCAGAACGCTCAATGGTCGACGCCTCTGCCGACGGCGAGGAGTATGTCGCGGCGTGTCTCGGTTCACTCTGCGATCACGCCGAGGACCCGGCGGGGCTGGCGCGGCTCGCCGCCGACATCGTTCCGGTTCTGGCCCGTCTGGATCCGGAGGTCGTACGCGAACTGCCGGCGCTCAGGCGGCTCCAGCTCTTCCTGGTGACGCACGGCATGTGGGACGAGCTGGCTGAGGTGCTGCGGTTCGCCGCCGAGTCGGACATCGCTGATCGCGGGGTGGTCCGGCGTGGGCTGCTGCGGCGACGCTGGTGTCTCGATTATCCGCTCCTTGGGGACGGCCGGATCCCCGCCGACCTCTTCGACGCGCGGCGCGACTTCGAGTTGCGGGCGTGCGTCGACGACGTACGGCACCGCGACGGCAGGCTCGTCGTCGCGGGCCACGCCTACATCACCCACCTGGACAGCCGCCGCAGCCGGATAGAGGTGTGGCTTCAGCGTGGGGGCAGTCGTATCGAGCTGCCGATCCGGCGGATCTCCAGACCGGACGTGACCGCCGACTCCCGGCAGTCCGCGGTGAACCACGACGACTCCGGCTTTCTCGCCGAGCTCGAGCTGCCCGCGCTGGCCCGGTCGGCCCGGCGGGCCGGCTGGCGTACGGGCCGCTGGACGCTGCGCGCCCGGGTCACGGCCCGCGGCGTGACCCGGACGGGCCGGGCGACCGGTGGCCGGCACGCGGGGGAGCGGACCTTCGACGCGGATGGCCTCACCGTGATGCTGTCCCGGGACCGCGGGCTCATTCTCCAGGATGTCGCTCCCCGCCAAGATGATCACGCCTGGAAGGGGGACAGGGTCACCGGCGTCCAGTGGACCGACGCGCACGAACTGGTCCTGACCGGGACGGGCGACGGCGACGCCGGCATGATCATGCTGGTACGCGGGCACGAGCGGCACGCCTGGCCGGTCCACCGTGAGGGGGACCGCTGGTCGGCGATCATCGGCGAGACCGCGCAGGGACTGCCGCTGCGAAGCGGCGCCTGGCGGGCGTGTACCGGTGGGGAGCCGGTGCGGTTGGCTCAGGCACTGGTGGCCGACCTGCCTGAGCCGCATAGGACCGCGGTCCACGAGGTCACCCTGCGGACCACCCGGTCCGCCGAGCTCCGCCTCGCCGTACGGCCCGGCCTCGGCCCGCACGAGCGCGGGCCGTATTCGACGCGCCGACGCCGGGAGGCGGCCCGGAAGCGCGGCGCCAGGCTCGTCGACGCGGCCCTGTTCGACAGCTACGGCGGCGGGCAGTACTCCTGCAACCCCCGCGCGATCTCCGAGGAGCTGGCACGGCGCCGCCCGGACATGGAGCTGGTCTGGGTGACCCGCGACGGGCAGTTCACCGTCCCGGCCCTCGGCGGGCGGATGAGGGTGCGCACGGTCCTGTACGGCTCACGCGAGCACGAGGAGGCCCTGCACACCTGCCGTTTCATCGTGGCCAACCGGCGCACCCAACCCAGGTGGTACGGCAAGCGGCCCGGCCAGATGTTCGTGCAGACCTGGCACGGCACCCCGCTCAAGCGGCTGGGCCGCGACCTCGCGGGCATGCGGTACGCCCAGCGGGTGCGCGAGGAGGACCTGGGGCGTCATGTCGCGGCCTGGGATGTGATGCTCTCGCCCAATCCGTTCTCGACGCCGATCCTGCGCCGGGCTTTCGGCTACGCGGGTGAGGTGCTGGAGTCCGGCTATCCCCGCAACGATCTGCTGTTCCGGCCGGAGCGTCGGCGGTCGGCACGTGAACGTCTGGGCGTCCCGGAGGATCGTCGAGTGATCCTTTACGCGCCTACCTGGCGGGACGACGAGCTGATCCACCCTGATGAGTCGTCGGCGTTCGACGTCGGCGGCGTCGCCGGGACCCTGGCCGAGGCGCTGGATGGCGATGACATGCTGCTGGTCCGGGCACATTATCTGGTCGCCGACCGGGTCGCGTTCCCCGGCAATGCCCTCGATGTGTCGAGATTTCCTGATATGGCGGACCTGCTAGCCGCCGCCGATGTGCTGGTGACCGACTACTCGTCGTCGATGTTCGATTTCGCCGGTACGGGCAGACCGATGGCCTTTCTCGCCCCGGACCTGGAACGCTATCGGGACGAGGTGCGAGGTTTCTACTTCGACTTCGAGTCCGAGGCGCCCGGGCCCATCGTGCGTACGGCCGACGACCTCGCCCAAGTCCTGAAATACGACGACTTCACATCGTACAAAGCCAGGTATCAGGATTTCAGCGAAAAATTCTGCCCATGGGACGACGGGCAGGCATCCGCGCGAGTGGTGGCGCGCATGCTCACATGAGGCGACCGTACGCGATCGCCGCACCGGCGGGCCTCGCGCTCGTCGCCGGCCTGTGGGACCTGGCCTCACCGCCGGTCTGGCGGGATGAGGCCGCTACCCTGAGCGCGGTCATCCGGACGCCGCATCAGCTGCTCCACCTGCTCCAGGCGGTCGACGCGGTCCACGGCCTCTACTACGCGCTCATGCACGTCGTCGTGGCGCTGTTCGGGACCGGCGAGGTGGTGCTGCGGCTGCCCTCGGTCGTCGCCGGGGCGCTGGCCGCGGCCGGCGTGGGCGCCCTCGGGCGGGCGCTGGGACACCGGCGGGCGGGCCTGTACGGCGGGATGCTGATGGCCACGATGCCGATCTTCTCCCGCTACGTTCAGGAGGCCAGGCCGTACCCGCTGGCCATGGCCGCGACCATCGGCGTGACCCTGCTGCTGCTGCGCGCGGTACGCGGGCCGTCCGCCGCCGCCTTCACGCTGTACGGCGTCGCGCTGGCCGCGCTGGGCTACGTCAACCTGTTCGCGTTCCTGGTGGCGGGGGTGCACGGCGTCTATGTGGCGCTGTCGAGGGGGCCGGTGTGGCGCTGGTGCGGGGCGGCCGCGGGGGCACTCGCCGTGGTGGGGCCGCTGGTGTGGCTGGCGTCGCGGCAGACCGCCCAGATCGGCTGGATCCCCCGGCCGGGTCCCGCGGAGACGGGCATGCTCGCCGTCGAACTCTTCGGCGACGTCGGCGCCGCGCACCCGGCGTGGCTGGGCGTCGCCCCACTGGCCTGGGCGCTCGCCCTGCTCGGCGTCGCACTATGCGTACGGACCAGCGGCGGACGAGATCTCCTCGCGCTGACGCTGCCGTGGCTGCTCGTGCCGCCGCTGGTGCTGCTGGCCGTCTCGTGGGCGGCCCACCCCGTCTACGTGTTCCGCTACGTGTTCTGCTGCCTTCCCGCTGCCGCGCTGCTGGTCGGGGCGGGGCTCGCCGTGCTGCCCTCTGCGCTGTCCCATGCCCTGGTCCGGCGGGCGGCGGTAGCCGTACTGGCGGTGGCCTGGCTGGGCCTGTCGATCCCGGGGCAGCTCGATGCCCGGGGGCCGGACGGCCGGCAGGACGACCCACGCCCGGTCATGGCGCTGCTCGCGTCGGCCGCGCGGCCGGGGGATGGAGTTCTGTTCGCCCCGGGTAAGGCCAGAAAGTACGCGGTGGTGTATCCGGGGGTCTTCGAACGCCTCGACGACGTGGCGCTGGCCCGCTCCCCCGAGAGCGACGGCAGCTTCCGCGGCCGGGAGGCCGGCCGCCGCGTGCTGGCCGACCGCCTCGCCGGTCTGCGCACTATCTGGGTGGTGGGCCACGCCGGAAAGGCCGCCCTTTCGAGCAGGCGGTTCGACCTGCTGCGCCGGTCCTTCGTCCCGACCGGTCGATGGACCTTCCGCGGCATGTTCGTCGCCCGATACTCGGCCGGAGGGAGCCCCGGATCGAGCCCCGGCCCGAACCGTCCGCTCAGCTGAGCTCGAAGGGTGCCGGAGTGGGGAAGTACGCCTCCAGGAAATCGGCCAGCAGGGCGTCCTGCTCGGAGGTGGTCGGGGCGGTGTCGTTGAGGCAGAACACGTCGTGTCTACGGCGCGCCAGCATCCGATGCAGCTTGCCCGGGGTCTTCGGCACCGACAGGTCCACGTACGTGTAGTCCACGATCCCCGGCACCGCCCGGCCGGTGAGATAGGCGTAATAATGCGCCAGCGACGAGACGGCCGAGATGTCGGAGGTCGTGCGGAACGCGCTGCGCGCCGTCGCCTCGAACTCCGCCGCGAACCGTTCCTCCATCTCGTACATCAGCGACCTGCGCAGCGCGTACGGCACGTGCTTGAGCTTCTGCGTCAGCGTTCGGCCGGACAGCTGCTCCAGGATGCGCCGGTTGTTCATGCCGGCCGCGTGGACCGGGGACTCCTCATGCTCCGGCGCTCCGAACGGGACGTGGACCAGGCTGAGGAAGAAACGAGACACCCCGTTCGCCTCGAAGAACGTGTGCGGTGACAGCGGGCGGCCGAGGAAGAAATCGTCGTTCAGGTAGAGGAAGTGCTCCGACAGCCCGTCGATGTGATGGAGTTGCGTCTCGATCGCGTGGGAGTTGAACACCGGCAGCGCCGAGGGATCGGTGAAGATCTCCTTGTGGTCCACCACCGTCACCATCGGATGCGAGCCGTCCAGCCACGGAGGCGTCTGCCCGTCGGACACGATCCACACGCGATTGACCCAGGGGGCGTACATCCACAGCGAGCGCAGCGAGTAGCGCAACTCGTCACGGCTGGTGAACCGTGCCTCCGTCGTGGCCATCTCGCTGAGCCCGCCGAAAGCCGTCCGCGCCCCGCCGAGCGCCCGGTCGCGACGGGCACGCCACGCCGGGTCGGCGCCGTCGACCCAGGTGTAGACGGCGTCGATCGGGAAGTCGATATCGCTGAGCAGCCGCCGGGTGAACTCCGGCCGGGTCGGATAGACACGCGCGCGCCGGGCGGCCGACACGAGCGTGTTGAACAACTCCTCGCCGCCCTCCACGATCTCGCCGTCGGCCGGGACGACATCGCAGGCGCCGTTCGGCCTGGGCGCCACCAGCACGCCGCCCTCGCGTGACCAGAACTCCAGATCGCAGCCGTGCTCAGCGCCGAGTGTCAGCGTCCGCGACGGGCTGGTGAATTCGACGGCCAGCCGCACGATCGAGGTGTCCCGCAGGATGGCCGCCGCGCGCCGGATCGGGCGCATCGGCTCGGTGTCCGCCGTCCGCGGCACCTGCCTGCCGTACGGCTGTGGCCCGGCGAGCAGCGGCAGGGCGCCGCACCGGGCGAGCGCGTCGAGCGCACGGACCCGCTCGCCGGCCTCGACCGCGATCACCGGAGGACGACCGGGCACCGGCCGGACACAGAAGAAACCCACCCCGGCATCAGACAACAGCGAGCAGACCAGGTCGAGCGTCTCGCGCCGGGCCTGTAGCGGACTCGCATCCGCGCGGACCAGCGCCGCGCGCGGCGCGGTCTCCCACGATGGCAGCCGTCTCTGCAGCCGCCGACACAACGCAACAACCGCCATGGTCTCCCCCTTGAGCACGGACTGTAACCGATCCGCCACTCGTTTGGCGGTCGATTTACCTACTTCCCGCAATGGTCAAGAAGTCGCAACGAGATGGCCCACCTGTTTCCGATTTGCATGTGATCAGACACGCACTGTAGTCATTCTTGCTGCATGGGACGTTTCACGCTCGACGACATCCTGGCGGCACGCAAGCCGAGAGACTCGTGGTGGACCGTTTTCATGGTCGATCCGCTCGCCTGTCGGCTGGCGTTGCTCGTGGCGAACCACACCAAGATCACACCCAACACACTGACCCGGCTGTCGATGCTGGGCGGCTTCGCCTCGGCGGCGGCGTTCCTCGAGGGCGCGCTGCTCCTGGGCGCGGTGCTGTTCTACCTGAGCTTCATGGTCGACTGCATGGACGGGAAAATCGCCCGGCTCAAGGGCACCGGCACGCCGTTCGGCCTCTGGCTCGACTATGTCGGCGACCGCATCAGAGTGGTCTGCTGTGCCTTCGGCCTGGGGTTCGGGGAGTACACCAGGACCGGAGACACCGACTACATGCTGGCCGCCGTCGGCATCGTCGTGCTCGACCTGTTCCGCTACATCAACGGCCCGCAGCTCAAGCGGGTCAAGGAGGCCACGCGCAGCCTGGCTCAGGCCCGAATGGACGCGGACTGCGTGTTCGTGGAGAGCGTCCTGGGCAGCCGGCCGCGCACCGAGGTCGGACAACTGGCGGACGAGGTCGAGGACGGCCGCAAGATCATCGACCTACAGAAGGAGTTCCATGCCCGGTTTCCCTGGTACGACCGGTTCCGGGTGTTCCTGGTCCGGCGGCGGGTGCGTACGCACGTCGTGAGCGGGATCGAGTTTCACGCCGCGGTGTTCGTGGTGGCCCCGGTGCTCGGATCATGGGCCCTGGTGCCGGTCACGATCGGAGCCGGCACGTTGCTGCTGGCCTTCGAGATGTCGCTCGTCTACCGCGTCTGGCTGGCCGCTCGGCAGATCCCGCAGAGCGAGCCCGAGAAGGAGAAGATCCTTGTCTGATTCGGCCGGTTCAGCCGGGTTTCACTGAATCGCATTCATCACGGGGGGATAGATCACATGCAGTCGGACAGGCCGATTTTCGTCGTCGGTTGCCCGCGTTCCGGTACCACCATGCTGCAGCTCATGCTGCACTCGCACCCGCGCGTCGCCGTACCGCCGGAGACCCGCTTCCTGGTCCCGGCCTACTTCTCGCGCCGCGCGTACGGCGACATGCGGCTGGCGGACAACCGCCGCAGGCTCGCCACCTGGATCGCAGAGGGGCGCAACACCAAGTTCCGTGAGCTGGGCCTGGACGCGGGGGAGTTCGTCCACGCCGCCATGCTCGGGCCGGGCAGCTTCGGCTCGGTCATCGGGATGGTGTTCAAGTGCTACGCGGAGCGGTTCGGCAAGCCGCGCTGGGGGGACAAGCGGCCGAGCTACTACCGGCACGTCGAGATGCTGATGCGGATGTTCCCCGACGCCCAGTTCATCCACCTGATCAGGGACGGCCGCGACTGCATCGCCTCGCTGAAGGAGATGCCCTGGTACAAGCCGGACACCTTCCACGCGGCCGCCAACTGGGCCGAGGCCATCGACTTCGGCCGCCGCCACGCGCGCAAGCTGCCGGAGGACAGCTTCTACCAGCTGCGGTACGAGGACCTGACCGCCGATCCCGAGACCGAGTTGGCGAAGCTGTGCGCGTTCATCGGCGAGGACTACGACCCCGCGATGTGCGAGCCACGACACATGGCGGAGGTGGCGGTGCCCAGGCACAAGGTCTGGCACAGCAACACCCATCGCGAGGTCACCACGGCCCACGCCGGCAAGTGGGTCAGCAAGCTGGAGCCGTGGGAGATCGCGCTCTGCGAGGACGTGCTGGGAGAGCGGCTGAGCTCACTCGGCTATGAGCTGACCGGCGCGCCGCGGGCCGACCGCGAGCACGTGGCCGCTTTCAAGTCGGCGGTGAGCAAGCGTCGTACGGCACGGGCCCGCAAGTACAACCGGGACCGGCTGACCAGGCTGCGTGAGCCCGGCCCGACCGCCGCCCTGCTCACCGATGGTCAGCGCATGCTCGCCGGCCTCCCTAGGCAGCGGTCAGCGGAACTCCTGCCCCGCTGAGCCGCATCCTTCCGCCAACCCCCAAACCCCTCAACCCCCGCTCAGCACGCTTCCACCCCCCATACACCTCCGACCGTTGTCTCCGACTCCCGCCCACCCCCCTCCCACCCCGCGCGTGATCTTGCAAAAACTTGCAAGGAGCGCCACTGACCTGCCCTAACATGGTTCGTGATCTTGCGGTTTCTCGCAACGGTGCGGCCTGACCTGGGTGAACGCCATTTGTGATCTTGTAGTTGACGTCATTCGATTGAGTGCGAGATCACGAATGGGAAAACGCGAGGTCGGAGGGTGGGCGTGCGAGTTTCTGCAATATCACGAAGCGAGACGTCCCAGGTCAGGCGGGATGTGTGCGAGTAATTGCAAGATCACGCCTGGGGGTGGTGGGGTTGTGGGCGTGGTGGGGGTGCTGGAAAAGGCGGCGGAGTAGGCGGATCACGACGCAGCGCCTTGGCGAGGATGGCGACGAACGCGGCGAACCCCAAACCGCCGATGAGCACGGGGATCATGATGACGGGATCGGGAGCGGGGCCGATCAGGTAGCGGATGCCGACGCCGATGAACAGCAGCCCGCTGAGCAGCGCCATCCAGTCGGTCCGGTGGACCCGGCGGAGGCGTTCGACCTTCCGGTCAGGCGGCACGGCGCACCTCCACATCGCCGATCCCCGCCCGCACGTGGAGCTCGATGGTGGGCGCGTCGGTCGTTCCGGTCACCTCGGGCTCGAGCACCCGGTCGAATCGAACGTCCGTACCGTCCTCGACCCTGTGGTCGATCTTCACCTCGCCCAGCCGGGCGTACCCGTGCACCTCCACCCGTGCGGTCGCCGGCACGATCACCGTGAGCTGCCCGACCGACACCGACGCGTTGAACCTGACCCGGGTGCCGGGCCGGAGAGCGAGGTCGCTCAGGTCGAGTCGGCCCTCGCCTATGCCCAGCGTGTAGTCCGTCGCGGCCTGCGAGACGTTCACCGGGTGCCAGACGAAGCTGCCGACCTTCCTAGGAATGCCGTTCATCGTCGATCCCGCGACCAGAACGAGCGACACGATCGTGCCGGCGGCGACGAGTGCCGCGCCCCGGCCGAACCACGTCGCGACGAGCAGGCCCGCCCCGATCGTGACGAGGACCGTCCCGCCGATCACCGGCAGACTGACCGAACCGGTGCCTGACTGCTGCACCGCAACCATGATCCCTCCAATCAGCAGGGCGAGGCAGATGGTGAGTCCGCCGATGAAAGACTTGGGTCGCTCGACCTTCACCCGGGCCGGGGGCGGCGGCACCGGCCGGTACGACTCCGTCGGCATGGGTTGGCGGGGCTGCCGCGGGGCGTACGGGCCATGTGGGGCGTACGGTTCGCCAGCGGTGTAGCCGTGCGTGCCGGCGCGAGCCTCCCGCGCCAGATCCGACAGCCGCCGGTAGCCCGCCGGCGCCGGATTCGGGGGATTGGCACCAAGGTGTTCCGGAGCGGGGTGTTCCGGAGCACGGATGCCGGAGCCGTGGAAGGCCGCTGCCGCACCAGGCTCCTGTCGGGAGCCGCCGCCGTAGGGCTGCCGGGGGGACACCGGTCCGTCGGCAGGCCCTGGGCCGTACGGCTGCGTGGCCGGCTGCGTGGTCGGCTGAGGGCCTGGCTGGGGGCCTGGCTGGGGGCCTGGCTGGGGGAACGTCGCCGTCGCCGGCATCGCGGGTGTCGGGACGCCCGAGGGCCTCGTGCCGCGCCGTCCGGTCGCGCGTTCCGGCATCGACTTGACCAGCGAGCGCAGGTCCACGCCGCGTGCGTGCGCGGCGAGCAGCACGATGGCCAGCAGCGTGCCGATCACGATCGTGCCCTTGTTGACCCCGCCCGACCCGACGTTGATGATCAGACCGAGTGCGAAGACCGCCGCCATCAGCGCGAGCACGGTCTCGGCGTCGAACAGCCGGCGGGTCCACTGCTCCAGGTGGCCGGGCTGCCCGCCGGGCTGTCGCATCAGCAGGAACGCGGCGACGTACAGCAGGATGCCGGTGCCGGAGGCGAGGACCAGCACGGCGAAACCGACCCGGAACAGCACCGGGTCCATGCCGGTGAACCTGCCGAGGCCCGCACACACCCCGGTCAGCATGCGGCCCGAGCCGTCGCGGCTCAGCACCCGCTCCGGCTCCGGACCGGCGGCGGGGTCCGGCCCGGGATCGGCGGCAGGGGTGGTCGGCGCTTCGGTCATGCTCCCAATCCTGGCGGCGCACGCCACCCGCCCACCATCGGGGTAACCCCTGACTCATCCCCGACCTCTCGGGGGGAGGACCAGGGCGGGCCCTGATGCGGGCGGCGGCCGTGGCGTGTGACGATGCTTCCCGAGATGTCTGAGATGCCTAACGCGACGATGCCTAACGCGACGATGCCCAGCGCCCCGGAGGCGCCGCCCAGGCTTGTCCGGCCCATGACGGGCCGGGTGATCGCCGGAGTGGCCCAGGGCGCCGCGGCCCAGCTCCGGCTCGATCCGGTGGTGATGCGGCTGGCTTTCGTACTGCTCACCGTCGTCGACGGGCTCGGTTTCGCGGCCTACGCCGCGCTGTGGATGTTCACGCCCAAGGAGCAGCTCAAGGGACGCGTGCCCGGCCGGGACTGGGGTCAGCTCGCGGCGTACGGGGTGCTGTGGCTGGTGCTCGCCGCTTTCGGCTGGCTGACCGGCGCGCCCAGTGGGGGGTACGGCACCTGGCCGCTGGCGATCGGGGGCGTCGGCGCGCTGATCCTGTGGCAACAGGCCGACCCGGACCGGCGGCAGCGTTGGATGAGCGGCGCGGTCCAGCAGGTCAACGCGACCTGGGTCCGTACGAGCATCGGGGCGCTGCTGGTCGTCGTGGGCGCGATCGGCTTCCTCGCCGCGAGCGGCGAGCTCGCCAAGGCCGGCACCGGGCTGGTCTTCACCGCCGTCGTCGTCGGCGGCATCGCGATGATCGCCGCGCCGTGGCTCGCCTCCCTCATCCAGGAGCTCCAGCGTGAGCGCACCGAGCGCATCAGGCAGGAGGAGCGGGCCGAGATGGCCGCCCACGTGCACGACTCGGTGCTCCACACGCTGACGCTGATCCAGCGCAACGCGCACGACTCGCGCGAGGTGACGCGGCTCGCCCGGTCGCAGGAGCGGGAGCTGCGCAACTGGCTCTACCAGCCGAAGCAGGACGCCGATGCCACGCTCGCCGCGGCCGTACGGCGAGTCGCCGCCGAGGAGGAGGACGCCCACGGCGTGCATATCGAGGTGGTCTGTGTGGGTGACTGCGAGCTGACCGAGGGCCTGGTGGCCTTGCTCCACGCCGCGCGACAGGCGATGGTGAACGCGGCGAAATACAGTGAGGCTTCGGTCATATCCGTCTATGCCGAGGTGGAGCCGGAGGAGGTGACGGTGTTCATCAGGGACCGGGGCAAGGGCTTCGTGCTCGACGACGTGCCGGAGGACCGGATGGGCATCCGGCAGTCGATCATCGGCAGGATGGAGCGGAACGGCGGCAGCGCCCGGATCAGGACCGAGCCCGGTGACGGGACCGAGGTCATGCTGACGATGAAGAGGAATCCGTGACCTCGGTGTCGCGGTGACAATGAGGGGATCATGAAGACCGTACGTGTGCTGATCGTCGACGATCATCGGCTGTTCCGGTCCGGGGTACGCGCCGAGCTGGGGCCGTCGATCCAGGTCGTCGGCGAGGCGGAGGACGTGGATTCGGCGGTGAAGGCGATCGCCGAGCTGGCGCCCGACGTGGTGCTGCTGGACGTGCACATGCCGGGTGGCGGCGGCCAGGAAGTGCTGCGGCGGGTCATCGGCTCGGGCGCCCAGGTCCGCTTCCTCGCGCTGTCGGTGTCGGACGCGGCGGAGGACGTGATCGGGGTCATCCGGGGCGGGGCCAGGGGCTACGTCACCAAGACCATCAGCGGCGGCGAGCTGACCGACGCGATCATCCGGGTGTCCGAGGGCGACGCGGTCTTCTCGCCGCGGCTGGCCGGGTTCGTGCTCGACGCGTTCGCGTCGACGGAGGCGCCGCCCATCGACCCGGAGCTCGACTCGCTCACCCAGCGCGAGCGCGAGGTGCTGCGGCTCATCGCGCGCGGCTACGCGTACAAGGAGATCGCCAAGGAGCTGTTCATCTCGGTGAAGACGGTCGAGACGCATGTGTCGAGCGTGCTGCGCAAGCTTCAGCTCTCCAACCGGCACGAGCTGTCCCGCTGGGCCACCGCGCGGCGCCTCGTCTGATTCGGAGTCGACGCCCGTTAGCGTCAATATGATCTTGTGGGCCAATAGTGGGGCGTACGGATCCGGTCGTGTGCTCTTTGGGGCTTCTCGCGGCCGCGAACGTGCTGAACAACCGGGTCGCCAGACGCTGGGCGCCGCTGACGTCGGCGGTCACGACCGCCGTCCTGATCGGGCTGGCCCGGCGTGAGGGCCTGAGCCTTCGGGACCTGGGCATCGAAGGGTGCGGCGCCCGCCTCGGTGGCACGCTCGCCGCGGGGGTTGCGGCGGTCTACGCGGCCGGCGTCGCCCTGCCCCGGACCAGGCCGCTGTTCCTCGACGAGCGGGCGCTCGCGCTCTCGCGCGGACGGCTGGCCGAGGAGGTCCTGCTCCAGGTGCCCGTGGGGACGGTCCTGCTCGAGGAGGTCGCCTTCCGCGGCGTCCTGCCCGCGCTGCTCGCGTCGCACGGGCCTTCCGGCCGCCCGCTCCCGTCGCGTACGGCAGCCGCCGCCTCGGCCGCGCTCTTCGGGCTGTGGCACGTGCTGCCCGCCATCGACATGGCGCGCGCCAACCCGGCGCTGAGCCGCCTCGCCTCGGCGGAGAGCTCGGCCGCGCCGCCAACAGCGCCGGAGACAGTGTCGGGAGCAGCACCTGGGACAGCACAGGTGGCGGTGCCCGGGGCCGTACGGCTGGTCGCGGGGACGGTCCTGTCGACTGGGGTCGCCGGGCTGTTCTTCCATGAGCTGCGTCGCCGCGGTGGGCTGCTCGCGCCCTCACTGTGCCACCTCGCCACGAACTCGCTCGGCTACCTCGCCGCCAGGCTGGCCAGGAGGGTCGACGCGCAGCGCCCGTGACAGCAGTCGCAGCGTCGGCTATGAGGCGCGTCTGTGCTGATATTCGCCGACCGCAGCCATGATCACACTGATAGGTACCACGGCGTCCTCTCGAGCCAGAGCCGCCTCCACCCATTCACGGATGAGCGCCGTGGGCTTGACCCCGCGATCCTGCGCTCGCTCCCGTACCTGATCCATAACCGCCTTCGGCAGCCGCAGTGAAGTGACGATCATCACCTCGTCGGCAGGCGCCGGTTCACGTGGAGTGGCCTGGTCCAGCTCCGCTGTCGTGTCGTGTTCGTCGTAGTAGGCGGCCAGTTCGTCGATCTTGTCTCGTGTCATGGTCCTCACCTCGCCTTCTGGATGAACGGTCGCTTCTTGCTTGCAGTCATGTCCCGTGTGGTGGCTATGTACCAGGCATCCGGTTCGACGGTGCTGTCCACCGCGACGATCAGCACGTATCGCCCTGCATCAGTCGTACCGTAGATCAAAGTGCTCTCGTCGCGACCCGGAGCCTCGAACCGAGGCCGGGTGAACAGCGCTTGCTCTACTTCCTTCGGCGTGATGCCATGCCGGGCGATGTGGTCTTCAGATCGCTCGGTCCAGTGGATTTCCCGGTACCCCACCCCAGGCACTGTACTACATTCGAATTACGATTTGTGGTGTGCGGTCGGAGCGTACGAGATCAGGCGGTCACGACGAGGTGGAAGGCCTCGGCGTAGGTGCCCTCGGGGAGACCGGCCTCCGACGCGTTCGCCGCGAGCCAGCCCTTCACCATGCCCTCCAGGTCGGCCATGTGCGCGGTCTGGCTCTCATGCGCCCGCAGTGCGGCGATCTTCCGGTCGACGGTCGCGGTGACGTCCACGAAGTGGTCCGGGGTCATCGTGCCGGACAGCCACACCTCGCGTACGGTCCAGGCCTCCAGGCCCTCGTCGGTCAGCAGTTCCGAGAAGGCGTACGGGTTGCGGGCGTCGGGGTAGACAGCGTCGAGGGTGGCGCCGCCGACGGCCCGGTGATCGGGGTGGCTCGGGCCGAGCCGGACGTAGTTGCGTTCGGGTGTGGACGTGATGACGAGGTCGGGACGCACCTGCCGGATCACCCGGGTGATGTCGCGCCGCAGGCCCAGGGTCTGCTCGACCGTCCCGTCCCGGTAGCCGAGGAAGCGGAGATCGGTGACGCCGACGCACTTGGCCGCGGTGGTCTGCTCGGCGCGGCGGAGGGCGGCCATGCCGCCGTTGTCGAGGTCCCGGTCGAACCCGCCCGCGTCGCCATCGGTGACCAGGCAGTACACGACCTCCTTTCCGGCGTCGGTGAGCTTGGCGATCGTCCCCGCGCCACCGAAATCGATGTCGTCGGGGTGCGCCATGACCACGAGCACCCGGTTGAGCTCGGCTTCGTCCAGCATCTGCGGCCTCCTCGTCCTCGCCACCCACCTTAAAGGGGAAGCAAAGCGATCGGGTGGAACGGTCCGGCACCGGATGTCGGTGGACCGCCATACCCTTGTCACGTGTCCACCCGAGCCGACGCCACCGCCCACCCCTTGCTCGACGGCCTCAACCAGCAGCAGCGCGAGGCCGTCCTCCACCGGGGCAGTCCCCTGCTGATCGTCGCCGGAGCCGGATCCGGCAAGACGCGGGTGCTCACCCATCGCATCGCGCACCTGCTGGCCGAGCGTGACGTCCATCCGGGGGAGATCCTCGCGATCACCTTCACGAACAAGGCGGCCCGGGAGATGAAGGACCGGGTCGAGCGGCTGGTGGGGCCGCGCTCCGGGGCCATGTGGGTGATGACCTTCCACAGCGCCTGCGTGCGCATCCTGCGGCGCGAGGCCAAGCGGCTGGGGTTCACCTCCAGCTTCTCGATCTACGATCAGGCCGACTCCCAGCGGCTCATGGCGATGGTCTGCCGCGAGCTCGATCTCGATCCCAAGCGCTATCCGCCGCGTTCGTTCTCCGCGCAGGTCAGCAACTTCAAGAACGAGCTGATCGACTATGAGACGGCGGGCGAGCGCGCCGGGACGCATCTGGAGCGCACGCTGGCCGAGGCGTACCGGACCTACCAGCGGCGGCTGACCGAGGCCGGCGCGATGGACTTCGACGACCTGATCATGCTGACGGTCACCCTGTTCCAGCTCTTCCCGGAGGTGGCCGAGCACTACCGGCGGCGGTTCCGGCACGTGCTGGTCGACGAGTACCAGGACACGAACCACGCGCAGTACGTGCTGGTCCGCGAGCTGGTGGGGCGGCCGGAGCTCAGGACCGCCGACGGGGACCTGGTCCGGGAGGGCGCCGGCGTCGACCCGGCGGAGCTGGTGGTGGTCGGCGACGCCGACCAGTCGATCTACGCCTTCCGCGGGGCGACGATCCGCAACATCCTGGAGTTCGAACGGGACTATCCGGCCGCGCGGGCGATCCTGCTGGAGCAGAACTACCGGTCCACGCAGACGATCCTCAACGCGGCCAACGCGGTGATCGCCCGCAACGAGGGCCGCAAGCCCAAGAGTCTGTGGTCGGACCAGGGCGCCGGACCGAAGATCATCGGGTATGTGGCGGACAACGAGCACGACGAGGCCATGTTCGTCGCCCAGGAGGTCGACCGGCTCACCGATGAGCACGGGATCACGCCCGGCCAGGTCGCGATCTTCTACCGGACGAACGCCGCCTCCCGCGTGTTCGAGGAGATCTTCATTCGCACCGGCCTGCCGTACAAGGTTGTCGGCGGAGTGCGGTTCTACGAGCGCAAGGAGGTCAAGGACCTGCTCGCCTATCTGCGGGTCCTGGCCAACCCGAACGACACGGTGTCGCTGCGGCGCATTCTCAACGTGCCCAAGCGCGGTATCGGCGAGCGGGCCGAGGCGATGATCGAGGCGTTCGCGAACCGGGAGCGGATCAGTTTCTGGGAGGGATTGCTCCGGGTGGGCGAGGCGCCTGGCATGGCCACCCGGTCGATCAACGCGATCAAGGAGTTCACGGCGCTGCTCGATCACTTGCGGAGCAGGGAGCTGCCGCCGGCGGAGCTCGCCGAGGAGGTGCTGAACGCCACCGGCTATCGGGCCGAGCTGGAGGGCTCACGGGATCCGCAGGACGAGAGCCGCCTGGAGAACCTCAACGAGCTGATCTCGGTGGCTGCCGAGTTCGGGGAGGCGAATGAGAACGGCACGCTGGTCGACTTCCTGGAGCAGGTCGCGCTCGTCGCCGACGCCGACCAGCTGTCTGGAGGGCCTGGGGGGGTCGTCCCCCCGAGCGACCGCGGTCCCGACGGGGACGACCACGGTGGCGTCGTCACGCTGATGACCCTGCACACCGCCAAGGGCCTGGAGTTTCCCGTGGTGTTCCTCACCGGGATGGAAGACGGGGTCTTCCCGCACATGCGCTCGATGGGCGACGTGAAGGAGCTGGAAGAGGAACGTCGCCTGGCCTACGTGGGCATCACCCGGGCCGAGCGTCGGCTCTACCTGTCCCGGGCCGCCGTCCGGTCCTCGTGGGGTTCGCCCTCGTTCAACCCGGCTTCGCGGTTCCTGGCGGAGGTTCCCGGCGATCTCGTCGAGTGGCGTACGGATCCGGCCAAGGATGCCAGGTCGGCCGCCACGTCCCGGGACAGCGCGGGTTTCCGAACGGACGCCCGTTCGTCCCGTACGGCTGCCGCCCCGGCGAGAAAGGGAGCGGGCAGTGTGCCGAACCTGGCGCCGGGGGACCGGGTCACACATGACGCCTTCGGCCTGGGCACGGTGATCAGCGTCGACGGCATGGGCCCCCGGGCTCAGGCGAAGATCGACTTCGGTGGCGTAGGCGAGAAGACGCTGCTCCTCGCCTACGCCCCGATCGAAAAACTCTAGGACTAGTTAATGGTCACGGAGGGGATGGAGGTGTCCTCCGTGTCGAGGTCGAGGTCGGTGATGCTGGCGACGTCCTTGGCCGCGGGGGCCTTGATGGAGACCGTTCGGCCCCAGCCGGTGAAGACCGTGTCCGTGGTCAGCTTCGAGCCCGACAGGCCGCTCGCGGACCCGCTGTGGGAGCTGACGACCCGGGTCACGACCCCCTTCGCGTTGGTGAACAGCTTCCAGGTCACCTTTGTCTTGGACTGGGCGGCTTTGGGCTTCTGGTCGAACAGCGTGCCGCGGAACCACTTCGACACCTTCCACAGCTCGCCGAACGTGGTGGTGCCGGTGTAGCCCCCGGAGACCTTCTTGCCATGCGCGAGCAGCGTCTTCAGGGTCTCGGGCTCGGTGACGCCGATGACCTGGCCCATGGTGCCGACCGCGCCGGACTGGGGGCCACCCGGGATCCTGAGCCAGGTCTTGTCCGCGGGCAGGAACGAACCGAAGAATCCGCCCTTGAAGTAGGCCGTGGTGCCGACGCGGATGGTCTGCTCCGGCGCGAAGAAGTCCCTGATCTCCTCGGACAGGTCCTCACGCTGGCTGGCTGTGAGGTTGAACTTGGTGGAGATGTCCGAGGCGGCGACGCCGCGCTTGCCGAACAGGAACTTGCCGGTGCGGCGGACCATGACGGTCGAGTAGTCGCCGTCGCCGAGCGTGGTCCGCTCGGAGAAGGCCACGCCGTGGCCGGTGACGAACTGCTTCTTGAGCGCGCTCACCGGGTCGGCGGCGGGTGCCTGGGCATGCGCGGGTGTGGCCAGCGCGGGGGCCACCGCACCGATGGCAGCCGTGCATGCCAAAGTGGCGATTAATCGCCTCATGAGTGATTCCTCCCGTAATGCACCCCGTCTGTTGGGGTGATCGTGACATCATGCCGAGTAATGATCACGGTAAAGTCACAAAAGTCGGCATTTATTGTGGATTTTTCGTGTGAGTGGAGACGCCAAGTCGCGTTATCGGTCCGCGCGCTTGAATGGCTTCCCCTTTGAAGGAAGCCGGCGGCGTGACGTGGGGCCTCGGTAGAGGAGGGCGACGGGCGTCTCGCGAACGCCGTACGGAACATGCCGTCGGCCCGGGGCCTGGTGAACGGGCCTGGTGAACGGGCCTGGTGAACGGGCCGGGGTGCTCATCCCGCTCGGCTCGGCCGATTCACCGGGCACGACCGGAATCGGAATGTCCGCCGATGGCGTGAACGGCGCGAGGGGCGGGAATCAGCCTGCGGGCAGCGGCAGTGAATGGGCGGGGGGTCACCATGGCGGGCAGAATCCGGGTCGTCGTCGCCAAGCCCGGACTCGACGGGCACGATCGGGGCGTGAAGGTCGTGGCGAGGGCGCTGCGCGACGCCGGCATGGAGGTCATCTACACCGGGCTGCACCAGACGCCGGAGCAGATCGTGTGGACGGCGATCCAGGAGGACGCGGCGGCCATCGGGCTGTCGATTCTGTCCGGGGCCCACATGACGCTCTTCGCCCGGGTGTTTGAACTCCTCCGGGAGCAGGACGCCGAGGACATCGTGGTGTTCGGCGGTGGGATCATTCCAGAGGCCGACATTCCCGAACTGCGACGGTTGGGGGTCGCCAGGATCTTCACTCCCGGCGCCTCGACACAGGAGATCGTCGAGTGGGTCCGCGCCACGGTGCCCGCGACCGTCTAGGCCCAGCAACACGACAAGCCCTGACATGTCACAACATCGTGCAGATCAGCGGCCAGGTTTTACGCGGACCCGATGACGAGGTCACCTTCATACGGGGGCTAGGCTTCATTGGCGGAAAATGCCGGGCGGAACGACGGTGCCCGGCGATCGACGTCAAAGGGGACGGACCCTCGTGGACCTGTTCGAACATCAGGCGAAGGAGCTCTTCGCTGAATACGGCATCCCGGTGCCGCGCGGAATCGTCGCGCACACCGCGGAGGAGGCGCGTGCGGCCGCCGGGCAACTGACCGGCCGGGTTGTGGTCAAGGCACAGGTCAAGACCGGCGGACGCGGCAAGGCCGGCGGTGTGAAGGTGGCCGACGACGTGGCCGACGCGCATGCGAAGGCGACGCAGATCCTCGGGATGGACATCAAGGGCCACACGGTCCACAAGGTCCTGATCGAGGAGGCCAGCCAGATCGCGGAGGAGTACTACTTCTCCTTCCTGCTCGACCGGGCCAACCGCACGTTCCTCGCCATCTGCTCGGCGTCCGGCGGAATGGACATCGAAGAGGTGGCGCACACCGCGCCCGAGAAGGTCGCCAAGGTGCCGGTCAGCCCGCTCGCCGGCGTGGACCGGGCCAGCGCCCGCGAGATCGCCCAGGCCGGCGGCCTGCCCGAGAAGGCGCTGGACGGCGCCGCCGAGCTCATCGAGAAGCTCTGGGCCGTGTTCGTCGACGAGGACGCCTCGCTCGTCGAGGTCAACCCGATGATCCTGTCGGCCGACGGCCAGGTGAAGGCCCTCGACGGCAAGGTCACCCTCGACGACAACGCGACCTTCCGCCAGGCGGAGCACGTGCAGTACGTCGACAAGGCGGCCGAGGACCCGCTCGAGGCGCGGGCCAAGGAGAAGCACCTCAACTACGTCAAGCTCGACGGCACGGTCGGCATCATCGGCAACGGCGCCGGCCTGGTCATGTCGACCCTCGACGTGGTCGCCTACGCGGGCGAGGCGTTCCCGGGCCGGCCGAAGCCGGCCAACTTCCTCGACATCGGCGGCGGCGCCTCGGCCGAGGTGATGGCGAACGGTCTGGAGATCATCCTCTCGGACCCGTCGGTGAAGTCGGTCTTCGTCAACGTCTTCGGCGGCATCACCGCTTGCGACGCGGTCGCCAACGGCATCGTGGCGGCCTTCACGCTGCTGGAGAGCCGGGGCGAGGCGGTGACGCATCCGCTGGTCGTCCGGCTGGACGGCAACAACGCCGACCTCGGGCGGCAGATCCTGGCCGACGCCGCGCTGCCGCGCGTCGAGCTGGTCGACACGATGGACGAAGCGGCCAAGCGTGCCGCCGAGCTTGCCACGGTAGGTGCGTAATGGCCATCTGGCTCACAGAGAACAGCAAGATCATTGTTCAGGGCATGACGGGTTCGGAGGGCACCAAGCACACCCGCCGCATGCTCGCCGCCGGCGCCAGGGTCGTCGGAGGCGTGAACGCCCGCAAGGCCGGCATCGTGCACGAGGGCCTGCCCGTCTTCGGCACGGTCAAGGAGGCCGCGGAGCAGACCGGTGCCGACGTGTCCGTCGTCTTCGTGCCTCCGGCCGCCACCAAGGCCGCCGTCAAGGAGGCCATCGACGCCGAGATCCCGCTCTGCGTGGTCATCACCGAGGGCGTGCCGGTCCACGACACGACCGAGTTCTGGGCCTACGCGGTGGAAAAGGGCGGAAAGACCCGCATCATCGGGCCCAACTGCCCCGGCATCGCCTCGCCCGGCGCGTCCAACGCCGGCATCATCCCGGCCGACATCACCACGCCCGGCCGCATCGGCCTGGTCTCGAAGTCAGGCACGCTGACCTACCAGCTCATGTACGAGCTGCGGGACATCGGTTTCTCCACCTGCGTCGGCATCGGCGGCGACCCCGTCATCGGCACCACGCACATCGATGCTCTGCAGGCGTTTCAGGATGACCCGGACACCGACGCGATCGTGATGATCGGTGAGATCGGCGGCGACGCCGAGGAGCGGGCCGCGGCCTACATCGAGGAGCACGTGACCAAGCCGGTCGTCGCCTACGTCGCCGGGTTCACCGCTCCCGAGGGCAAGACCATGGGGCACGCCGGTGCGATCGTGTCCGGCTCGGCCGGCACCGCCCAGGCCAAGAAGGAGGCGCTGGAGAAGGTCGGCGTCCGCGTCGGCCGCACCCCCAGCGAGACCGCCCGCCTCATGCGCGAGGTCATGCGGTCCCGCTGACCCACGGTTGCCGCAGCCGGGCGGCGTGGCTCCGAGGATTCGCGGGTCTCTGCTGGGATCATGGGGTAGCGTGACGGCCCTTTTCGACCAGCTTCGGACTGCCCCCCGTGCCGTCCTCAGCCGCCTCGGGGACGACGAGGAAACCCGTCGCCCGCTGCCCGTCTCCGGCATGCTGGCCGCGGTCTGGACACTCGGCGTCGGCCTGGCCGTACTGACCACGCTCACGCTCATCGGCTGGATGGCCGCGCCGCGCGGGGCCTTCGGCGAGGGCCTGCCCGGAGTGTTCCGTACTGCCTGCCAGCTCTGGCTCGCCGCGCACCACGCGGGGTTCGCCATCCCCGGCGGCGGCCGGATCGGACTGCTGCCGCTCGGACTGATGATCCTGCCCGGTGCGCTGCTCTATCGCGCCGGCCTGTGGATGGCCCGGGACGCCGACCTGCGGCTGCGCATGCCCGCCCGGCTCCCGAAGGGCACTCCCCGGGACGTCGAGAACGCCCGCCGGCGCGCGCAGCTCGTGCTCGTGGCGCAGGCGGGCATCTCGCTGGCCGCGCCGTACGCCCTGTTGGCGGGCGTCATTGCCCTGGTCGCACGCAACGAGGTGACCCAGCCGTTCCTGGGGGAGGCACTCGTCAGCCATTTCGTGCTGGCCTTCCTCACCGGATCCGTCGCCACCGCGCGCACGATAGGCCCGTGGCGGTCGATGCTGCGCCTGCTGCCCGAGCGGGCCCGCTCGCTCGTGGCCGGTACGGCTGCCGCGCTGACATTGCAGCTCGCCGCCGCCGCTGTGCTGGTGCTCGCCGCCATCGTGGTGAACTTCGGGGAGATCCGCGACCGCTCCGACATGCTCAGCCCGGGGTTCGTCGGCGGCCTGCTGCTACTGCTCCTCGAGGGCCTCTACCTGTTCAACGCCGTGATCTGGGGCTTGTCCTACATCGCAGGGCCGGGGTTCGCGATCGGGACGGGGACGCTGGTCGCGCCCACCGGCGTGAAGCTGAGCGCCGTTCCCACGCTGCCGATGCTCGGGGCGCTGCCCGCGCCCGGTACGACGCCCGCCTGGGTGATGGCTGTCATCGCGGCGCCGTTCGCCGCCGGCGCGGTCGCGGGCGTCGTCATGGCCCGCATCGCGCCGACGCCGTCGATCGAGGCCGCGCCGCTGTGGGGTTTCGTCTGCGGCCTGTCGACGGGCATGATGGCGGGCGCGCTCGCGGCGCTGTCGGGTGGCCCGCTGGGCGGAGCCCGGCTGTCGGTCATCGGGCCCTCGCCCTGGGAGGTGGCGCTGTCGGTCACGCTGGAGGTCGGCGTCGCGGCAGGAATCTCCGCCGGGCTCGCCAACTGGTGGCTGATCTCACGTCGCCCGGCCGTCGCGCCGGAGCCGGTACGGAAGGCGGGGGCGGCGATCACCAAGGCGGCCCGTCGCGTCCGGCCGCACGACCGGAACGCGCGTGTCCTTCCCGGGCACTGGATGGACGCCACCGAGGCGGACACCCAGCCGATACCCGTGATCAAGGATGACTGGCCCGACGAGCACGCGGCCGCGGCGGCGGAGACGTTCGGCGGCCGCGAGGACTCCGCCCGACAGCACGACAGGCAGCATGACAGGCGGGACGACAGGAAGGACATCGTGGACGAGTCCGACGACCGCGGCGGCCACGTGATCTACATGGACCCCTACGCCTGGGACCGCGAATAGGAGGGGTGGGGAAAGTCAGGCGGGAGTGTGGAAAGTCAGGCGGGGGTGGGGAAGTTGGGAGGAAGGGTGACGCCGAGCTTCTTCTCCAGTGACCGAATGAGCTGGTCGGAGCAGTGCTGCTGGGCCTCGACCGTTCCCGCGCCCTTGCGGCACTCCGTGTAGGCCGCGAGCTCGGCCGAGAAGTAGAACTGGAATGCTGTCGTCATCAGGCCCAGCACGAACGCGACGGACGAGATCACGATCGCGCCGGTCGCCACGCCGATCCGCTGCTTCGCGGCCTGAAGCGCACGCAGGTCGCGGATCGCGAGGATGATGCCGAAGATGGACAGCGCCAGCCCGGCGGCGGGCAGCATCACCGTGAAGATCAGCGCCATGATCGCCAGGGCGAGCGCCCTTCGGCCGCCGGTCTCGGGGGCCGACATCTGGAGGGGTGCTGTCACGTTCTCTTCGCCTCGCCTCGCGTTGCTCGGGGGTGGACCGTCGTAGATCGTGGTGGTCGGCGCCCGATACGCTTTTCGTGCGGGGGTCATCCCGTTCGCCGTTCGGGGACGGCCGGCCCACCGACCGTCTTCCAAGGAACCATCTCATGATGGTCACCTGCAAAACGAAGCCCGCTCACGAAGGAGTTCCGCCCTGTCCTTCCGGCTCGTGGTCCTCGTCTCGGGTTCTGGGACCAATCTACAAGCCCTGCTGGACGCCACGGCCAGTGACGCCTTCGGCGCACGCGTGGTCGCCGTCGGAGCCGACCGCCATGGCATCGAGGGTCTCACCCGGGCTGAGCGTGCGGGCGTCCCGACTTTCGTCGAGCAAGTGAGCGATCACGCGGACCGGGATGAATGGGACGAGAATCTCGCCGTGCGGATCGCGGAGCACAAGCCGGATCTGGTGGTCTCCGCCGGGTTCATGAAGATCCTCGGCCCGCGCGTGCTGGCGGCGTTTCCCGTGGTCAACACCCATCCCGCGCTGCTGCCCGCGTTCCCGGGCGCGCACGCGGTCCGAGACGCCCTCGCCTACGGCGTCCGCCTCACCGGATGCACAGTCCACCTCGTCGACACCGGCGTGGACACCGGGCCGGTGATCGCCCAGGAGGCGGTGGCCGTACGGGAGGGTGACGACGAGGAGACCCTGCACGAGCGGATCAAGACCGTCGAGCGGCGGCTGCTCGTCGAGGTCGTCGGCCGGATGGCCCGGGACGGCTGGACCGTGACCGGTCGAACCGTACGCATCGGCCGTACGGGCGAGCCCGGCGGCGCGGGCCGTACGGGCCGGGAGGAGAGCTTCCAGCAATGCCAGGAACCAGGAGGAACGAAGTGACCCGCATCGCCATCCGGCGCGCGCTGATCGCGGTATACGACAAGACCGGGCTGGAGGATCTGGCCCGGGGGCTCGACGCCGCGGGCGTGGAACTCGTCTCGACCGGTGGCACGGCCGCCGCGATCGCGTCCTTCGGCATCCCGGTGACGAAGGTGGAGTCGCTCACCGGTTTCCCCGAGTGCCTGGACGGGCGGGTCAAGACCCTGCATCCCCGGGTGCACGCCGGTCTGCTGGCCGACGGGGCGAACGCTTCGCACGTCAAGCAACTGGAGGAGCTCGAGATCGAGCCGTTCCAGCTCGCGGTGGTCAACCTGTACCCGTTCGCGGAGACGGTCGCTTCGGGCGCGTCGGACGCCGAGTGCGTCGAGCAGATCGACATCGGCGGCCCGGCGATGATCCGCGCGGCGGCGAAGAACCACGGTACGGTCGCCGTCGTCGTCGATCCCTCGTCCTACGGCGCGGCGCTGGCGGCGGTGGCCGAGGGCGGGTTCACGCTGACCGAGCGACGGCGGCTCGCCGCGGCCGCCTACGCGCACACGGCCTCCTACGACGTCGCGGTGGCCTCGTGGTTCGCCGACGTATACGCCCCGGACGGTGTCGACGAGTGGCCGGCGTTCATGGGTGCGGCCTGGCGACGCAGGGCGGTCCTTCGCTATGGCGAGAACCCCCACCAGGGCGCCGCGCTCTACTCCGGGCAGGAGGACGGCCTGGCCGGCGCCGAGCAGCTGCACGGCAAGGAGATGTCCTACAACAACTACGTGGACGCCGACGCCGCGTGGCGGGCGGCCTGGGACTTCGACCAGCCGTGCGTGGCGATCATCAAGCACGCCAACCCCTGCGGCATCGCGGTGGGCGCCGACGTGGCCGAGGCCCACCGCAAGGCACACGAGTGCGACCCCGTGTCGGCGTACGGCGGCGTCATCGCGGTCAACCGCGAGGTCACCCGGGAGCTCGCCGAGCAGATCGCGCCGATCTTCACCGAGGTGGTCGTCGCGCCGTCGTTCGCCGCGGACGCGCTGGAGGTGCTGCGCGGGAAGAAGAACATCCGGCTGCTCGCCTGCCCGACCGGCCCGCGCAACCCGGCGGAGTTCCGCCGCATCGACGGCGGGCTGCTCGTGCAGACGGCCGACCGCGTGGACGCGCCGGGCGACGACCCCGCCGCCTGGGAGCTCAAGACGGGTGAGCCGGCCTCGCCCGAGGTTCTGACTGACCTGGTGTTCGCGTGGCGGGCCTGCCGGTCGGTGAAGTCGAACGCCATCCTGCTGGCGTCCGGCGGCGCCACCGTGGGGGTCGGCATGGGCCAGGTGAACCGGGTCGACTCGGCACGCCTCGCGGTCTCGCGTGCGGGGGAGCGGGCGGCCGGCTCCGTCGGGGCCTCCGACGCGTTCTTTCCCTTCCCCGACGGCCTCCAGGTGCTGACCGAGGCCGGGGTGAAGGCGATCGTCGAGCCCGGCGGCTCGATCCGGGACGACGAGGTGATCGCGGCGGCCGCAGAGGCGGGCATCACGCTCTACTTCACCGGCACCCGCCACTTCTTCCACTGATTCGCCTGCGTTTCCGTTCGGTACGGCTCCCGGCGCCGGGGGCCGTACCGTGTTTTCTGGGGTAAATGGGATAAATGGTTCAAGGAGTCGGATACTCTTGGGCGCGGTTTCCCACTCCTTCCTCTCCCGGAGCTCTTCCATGCCTTTGCTCGACGTCGTGGCGAACTCTCTGATCCTGATGAACGAGCTGGGGAGCAGCCCGGTCGCCCTGGTCCTCGTCGCGATCGCCGCGGCCTACTTCGGCTGGCGGATCGTGGAGTTCATCCCCTTCACCCGCCGCATCATCGAGAGGCGCGAACAGCGCTGACTGAGAGGTGGGGCGCTGACTGAGAGGTGGGGCGGACTGACGGCCGTGGGAGGATGGCGGCATGAGCGCGAGGATTCTGGACGGCAAGGCGACGGCAGCGAAGATCAAGGCCGATCTCGCGGGTCGGGTCAAGGCGCTGGCGGCCCGGGGCATCAACCCCGGCCTCGGCACGATCCTGGTCGGAGAGGACCCGGGCAGCCAGATCTACGTGGCCGGAAAGCACCGTGACTGCGCCGAGGTCGGCATCGCCTCCATCCGCAAGGATCTGCCGGCTGACGCGAGCCAGGCGGACGTGACGGCCGCGGTCGACGAACTCAACGCCGACCCGGCGTGCACCGGCTACATCATCCAGCTCCCGCTGCCCCGCCACCTGGACACCCAGGCGCTCATCGAGCGGATGGACCCCGCCAAGGACGCCGACGGCCTGCACCCGGTCAACCTCGGCCGCCTCGTGCACATGGTCGACGCGCCGCTGCCGTGCACGCCGCGCGGCATCGTGGTGCTCCTGCAGGAGTACGGCGTGTCGATCAAGGGCGCCGAGGTCGTGGTGATCGGCCGGGGCATCACGGTGGGTCGCCCGCTGGGGCTGCTGCTCACCCGGCGTGCCGAGAACGCGACGGTGACGCTGTGCCACACCGGGACGCAGGACCTGGCATCCCACGTGCGCAAGGCCGACATCGTCGTGGCGGCCGCCGGCGTGCCCGGCCTGGTGACGGCGGAGATGGTCAAGCCCGGTGCGGCCGTGCTCGACGTGGGAGTCTCCCGGGTCGAAGGGAAGCTCGCCGGCGACGTGGCGCCGGACGTCCTCGATGTGGCGGGATTCGTCGCGCCGAACCCGGGCGGGGTCGGGCCCATGACGCGGGCCATGCTGCTCGCCAACGTGGTCGAGGCTGCCGAGCGGTCCTGACCCCCCGCCCCCCGGCCGCCCTCCTCGGGCCTTACGGACCGTCAGGCGCTGTCGGGGGAGTGCAGTCGCTGTGCGAGCCAGGGCAGGGCCTGGGGGAGTTCGCGGTTCCAGGTGGCGAAGTTGTGACCGCCGCTCGGCAGGATCAGCGACGAGGCCTGCATCGGGGGTTTCGCCGCGGCGAGGAACTTCTCCGTCGGCTTGTAGTCGGCCTCTCCCCGGCGGCTGCTCGTCACCAGTACCGAGATCGGCGGGGCGGGCAGATGGGCGAGCCGCCACATCAGGTCGCTCTCCTCGCGCAATCGCCGGCTGCCGCCGAACAGGTCGCCTGTGGTGACGTCGATCAGGGTGTGGTAGTAGCCGGAGAGCGAAACCACCGCCGAGAACGCGTCGGGATGGCGCATGCCCAGCTTCAGCGCGCAGTAGCCGCCCGTGGAGCTACCCAGGATGCCCCAGTTCGCGGCCTCGGTACCGACCCGGAAGGTGCCGGCCATGGCCTCCGGCAGGTCCTCGGCGAAATAGGTCTCCACCTGCGGCCCGCCGGGCACGTCAGCGCATTCGGTGTCCCGCGGGGGAGCAACCGTGGGGCGCATGAGCACCACCACGGCGGGGCTGACCTCATGGGCGAGGATCGCCTTGGCCATCCGGCCGGGAATGTTCATCCTGGTGATCAGGTTCCTGGCGTCACCCGGGTAGCCGGTGAGCGCGACGATCACCGGGAACCGGGAGTTCACGTGTTTCTTCTCGAAGTACTGCGGCGGCAGGTAGACGTACGCGGGTGAGCTCAGCCCCGACCGCGCCCCGGAGATGACGACCTGTTCGAGGCGCCCTACGGCGCGGCCCGCCCTGGCCTTGGGGACCAGGACCGGCCTGTCGCCGAGCACGCGGATCAGCCCGGCCTGTCCGGCGACCACTCCGCTGTCCGCCGCGATGATGGGCGCCGTGGACTGATCCGTACCGAACAGGTCGGCCCATGAGCCGTAGAACCCGAAGTAGGAGTTGACCACCAGGCCGATCGCGATGAGCGTGAGGGCCTGATCGCCGATCAGTAAACCGATCCGGCCCGCCACCGCCCGCCTGTTCCGCCTGCTCAGGTTCGGCCACAGCCACACCGTCGCGGCCAGGCTCGTGATCGCCAAGACCGCGAACAGCAGCTGAATCGCCGTGCCCGTGAGTTCCACGTCCGCCTCCCCCGCGGCCCTGTGTCAGTCGGCGTAGCCCAAGGTACTCCTCACAGGTAAGGCCAAGGTCAAGGAGCGTAGGGGGCGGACGAGCGCGGTTTCGCGGGGCTATCGTTTCCACCCGTGAGCGCTCGGACAGCAATTCTGCGCGGAGTGGTCTCCCGCCCCTGGATCCCAGCAGCCGCGGGTTACGCGGCCCTGGTGATCGGAGTTCTGGACATCGTCAAAGGCGTCGCCCCGCATTTCCGGGCGAGCAGGATCAGCGAGATCGCGAGCGTCCTGCCGGGAAGCGTCACCACTCTCGCCCAGGCGGCCACGCTGCTGGTGGGCATCCTGCTGATCATGTTGGCGCACGCCCTGCGCCGCCGGAAGGTGCGGGCGTGGCGAGCGGTCGTGGTGCTCCTGCCGCTCGGCGCCGCCATCGAGGCGCTGCGCTGGCGCCATCCGATCGCCGCGACCGTCAGCCTGGTGCTGTGCGTGGTGCTGCTGCTCAACCGGCGTGAGTTCTACGCTCTCTCGGATCCCCGATCACGCTGGCGGGCGCTGTGGAACGTTCTCGCGCTCGGGGCCTTCGACGTCACCATCGGATGGATCCTCGTCGCCACGCACACCAGGAGCGTGATCGGCCGGCCCACGACGAGCGACCAGCTCCAGCATGTGATCCTCGGACTGTTCGGCCTGGAGGGGCCCGTCGGCTTCTACTCGGACCGCACGGCCGACCTGGTGTACTTCTCACTGGCCGGGCTCGGCGCGCTCACCGCCGTCTCGACCATCTACCTGGCTCTGCGGCCCGAGCGACCGGCCGCCGCGCTCAGCGCCGACGACGAGGCCCGGGTCCGCACGCTGCTCGACAGGTACGGCACGCAGGACTCGCTGGGCTACTTCGCGCTGAGACGGGACAAGAGCGTGATCTTCTCGCCGAGCGGCAAGGCCGCCATCGCCTACCGCGTCGTCGCGGGTGTGATGCTCGCCGGCGGCGACCCGATCGGCGATGTCGAGGCATGGCCCGGGGCGATCAAGCGGTTCCTGGAGGAGGCCGGGCGGCACGCCTGGGTGCCCGCCGTGATCGGCTGCAGCGAGGCCGCCGGCAACGTCTGGACTCGCGAGGGCGACCTGGACGCCCTGGAACTGGGCGACGAGGCGATCGTCGAGGTGGCCGACTTCACCCTGGAGGGCCGGGCGATGCGCAACGTCCGCCAGATGGTCAACCGGGTCGAGCGTCTCGGCTACGACTGCCGGGTGCGGCGGGTGGGGGATCTCACCGAGGAGGAGCGGGACCGGATCAGGCGGGCCGCCGACTTCTGGCGCGGCACCGAGGTCGAGCGGGGCTTCTCAATGGCTCTGGGGCGCTTCGGCGATCCCGCTGACGGCGACTGCATCGTGGCCACCGCGCACAAGGAGACCGAGGAGGGCACGCCCGGCGGCGACATCCGCGCGGTCCTGCACTTCGTCCCCTGGGGGGGGCGACGGAATCTCCCTCGATCTGATGCGCCGCGACCGTCTGGCCGACCCGGGGCTCAACGAACTGCTGATCGTGAAGGCGCTGCAGGCGGCTCCCGATCTCGGGGTGACCAGGGTCTCGCTGAACTTCGCCATGTTCCGATCAGCGCTGGCCCGAGGCGAACGCCTCGGCGCGGGGCCGGTCCTGCGCGCCTGGCGTGGCATCCTCGTGCTCCTGTCCCGATGGCTCCAGATCGAGTCGCTGTACAAGTTCAACGCCAAGTTCCGCCCCATCTGGGAGCCGAGATTCCTGGTTTATCCGACGGCTCGGGACCTGCCCCGGATCGGCGTCTCCGCGCTCCAGGCGGAGGCGTTCCTGACGCTGGGCCTGCCGAGACCGCCGTTCGCGTGGGGAAGGAGCGGCATGATGCCCGGAAAGCCGGGCAGGTCGGGATAGTCGGCGAGCGCATGCTCGGCCGCCAGCGCGTCGGGCGAGGTCGGTGCGGAACACCCCGGCGCCGACCATGCGAGCCGGAATCGACACGGGCGACGAACTTTTTTCCGCGATTTCCGGCACGCCTGTCCGGTGGCGCCGAAATGCCTGGTCAGGAAGCGCGGCGGCCGGCAGCGGCTCGGTGGTGCTCGGGGTCGACCGGTGCGGTGGGCCGTTGCGGCGGCACGACGGGAGTGGGCCGCACCAGGCCCAGGGCGACGACCTCGTTGGCCAGCCGGGTCCGCCGGTTGCTTCCCTCGGGAATGCGGAACTTCTGGTAAAGCCTCAGCAGGTGTTGCTTGACGGCCGCCTCCGTCACGACGAGGTCGTCCGCGATCTCCTTGGCCGTCGCCGGCGCCACGAAGGCCTCGTCCGACAGGGCCGGTCGGCACAGCGACGTGAGCACGTCGACCTCGCGGCGGGTCAGTTCGGGTGCGGCGGCACGCCGCAGTTCGACCTCGGGGGCGAGATCCTCACGGGGGATCCCGCCGACGCGGGCACGGGCGGCGCCGAATGAGACGACGTCGCCGTCATCGAGGACCCTCCGGGCGATCGGCCTGCCGTTCACACGCGTGCCGTTGCGGGACAGGCCCAGGTCAACGACGTACAAGTAGGTCCCGCGACGGACGAATTCGGCGTGCAGCCGTGACACGCTCGGATCCGCCAGCCGGATGTCCACGCCTCGGCCACGACCGATCGTGGTGACGTCGGGGCGTAGCGGCATGATGTCGCCGCTGTCCTCGATCCGAATGAACGGCCCCTCCACGGCAGTTCCTCCCCAGGTAGCCCGCCGTTACTTTCGCTACACGTCCGGCTTACCCACCCGTGGCGATGGGGAATCTCCTTTACGAGAAGCAGAATCTTTCTTGTCGCTGGTCTGGACCAATCATGGGCGTTTTGTCTGCTCACGGGTAGACTTCGGAGGAAGATAAGCGGAGGAAATACTCATGGCTGACAAGCCCACCAAAGGCCTCGCCGATGTCGTCGCCGCGTCCACAGCGCTGAGTGACATCGACGGCAAGGCCGGACGGCTCTTCTATCGTGGCTACGACATCCACGACCTGACCGGCCGCACCACCTTCGAAGAGATCGCCCATCTGCTTCAGCGCGGAACGCTGCCGGCACGCGACCAGCTCGCCGAATACGGCGCCGAGCTGGCCCGGGGACGCAGCCTGGGCGGGCTCGCCGAAAACAACGTCGCCGAGATCGCCGAGAAGCAGGCACCGATGGCGGCCCTGCGCACGCTGGTCTCGTTGTCGGCTGCCGACGACCCGGACAAGAACTCCAACGCCGCGGACGCCAACCGCCGCAAGGCGGCGCGGCTGACGGCGCAGCAGCCGATCCTGGTCGCTCATTATCACGCCGCCAGAACCGGCGCCGAGATTCCGGAACCGGATCCTGAGCTCGGCATCGCCGCCAACTTCCTGCTGCAGATCACCGGACGGCGGCCGTCGCCGCGCGAGACGGAGATCTTCGACGCGTGTCTGGTCCTGCACGCCGACCACACGATGAACGCCTCGACCTTCGCCGCCCGGGTCTGCGCGGCCACGCTGTCCGACATGCATTCGGCCATCGTGGCGGCCATCGGGACCCTCAAGGGTCCCCTGCACGGCGGGGCCAACGAGCAGGTCATGCGTACGCTGGAAGCGTTGGACCCGAGCGGCGTGGCACAAGCCGTACGGGACAAGCTCGCGGCCGGCGAGAAGATCATGGGCTTCGGGCACCGTGTCTACAAGACGGAGGATCCCCGGGCGACGCATCTGCGGCGGATGTCGCGGGAACTCGGTGAGGCGTCCGGCGACGACACCTACTATCGGATGTCCAAGGAGATGGAGGAGGTCGTCTTCGCGGAGAAGGGTCTTTACCCGAACGTGGACTTCTACGCCGCGACGGTCTACCACTACCTGGGGATCCCGACGGATCTGTTCACCCCGGTCTTCTCCGTCAGCCGGATGTCCGGCTGGACCGCGCATGTGATCGAGCAGCACGCGGACAACCGGCTGATCCGGCCGGACAGCGAGTACATCGGGGAGCGCGACCAGAAGTGGATCCCGATCGACGAACGGTGACCCGACAGGTGTGAAGGCGAGCGGCAAGGGTCAGATCTGGAGGCCGTACCTGCTGGTGGTGGCGGGCGCGGCGGCCGGGCTGGGCGCGGTCGGCCTGGGGGCGGCACCCTGGGCGGGCGGCGCGACCATCGGCGGGTCGCTTCTCGTCGGGGCCGCGCTGCGCTTCCTCGGTTCCGGTCGCAGGGCAGGGATGCTGGCCGTGCGGAGCCGTAAGACGGACACGGCCGTGCTCGCCCTGCTGGGCGCGGCCCTGCTGGCAGGCTCCCTGAGCCTGCTGCTGCCGCCTCTGCACCATCCCTAGGGAACGTCTGACGCGACCCAGCTCGCGCCCTGGATCGAGGCACTACCACAGCCATCCGATAGCCTCAACGGCCAGTGAGCCTCAAAAAGGACTGTCTGGCCAGTTAGTTTCAGAAGGGGAACCCCACGCATGCCCAAGATCAAGGTAGCGGGTCCGGTCGTCGAACTCGATGGCGACGAGATGACGAGGATCATCTGGCAGTTCATCAAGGACCAGCTGATCCTTCCCTACCTCGACGTCGACCTGAAGTACTACGACCTCGGCATCGAGCACCGCGACGCCACTGACGACCAGGTCACGATCGACGCCGCCAACGCCATCAAGAAGTACGGCGTCGGCGTCAAATGCGCCACGATCACCCCGGATGAGGCCCGCGTCGAGGAATTCGGCCTCAAGAAGATGTGGAAGTCCCCGAACGGGACGATCCGCAACATCCTCGGCGGCGTCATCTTCCGCGAGCCGATCATCATGTCCAACGTGCCGCGTCTGGTGCCCGGCTGGACCAAGCCGATCGTCGTCGGCCGTCACGCGTTCGGCGACCAGTACCGCGCCACCGACCTCAAGGTCCCCGGCGAGGGCACGCTGACGCTGACGTTCACGCCGAAGGACGGCGGTGAGCCGATCGAGCTCAACGTCTTCGACTTCCCCGGTTCGGGCGTCGCGATGGCGATGTACAACCTCGACGAGTCGATCCGCGACTTCGCCCGCGCTTCCATGCGGTACGGCCTCAACCGCGGCTACCCGGTCTACCTGTCGACCAAGAACACGATCCTCAAGGCGTACGACGGCCGGTTCAAGGATGTCTTCGCGGAGGTCTACGAGACCGAGTTCAAGGCCGACTTCGAGGCCGCCGGCATCTCCTATGAGCACCGCCTGATCGACGACATGGTGGCCGCCTCGCTCAAGTGGGAGGGCGGCTACGTCTGGGCGTGCAAGAACTACGACGGCGACGTCCAGTCCGACACGGTGGCGCAGGGCTTCGGCTCGCTCGGCCTGATGACCAGCGTGCTCATGACGCCCGACGGTCGCACTGTCGAGGCCGAGGCGGCCCACGGCACGGTGACCCGCCACTACCGTCAGCACCAGCAGGGCAAGCCGACCTCGACCAACCCGATCGCCTCGATCTTCGCCTGGACCCGCGGCCTGCAGCACCGGGGCAAGCTCGACAACACCCCCGAGGTGATCGACTTCGCCGAGAAGCTGGAGCGGGTCTGCGTCGAGACCGTCGAGGGCGGTCAGATGACCAAGGACCTCGCCCTCCTGGTCGGCGGCGACGCCGAGTGGCTGACCACCCAGGACTTCCTCGCCGCGCTGGACGAGAACCTGAAGAAGAAGATGGCGTTCTGACCCGTCCCCTTCGACAGGCCGCACAGACAGGGCCGCCCTCCTCCGGGGCGGCCCTGTTTCACATTCCCGCCCGTGATCTTGCGAAAACTCGCAGTGATGCTGTACGACCTGCGCATTCACCGTTCATGATCTTGCAGAAACTCGCGCGGATGGGCTTTGGCATGGGAAAACAACCTCCGTGATCTCGCAGTGCAAGATCACGAAGGATAAAGGTGCAGGTCGAGTACGTCGACTGCGAGTTTCTGCAAGATCACCAACGGGTGAAATGCAGGTCGGCGCGATTTCTGCGAGTAATTGCAAGATCACGGCAATTGGATTGCGAGTGCGGGCCCGTAAAGTTGGGCTGACCGGATGCTTGCCCAACTTTGAGGGCCGCTTGCCCAATTTTGAGGGCTTTTGTCCAATTCTGAGGGTTGGTCGTCCAGCCCTGAGGGGTGTTCGCGCAAATTTGGGGGCGTGATGTCACAGATCGTGCCGCTCGGGCCCGGGGACCCGACCCGGCTGGGGCCGTTCACGCTCTCCGGCCGGATCGGCGAGGGCGGGCAGGGGATCGTCTATCTCGGCAGGAACGAGTTGGGCGACTGGGCCGCGATCAAGCTGCTGCACGTCAAGTTCAACGGTGACACGATCGCGCGGTCGCGTTTCGCCAGGGAACTGCGCGCGGCGCAGCGGGTGGCCGGCTTCTGCACCGCCCAGGTCCTCATGGCCGATGTCGAGGGCGATACGCCGTACATCGCGAGCGAGTACATCGAGGGAAGATCGCTGCGGGAGAGGGTCGAAGCGGCGGGTCCGCTGCGCGGCACGGAGTTGGACCGGCTGGCCGTCGGTACGGCGACCGCGCTGACCGCGATCCATCATGCGGGGATCGTGCACCGCGACTTCAAGCCCGACAACGTGCTCCTCGCCGCCGGCGGGCCCCGCGTGGTCGACTTCGGCATCGCCCGCATCGTCGACTCGACCGGCACCATCACCAGTCGGGCGATCGGAACCCCCGCCTATCTCGCTCCCGAGCAGGTCGCGGGCGGCGGGGTGGGCACGCCGACCGACGTGTTCGCCTGGGGCGCGACCATTGTGTACGCCGCGACGGGGAAGGCGGCGTTCGGCGGAGGGTCCATCGCCGCCACATTGAACCGGATCCTCAACGAGGACATCGACGTCAGCATGCTGTCCGATCCGCTTCGCGGGGTCGTGCGGGCATGCCTCAGCAAGCAGGCGGCCGACCGGCCGACGGCGGATCGTGTCCTGCTCGGTCTGCTCGGCCTCCCGGAGTCGGATGACGCCTCGGCGGTCGTGCTGTCACATGCGGCACGCCTCGCGGGCGCGGGCCGGCCGTACACCGGCTGACCCCGTACATCGGCTGTCCCTGGGCCCCGGCGGGCCCCGATGTTTAAACCGCCGGAGCGCGCGCAGCGGCGGCGTGTCGGAGGGATGCGCGGGCAGTTCGGCACGGTTGAATTGATCTCGAGCGTTCGGGGGAGCCGCATGGGTCGTAGGGTCGTCACGGGTTTGTTCTGCGTTTTCGTCGCCGGGGTGCCGCGCCCGGCGGTGGCAGTGGATCAGGTGGAGCAGTGGGGATCGGCGGATCTCACGGTACGGATCTCCGCCTCACCGAAGGTGGCGCAGCCGGGTCAGCCGCTGGTCTACCGGGTGAAGGTGCACAACAAGGGGCCGGGTGACGCCGTGCTGCCGGTGCTGCGGGTCAACGTGCCCCGCGATTTCCAGATCGTCAACGTCAACGTGGCGGAGTGCCGCCCGGCCCGTGGTTACAGCGAGGTGGTCTGCGAGTCGAACCGGGACGTCCTCGCCGGCGAGTCCGGCAGCTTGACGATCACCGGTGTGGTCCGGCCGGGGGCGCACGGCCCGCTCCGGGCCCAGGCCCGCATCGCTTCAGAGGTCGTGGACGGCCACGAGGCGGACAACACCGCGAAAGCGGTCACCAAGGTGGACGCGGGGGCGGATCTCGCTGTCCGTTTCCGGTCGTCGACCAGGTTCGCCCGGCCGGGGCACTGGTTTTCGGTACGGGCCGAGGTGCGCAACCGGGGCCCGCGCATAGTGCGGGACGCCTATGTCGTCTTCCAGCCCCGGCGGGCCCGGTTCCTGTCGGCGACCGGGGGACGCTGCCGGAGCCGGAAGGCGTTCGTCGCATGCGCCATGCCGCCGATCAGGTCCGGGTCCACCGGCCTGCTGAGGCTGATGTTCCGCGTGCCGTCCCACGCCTCGCGCGCCGTGTCCACGATGGCGACGGTCTACTCGCGCCACTTCGGCGACCGGCGGCCGGCCAACAACCAGGCCCGCATGCGGGTCTCGCTACGCCGAGGTTGACTCCTTTCCGGCCACGGCCGTCACGGCCGTCCAGGCGTCGGAGACGATGTCGCGCAGCGAGGGGTGGGCGGGTTTCCAGCCGAGCTCCCGCTGGATCTTCTCCGACGAGGCGACCAGCGCGGCCGGGTCGCCGGCACGGCGCGGGCCGATCGTCACGGGGATCTCGTGCCCGGTCACCTCGCGGCAGACGTCGATGACCTCCTGTACGGAAAAGCCCGAGCCGTTGCCGAGGTTGAAGATCCGGTGCGTGCCGGCCGTGGCGGCGTGGAGGGCCAGCAGGTGCGCACGGCCGAGGTCGGCGACGTGGATGTAGTCGCGGACGCAGGTGCCGTCCGGTGTCGGGTAGTCGGTGCCGAACACGCTGATCGACTCGCGCTCGCCGAGTGCGACCTTCAGGACGTTCGGGATCAGGTGGGTCTCGGGCGTGTGCCGCTCACGGAACTCGCCGTACGCCCCGGCCACGTTGAAGTAGCGCAGGCTGACGGCGGCCAGGCCGTACAGATCGGAGAACGTGGCGAGCGCGGTGTCGACGGCGAGCTTGGACGCGCCGTAGGGGTTGGTGGGCCGGGCCGGATCGGTCTCCAGGATCGGCGTGCGCTCGGGCTCGCCGTACGTCGCGGCGGTCGAGGAGAACACGATGCGGCCCACGCCGGCCTGCCGCATCGCGTCGAGCAGCGCGAGCGTGCCGCCCAGGTTGCTGGACCAGTACCGGCCCGGTTGCTCGATCGACTCGCCCACCAGCGACTTCGCCGCGAAGTGGAGCACGGCGTCGAACTCCGCGAAGCTCTCGCCGAGCAGGCCGCCGACCTCGGCGATCGAGCCCTGGACGAACCGTGCGCCGGTGGGCACGGCGTCCGCGTGCCCCGTCGACAGGTCGTCCAGCACGGTGACCTCGTGTCCCTCCTCGACGAGCTGGGCGGCCACCACGCTGCCGACGTATCCCGCTCCACCGGTGACCAAGAGCTGCACTGTCTCTCCTAAGTTTGATTCTGTTTATTAGTGTTTAATTCTGTACGACTGTCGCCCAGCCTACGCGCTGCCCGCGCGGAACGGGTTGAATGCCTGCAGAAGAGCGACCACATTGGGAACGGACGATGACGTGAGCAACGTCGCGGTGATCATCACCCTGGTCCTGATATTCATTCTGATCGGCGGCTTCTTCACCGCCACCGAGATGGCCATGGTGTCCCTGCGGGAGAGCCAGGTCAGGCGGCTCAGCGAGCGGGGCCGCCGCGGCGCCCGGGTGCAGAAGCTCGCCCACGACCCGAACCGCTTCCTTTCGGCCATCCAGGTCGGCGTGACCGTCGCCACCGTGCTTTCAGCCGCACTCGGCGCCGACCAACTCGCCGGGCGGCTGACGCCGGTCTTCGCGGGCTGGGGCTTGGAGCGGGGGGTCGCCGCCCCTCTGGCGTTCGTGATCGTAACGCTCGCCATCTCGTTCGTGTCCCTGGTGCTGGGCGAGCTCGCGCCCAAGCGCCTTGGCCGGCAGCGGGCGGAGGGGTGGTCACTGCTGGCCGCGCCGATTCTCGACTTCATCGCGGGTCTGTCGCGGCCGGTCATCTGGCTGCTGTCGATGTCGACCAACGGCGTGGTGCGGCTGCTCGGCGGCAATCCGGCGGCCGACCGGGCCGAGATGACCACTGAGGAGCTCCGTGAGATGGTGGCGGGCCACCAGGAACTCGCCCAGGACGAGCGTGACCTGATCGGAGAGGTGTTCGCGGCGGGTAAGCGCCAGCTCAGAGAGGTGCTGCTGCCGCGTACGGAGGTCGAGTTCATGGCGGTGGACACACCGCTGGCCGAGGCGGCTGTGCTGGCCGCGGCCATGCCGCACTCCCGGTTCCCGGTCTATCGAGACTCATATGACGACATCATCGGATTTGTCCATGTTCGGGATCTTCTCGACCCGGTCCTGACCGGGAGCGTCGAACCGATCAGCGAACTGGTGCCGATCCGGCCCGTCAAACTCGTGCCGGCGAGCAAGCGGGTCCTCACGACGCTGGCCGAGATGCGTGACGAGGGTCACCATCTGGCGATCGTGGTCGACGAGTACGGCGGGACCCGCGGCATCGTGACGCTGGAGGACCTGGTCGAGGAGCTCATCGGCGACATCCGCGATGAGTACGACCAGGACGGCGAGGCCGTACGCCTCATCGCCGGCGACATGGAGATCGAGGGTCTGGTCCATCTGGAGGATTTCGCGGACCAGACGGGTGTGCGGCTCCCCGAGGGCCCCTACGAGACACTGGGCGGATACGTCATGGCCGCGCTCGGTCACGTCCCCGAGCGGGGTGAGGCCGTCGAGGTGGTCGGCCTCAAGCTGACCGTCTCCGAGATGGACGGCCGGCGGGTCGCCCGCGTCCGGGTCACCCGTACGGCTGCCGCCCCAGATCAGGCACCCTGCGAGGCCCGAGCCGAGGCGCGTGACGAGGCCCGGGACGACGCGGCGCGGAACGCACAGAACGGGTAGGGGTGTGCCTGTCGCGGGCACCTGTCGACGCCTGACAGAATTACATGTCATGGCCCGTCCTCGCGTTCTGTCCGGAATCCAGCCCACCGCCGACTCGTTCCACCTCGGCAACTATCTCGGCGCGGTGCGGCAGTGGGTGGCCCTGCAGGACACCCATGACGCCTTCTACGCGGTCGTCGACCTGCATGCGTTGACCGTCACGCCCAAGCCGGAGGATCTGCGCCGCCGGACCAGGGTCGCCGCAGCCCAGCTGTTCGCGGTGGGGCTCGACCCCGAGCGCGCCGCCGTGTTCGTGCAGAGCCACGTCCGGGAGCACAGCGAGCTGGCCTGGTACCTGATCTGCCAGACCGGCATGGGCGAGGCCGCCCGGATGACCCAGTTCAAGGACAAGGCCGCCAAGTATGGCGAGAGCTCGGCGGGGGTGGGCCTGTTCACCTACCCGATGCTGATGGCCGCCGACATCCTGATCTACCAGACCGACCAGGTTCCGGTCGGGGTCGACCAGAAGCAGCACCTGGAACTCAGCCGCGACCTCGCGCAACGGTTCAACAGCCGCTATGGCCCGACCTTCAAGCTGCCGAATCCGTACATCCTGAAGGAGGTCGAGAAGATCACCGACCTCCAGGACCCGTCGGCCAAGATGTCGAAGTCGTCGTCCAGCCCGCAGGGCATCATCGACCTGCTCGAGGAGCCGGGCAAGCTTCGCAAGAAGATCATGCGAGCCGTCACCGACACCGGCTCCGAGGTCATCGCCGACGAGGAGAACAAGGCGGGCGTCACCAACCTGCTGCGGATCCACTCGGCGCTGTCAGGCATGTCGATCGCCGACCTGGAGGCGCGGTTCGCCGGTCAGGGCTACGGCGCCTTCAAGAAGGAGGTCGCCGAGGTCGTGGTGGACACGTTCGCCCCGATCCGCGAGCGAACCGAGAAACTGCTGGCCGACGAGGCCGAGCTCGATCGTCTGCTCGCCGTCGGCGCCGAGCGCGCTCGTGCGGTGGCCCGGGAGACCATGGCCCAGGTCCGCGACCGCCTCGGCCTGCTGCCCTAGGCAGGGTTCCGCTCGGGCGTCGATTCGCCGATGCCGGGTAGTGGTCACTGGATGAGTGGCGAGTCGGGCCTGATCGATCGGGCGAAGCGGTGGGTCGCCGCCGCCAAGGAGTGGGGCCGGGAGTTCGTCGAGCGGGAGCGGTTCCGGTACCGGTGGGTCGACCACCTCATCCGGACCGTGCAGCGCTATCACGTGCGCAGGGGCGATCGGTTGGCGGGCGCGCTGACCTATTTCGCGTTCCTGTCGTTCTTCCCGCTGCTGGCGTTGGCGTTCGCCCTGTTCGGGTTCATCGTGACGTTCCAGCCCGACGCGCTGGCCACGCTCATCAAGGCGGTCAACGCGCAGCTTCCCGGGCTCGCCCAGCAGCTGCAGATCGACCAGCTCGCCGGGGCCCGTGCCAGCGCGGGCGTCATCGGCCTGCTGGGCCTGCTGTATGCCGGGCTCGGGGCGGTCGACGCGCTGCGTACGGCGCTGCGCGACATCTGGATGACCAGCAGCCCGAAGCCGAGCTTCTTCGTCGGCAAGCTTCGAGACCTCGTCACGCTCGTGCTCCTTGGCGTGATCATGCTGGTCTCGGTCATCGTCAGTGGTTTCGCCGGCGGCGCGACCGGTGCCGTCGCCGGGTGGCTCGGCCTGAGTGACTCGGTGTTGGGTGAGTTCACGGTACGGCTCGTCGGGGCCGGCGCCTCCCTGCTGGCCGACATGCTGATCTTCGTCGTCATCCTGGGCTGGCTGGCCAAGCCCGACGAGCCGTTCCGAGTCGTGATCAAAGGGGCCCTACTCGGCGCGGTCGGCTTCGGGCTGCTCAAGCAGCTCGCGGCGCTGATCCTGTCGGGGACGCTGCACAACCCCATCTACGGGACGTTCGCGGTCATCGTCGGCCTGCTGCTGTGGATCAACCTGTCCGCCCGGCTGATCCTCTACACCGCCGCCTGGACCGCCACGGCCACCCTCGGCCCGCCGCCCGCGCCCAACCCCCTGCCATCGCCCGCCATTCCCGACCGCCCCCGGCAGACCGACTGCTAGCAGTCGGCCTGCCTTCGCCTCTGCGGGCTGGCCAGGACTCTGCGTGCCCGATCCCCCAGCCGGAAGTGGCCGAATCGTTCAGCGTCCATGTCGCCTGCCTGCCGCGATCCCGACATGACGTCAGGAAGCGGTCAGATCCAGCTTGCGCTTGAGATCGTTACCGTTGCGGTAGGGCCATCGACGGGGGAACTCTCGCTGTAGTCGTCCTATGACTATCCCCGGAGCGATTCCGATCTCCTCGGCGAAGGCCCGTACGGCGTCCTTCGAGGTCAGGCCACCCAACCGGGAGGCATGCTGGGACGGGATGAGGGTGTCCGCCGCGAACCGGTCGGCTTCCGCCTCTTTCGGATCGTCGGTCTCGGTCTTGCCGGCGATCTCGATGCGAATCGCATCGTCGCCGTTCAGCACGTGGTGAACCTCGTGAAAGAAGCTGAACCAGAGCTGATCGTCCGTACGATAGCGAAGGCTGAGTTGAATGACGCGCTTGGTTCCGAGCTTTCGAGTGACACCGCTTACGCGCGCCCCCCTGACCTCCTCCACGAAAACAACGGCCACACCACTGCTGGAGCAGATCTCCTGTAGGCGTGGCCGGAACTCATGCGCGGGCAGCACGGTCAGCGCCCGCAGATCGGGGATCGACCTTCTGAGTGCCGCGGCGTCGAAGGTCGCGCAGTGCATCTGCTGTGCCTCGATTTCCCCGAGGCGCAGCCAGGTGGCCAAGGGGCCGAGCTTCGAATCCTGGACCTTGGACTTTCTGAACGCGCATGCCGCCGGTTGCTCGTACAGCTCTCGCCATACGTCGACCGAGGCGATGGCGAAGAACGCGAGAAGCTGTTCGACGCGCGCGACCTTGTCTTTCGGCTCCTCCGGAAGCACCTTCCGTTTGACCAGTTCGGACACCGGAAGCTCTTTGAGCCACTCGATGTGCTGTTCCAGGTCTCTGACCGATCGAAGACGTGTGCGCGTCGACTGGTAGTCGGCTTCAAGCCGGTTCCACAGCCTCGCGGGAGTGCCGACCACGCGTTCCAGCGACTCGGCGACCTCGGGAGTGAGGCGTACGAGACCGTGAATCAGCTGATTGACATGTTTCGGGGACAATCCGACACGCTCTGCCAGCTCACGCTGGGTCATCCCCTTTTCTTCGAGAAGCTCCCGCAGGGTGTCCCCCGGCGGCACCGCGTAGTCGAGATCTCCAGCCGCATACAGGGTACGCGTGGTCTTCGCCCTGGCCATTGCCATCCCTCCTCACGCCGTTGCACCGCCTGCCGTACGGTCCACTTGGCCGACCCTCAGTGGTAGTCCACGATCTCGATGAGCACCACCGCCATGACCGCTGTCCAATCCAGCGAACCCTGATCGTCTGCGATCCACTCCTCAGGTTCGAAGATGAGCCGGTAGTTGGCGTCAAGCCGGACGGATAGCTGTCCTTTCCGGTCTCCTGTCAGCTCCTCGCAACGGCCGCCCAGCATGCGCATCTCATCGAGAGTCTCGGTCTGCTGGAACTGCTGAATGCGCTTCGCCAAGGCGTTGGCCCGGTCGTGGCCGAAGTGCTTGCGCCGCTCCTGATCGGACTCGCACCTCTTCCTGAACCTCGCGTTCTCGTAGTACACCTCCAACCTACCCGCGCCTCCCGCCTGCGAGATTTACCTAGTAGGTAAAGATGGCATCACTTTAATCGATACATCGTGAACCCGCGCGCAAAACGTGTCTGATCGACTACGAATTGAGAGATATGACGGAAAAGTTCTTCAAGGTGCTTGGGGACATCCCGGGGAACGGCCGTGAGGTCGGGTGGATGGCCCGCCTGCCGTCACGGGGAGCGGCTCGGCTGGGCCGCCGCCGTCGCGTTTCTCGAAGACAACGGTGAGACTCTGGTTTATCAGGACGTGGACGAGGCGGAGAGCCTCGTCATCTCACTGGCCAAGGGCGAGCTGGACGACGTTCCCGATCTCGCCCGTCGGTTCCGCGGCCTGGGCGGCCAGCTGGGAGTGGAGTAGCCGCGCGTTGCCGAGTCACTGAGCCGGATTTCGGTCAGGTACGGCTCGTGCGGCGTCGGCGGCGAATGCCGTAGACGGTGGCGCCGCCGCCGATGAGGAGCACGCCGCCTGCCAGCACGGCCACGACGACCGGGAGTGGGCTGTTCTCTCCGCCGACTCCGCCCGCCGCGGCCGCCGGGCTCGCGGCGGGCCGTCCGGGCCGTCCGGGCCGTACGGGCAGGACGTTGGGACCGGGGGACGGCGAGGGTGCCACCGGGCCGACGAGCCGGCCGATCGGCGCGGCCTTGCCCCGGTTGGCGAAGCCCCAGTCGAGCAACTTGGCCACCTCGTCCCAGAAGCCGCCCGGGTGATGCATGATCACGACGATGATCGTGTGTCCGTTTCGGGTGGCGGCGCCCACGAAGCTGCCCAGGGCCTTCGACGTCCAGCCGTTCTTGACGCCGATCATGCCGGGGTACTTCCACAGCAGCTTGTTGTGGTTGCCCATCTCGTAGTAGCTCGGCGGGGATTTGCTGGCCTTGGGGCTGTGATGACGGTTGTGGCCGTCAGATTGCTCGCGGTACTCCCTGTCGTAGTGCTGAGGGAGTTTCGGCGCGGGGAACTTGGCGACCTTCGTTTTGATGTACTCGCGGAACCGGGGCATCGCCAACCCGGCCCGGGCGATCAGGGCGAGGTCGTAGGCCGAGGTCCGCTGGCCCGGCTTGTCCAGGCCGTTGGGCGTCTTGGCCACCGTGTCGTACGCCTGGAGCCCGCGCGCCACGCCGTTCATGTCGGCGAGAGTCTTGCGCATGCCGCCGTTCGCCTCGGCGAGCGCGACCGCGGCGTCGTTGGCCGAGACCATGAGCAGCGCCCGCAGGAGATCGTCGATCTTGTAGATCGGTTCTGGGACGATCCCGACGGCGCTGCCGTCCACATTGCAGGCCTGATCGCTGGGTTTGACCTTGCGGTTCTTGTCGAGTTTGGGGATGAGGGTGACGGCGGTCAGCGTTTTGAGCGTGCTCGCGGGCCGGTAGTGGCCGTGCGGGTCCTTGGCCGCCAGCACGGCGCCGGTGTCGGCGTCGGCGATGAGGAAGGCCGAGGCCTCGGTCTTCGGCAGCGGTTTGAGGCCGGCGGGCACGATCACGCCGCGGCCGGCGAGCAGCCTGCCGCCCACCGTGCTACGCGGGGCGTCGTCGACGGTGCCGGGGTTGGCAGTGGCAGTCGGGCTCCGGGTGGCATTGGGGCTTTCGCCGGCACCGGGGCTTTCGCCGGCACCGGGGTCGACGGTGTCGGGAGAGGGGGACGGGGAGGGCAGGGCTGTCGCGCCGGCCGGTGCTTCGGCTGCCGGTGCTCCGGCTGCCGGTGCTCCGACGCCGAGCAGCGCCACGGTGGCGAGCGCCGTACCGAGCGCTGTCACACGTGCCGTCATGCGCGTCTTCGCCGACGTGGGGCCGTGGTTCGTCCTCTTGGGCAGCATAGGCGGATCAGCCTAGTCCTGAGTCCCTGCACATGCGGGACAGATCCCCCAAAGATCGCGAATATACGCATATGGGGCGGCCGTTGATACTAGAAGGATGACGAGACGTGTATCGGGCTTTCTGTTGGCCCTCGGCGCTTTCATGATCTTTGAATGGGTGAACCTCGGGTTCAACCTGCAGGACGGGCACGACACCGCCTTCTATGTGGTTCACGGTGTGCTGATCGCCGTCAACGTCATCCTGGGGCTGGTGCTCGGCGTCCTGGGTGTACGCGGATTGCTGGCATCGGCGGCACTAACCAAAAGCGCAACGGGCATTAAGGAAAGGAAGGACATTTCGATGTGATGGAGGCGAGCGTGGCGATCCAGTTCAACCCTTCCCGCGGCGCGACTCTGGGTGTGGAGTGGGAGCTCCAGTTGATCGACCGGCACACCCGCCATCTTCGCCAGGACGCCAAGGACGTGCTCGCCGCGGTCCCCGACCTGAGCGAGGGCCAGCGTCCGAAGGCCATGCACGAGCTCATGCAGTCGCAGATCGAAATCGTCACCGACGTCTGCCACACGGTGGCGGAGGCCGTACAGGACCTGAAGAAGAGCATCAGCAGGCTCACCGAGGTGGTCGGGCCCAGGGACACCGTGTTGGCCTGCACGGGCACCCATGCGATCAGCGAATGGCGCGACGCGGTTTACGCGCCGAGCCAGCGGTACGCCGAGCTGGTCGAGGACCTGCAGTGGCTCGCCCGGCGGATCCAGACGTTCGGTGTGCACGTGCACGTCGGGGTCCAGGACCGAGACAAGGTCATCCCGATCGTCAACGCGCTCGCCGCCCACCTGCCGCACTTCCTCGCGCTGACCTCGTCGAGCCCCTTCTGGGGCGGCAAGGACACCGGACTGGCGTCCAGCCGGGCGATCGTCTTCGGCTCGCTGCCCACGGCCGGGCCGCCGCACCTGCTCGCGGACTGGGCGGAGTTCGAGGAGTACATGGACACGCTGCTGCGGGCGGGGACGATCAGGAGCATCAAGGAGGTGTGGTGGGACATCCGGCCGCACCCCGACTTCGGCACCATCGAGATACGGATGTTCGACGGCATCCCCACGCCCAGGGAGGTCGGCATGGTCGTCGCGCTGTGCCAGAGCCTGGTGGCACGGCTCGACCAGCAGCTCGACCGCGGTTACACGCTGCCGCACCCGGCGGCCTGGGTGGTGCACGACAACAAGTGGCGAGCGACGCGGTACGGTCTCGACGCCAACGTGATCATCGATGACCGCGGGTCGACCGCGCCCATGCGGGATCTGCTGTACGAGCTGCGGCGCGACCTCGAACCGGTCGCCGAGCGGCTCGGCTGCGCCGAGGAACTGGCGGTCATGACCGAGGTGCTGGAGCAGGGCAATTCGAGCGAACGTCAGCGGGCGATCCTGGCGGACGGGGGGAGCCTTCAGGACATCGTCGACGCGACGGTTATCGAACTCGCCGAAGACAGGTTCGTAACGTCCCGTGTCCAGCAGCCTGGATGGGCGGATAGGTAATGGTTGCGCCACGCTTCGCATAAACTCGCAGGAAAACCGGCAGATCGGTGTATCGATCGCTAGACTGTCCCCCATTCTCGCTTGCGATCACAAGGAAAATGAACTAGCTGGACGGAGTCTGCTCTCGTGTTGACAGGGGATTTGGATCTAGAAACACTTATCCGGTTCCGCCGGGACATCCACTCCCACCCAGAGCTGGCCCGTCAGGAGATCCGTACGACCGCCGCCGTGGCGGACATGCTCAGATCCGCCGGACTGGAGCCACGGGTCTTCCCGACCGGGACCGGGCTCGTCTGTGACATCGAAGGGGCCGACGGCCCCACCGTGGGGTTGCGCGCCGACATGGACGCGCTGCCGATCCTGGACGCCAAGGACGTGCCGTACCGCTCGCAGAACACCGGCGTGTGCCACGCCTGCGGGCACGACGTGCACACGACCGTCCTGGTGGGGGCGGCCCTCGAACTCGCCAAGCGGCGGCAGCACCTGCCGGGCCGGATCCGGCTGGTGTTCCAGCCGGCGGAGGAGTCGTCCTCCAGCGGCGCGCTGGACATGATCGCGGGTGGCGCGATCGACGGCGTGGACGTGATCTACGCTCTGCACTGCGACCCGAGCCGCAAGGTGGGCGACGTCGGCATCCGCACGGGCGCGATCACCTCGGCCCAGGATCACATGGTGCTGCGGCTGCACGGCAAGGGCGGCCACTCGGCTCGGCCGCACCTGACCGTCAACCCGATCAACGCGCTGGCCTCCGTGATCGCCCGGCTCGCCGAGTCCGTGAACGAGTCCCTCGAACCGCACCAGCGGGTGCTCCTCGGGTTCGGCATCATCCAGGCCGGCGAGGCCGCCAATGTGATCCCGTCCCGCGCGCAGGCCGCCGGGACCGTACGGATCCCCAACGCGGACATCTGGGAGCAAATCCCCAGCATCGTGCAGAAGTCACTCACCGAGCTGATCGAGCCCTTCGGGGTCGAATGGGAGTTGGACTACAACCGGGTGTGCCCGGCTGTGGTCAACGACGCGGTGGCCACGAAGATCCTCTACAACTCGGCGCTCGCCGTCTGCGGCGAGGACCACGTGCAGGAGGCTCCGCAGAGCCTCGGTGGTGAGGACTTCGCCTGGTACCTCCGCCAGGTCCCGGGCGCGCTCTTCCGTCTGGGCGTCACGCATCCGGACGCGGAGGACCATGTCGACCTGCACAACGATCGCTTCGACATCGACGAACGGGCCATCGGGGTCGGCGTCCGGATGTTCGTCGAGACCGCGATGAACGCCCTGCAGTCCTACTGACCGGTAGTCGTACCGAGCCATGGCGGCCTTAGTGAGCGGCGGTCGGGGATGACCTGGAGTTTCCGCAGGCCGGCCAATGGGTCACAAGGTGGCGTGAGGTACATAACGGACACGTTGCGGACTGCGGTGCGGGTTTGGTCCACGCAGGTCAAAGAACTATCTTCCGTGCAGGGTTGCCGTGCGTTCCTCCATGCCGGCGACGGAAGCTGTCCCGGCGGGGACACGGAAGGGGTCTGCACACCTTGCTCCGCAATCGAGTTAGCAAACTGGCAGCCGCCAGCGCGGCGGGCGCCATGCTCATGGCCGTCGCCGCGTGTGGGGGTAATGACGACTCCACATCGACGGCCACATCCGAGGCGTCCTCGTCTGCCGCGCCCGCGGGCGCGGCTCTCAAGGTCGGTCTCGCCTACGACATCGGCGGCCGCGGCGACGGCTCCTTCAACGACGCCGCCGCGCGGGGCCTCGACAAGGCCGTCGCCGAGCTGAACGCCGACAAGAAGGAGCTGGAGGCCGCGGCGGGCGAGACGGACGCCCAGAAGGAGGAGCGGCTCCGCCTGCTCGCCTCCAACGGGTACAACCCGGTCATCGCGGTGGGCTTCGCCTACTCCGAGTCGCTCAAGAAGGTCGCGCCCGAGTTCCCCGACGTGAAGTTCGCCATCGTCGACGACGATGCCGCGACGGGTGCGAACATCAGCAACCTGGTGTTCGCCGAGGAACAGGGCTCGTTCCTGGTCGGCGTGGCCGCCGCGCTCAAGTCCGAGAAGGGCAGCGTCGGCTTCGTCGGCGGCGTGGACGTACCGCTGATCCACAAGTTCCAGGCCGGCTTCGAGGCCGGCGCCAAGGCGGTCAAGCCGGACATTCAGCTCCAGTCGAAGTACCTGACCCAGCCGCCGGACTTCGGCGGCTTCAACGACCCGGCCAAGGGCAAGACCGCGGCGCAGGGCATGTTCGACAGCGGCGCCGACGTGGTCTACCAGGCCGCGGGCGGCTCCGGCAGCGGCGTGTTCGAGGCGGCCAAGGCGGCCGGCGCGATGGCCGTCGGCGTCGACTCCGACCAGGCGGCTCTCCCCGCGTACGCCGACGTCAAGGACGTCATCATCACGTCCATGATCAAGAAGATCGACGTCGCGGTCTTCGACTTCCTCAAGCACGCGGCCGACGGCACGGTCCAGTCCGGCAAGACCGTCTACGACCTCAAGGCCGACGGTGTGGGCTACTCGACGACCGGCGGAAAGATCGACGACATCACGTCCAAGATTGACGAGTACAAGCAGAAGATCGTCGACGGCGAGATCACGGTTCCGAGCTCCTGAGCTCTGCCCGTCTGACCCGCTCCTTCGTGGGGCCCGGTGAAGTTGTCCACAGCCGTGCGGCAGTGGCCGCGCTTGCCGGGCACCCACGCCTACGATCTCGTCTGTCACCGCCCACCCAGGTACTCCTCAAGGAGGGGGCCGCCATTTCCACCGCGACCGTCACGGCACCCGCAGTAGAGCTCACCGGGATCACCAAAAGGTTCCCCGGCGTCGTCGCCAACCGCGACATCCAGTTACGGGTGACCAAGGGACAGATCCACGCCATCGTCGGTGAGAACGGCGCGGGCAAGTCCACCCTCATGAAGATCCTGTACGGCATGCAGCGCCCGGACGAGGGTGAGATCCGCGTCGAGGGAAAGCCCGTCGCCTTCCACACCCCGGCGGACGCCATCGCCGCGGGCATCGGCATGGTCCACCAGCACTTCATGCTCGCCGACAATCTCACGGTGCTGGAGAACGTCATCCTCGGCAGCGAGCCGCGCCGGGCCGGCGTCGCCGTAGACTTCCGCGCGGCCCGCAGGAAGATCAAGGAGATCTCCGACGCGTACGGCCTGGGCATCCGGCCGGATGTGCCGGTGGAGGAGTTGGGGGTCGGCGACCGCCAGCGGGTGGAGATCCTGAAGGTCCTCTACCGCGGCGCGCGGATCCTCATCCTCGACGAGCCGACCGCGGTGCTCGTACCCCATGAGGTCGACGAGCTGTTCGAGAACCTGCGCGGCCTGGTCCGCGAGGGCCTGACGATCCTGTTCATCTCCCACAAGCTCGACGAGGTCCTGCGGGTGGCGGACGCGATCACCGTGATCCGCCGCGGCACCACCGTGGCCGGCGTCGATCCCAAGGACATGACCGCTCGTCGCCTCGCCGAACTGATGGTCGGCAGCGAGCTGCCCAGCCCGGAGACCCGCGAGTCCACGGTCACCGACACCGTGGTGCTGTCGGTGCGCGACCTGACCGTACGCGGCGTCGACGGGCGGGCGGTCGTCGAGGGGGTCGGCTTCGACATCCACAAGGGCGAGGTGCTCGGCGTCGCCGGGGTCGAGGGGAACGGCCAGGCCGAGTTGGTCGAGGCGCTCATGGGCATCCGTCCCTGCACGACCGGTTCGCTCATCCTCGACGGCAAGGACATCTCCGGATGGCCGACGTTGAAACGGCGCGAGGGCGGCATCGGTTACATCCCGGAGGACCGGCACCGGCACGGGCTGCTGCTGGAGGCGCCGCTGTGGGAGAACCGCATCCTCGGCCACCAGACGCGCCGGCCCAACGTCAAGGGTCCCTGGATCGACCGCTCGGGGGCCCGGGCGGACACCCGGCGGATCGCGGAGGACTACGACGTCCGTACCCCCGGGATCGACACCGCGGCCGCCGCGCTCTCCGGCGGCAACCAGCAGAAGCTGATCGTCGGCAGGGAGATGAGCGGTGATCCAGTGCTGCTGATCGCCAGCCATCCCACCCGTGGCGTCGATGTCGGCGCGCAGGCCGCCATCTGGGATCACCTGCGCGACGCGCGCGCCGCCGGTCTCGCCGTGCTGCTGATCTCGGCGGACCTCGACGAGCTGATCGGTCTGTCCGACTCGCTCAAGGTGATCCTGCGTGGCCGGATCGTCGCGGACGTGGATCCCGCGAACGTGACCCCCGAACAGCTCGGCTCGGCCATGACCGGCGCCGGTGAGGCGGCAGCGCAATGAGTGAGCGAAAAGAACCGGCCGGGCGCGGCAGCGCCACGCTCGGAGCAGGTGGAGCCGGTGGGTTCCGCGATCGGCTGCTGGGGCGGGTGAAGCTCAGCGGCTGGCTGGCGCTGGCCGCTCCGCTGCTGGCCGTCCTGTTCGCGGCACTGATCACCTCGATGGTCCTGCTGATCGCGGGAAGTTCACCGCTGGACGCCTTCGACGCGCTCGCCCAGTACGGCACCCAGCCGCGCACGATGGCCGTCATCCTCAACAGCGCGACGATGTACTACATCTCCGCGCTGGCCGTCGCCATCGGGTTCCGGATGAACCTGTTCAACATCGGCGTGGACGGGCAGTATCGCCTGGCCGCCGTGGTGGCGGCCGGCGTGGGCGGGGCGGCGCTGCTGCCCGGTGTGCTGAACGTCGTGCTCGTGCTCGTGGTCGCGGTGCTCGTCGGCGCGCTCTGGGCGGGGATCGCCGGGCTGCTGAAGGTGAAGCGCGGCGTCAGCGAGGTCATCGCGACCATCATGCTGAACGCGATCGCCACCGGCCTCGCGTCCTGGCTCATGAGCAACCATTTCGGCGTTCTGACCGGGAACGAGCTGGCCACGCGGCCGATCCCGGGAGACTCCCAGATGCCGGGGATGGCGCTCATCGCCGGCACGCCGAAGCTGGTCAACGGCTTCCTCGTGGTGGCGATCATTCTCGGCATCGCCTATTACGTGCTGCTGAACCGCACCCGGTTCGGGTTCGAGCTGCGGGCCACCGGAATGTCCGAACCCGCCGCGGTCGCGAGCGGCATCGGGGTCAAGCGGATGATCGTCACCGCGATGGTCCTGTCCGGGGCGGTGGCCGGCCTGGCCGGGATGCCCGAACTGCTCGGCGAATCGCACAAATACAGCAACAACTTCCCGTCGGGCCTGGGCTTCGACGGCATCGCGATCGCGCTGCTCGGCCGGAACAACCCGGTGGGCATGGCCCTCGGCGCGCTGCTGTGGAGCTTCCTGAGCAACTCGTCCGACTCCCTCCAGATGCTCGACATCTCCAAGGAGACCGCGGACATCATGAAGGGCGTGACCGTGCTCTCGGTGATCATCGCGTACGAGCTGGTCCACCGATATCGGATCGTCGCCGAGCAGCGGCGGGCCGGTCAGGAGATGACCGCCGCACCGGCCGCGGAAGGGACCGCGGCGTGAGCGGGCAAGCGGAGGGAACGACCACGGCGTCGGCTCCGGCGGGTGGGACCCGGCCCACGCCGCCGACCCGCCGATTCCGGGTCACGACGCCGATCCTGCTGCTCGGCGGGGTCGGGCTGGTCGTGCTGCTGTCCGCCGTGCGCATCGTCACCGGTGCGAGCGACATCACCTCGGGCGGCACGGTCGCCGCCGCCCTCGGCCTCGCCGTACCGATCGGCCTGGCGGCCCTGGGCGGCCTGTGGTCGGAACGTGCCGGTGTGGTCAACATCGGCCTCGAAGGCATGATGGTGCTCGGAACCTGGTTCGGCGCCTGGGGGGCGCTCCAGTTCCACAGCCCGTGGGCCGGGGTGGTCGCCGGCGCGGTGGGCGGCGCCCTCGGCGGTGCGCTCCACGCGGTCGCCACCGTGACCTTCGGTGTCGACCACATCATCTCCGGTGTCGCGATCAACATCGTCGGTGTGGGCTTCACCCAGTATCTGTCGAAGCTGGTCTTCGAGAAGATGCCGGGCGGCGGGACCAAGAACTCTCCCCAACTCCCCGAGATGGGGAGGCTCAGCGTCACGTTCATCGACGGGCCGCTGCGGGCGCTGGAGGCCAGACAATGGTTCCTGCTGTCCGACTTCGCGGGCATCCTGCGTGGGCTCACCCAGGGCGTGTCGTGGTTCACGATCCTGGCGATCCTGCTGGTGCCGGTGTCGTACTACATCCTGTGGCGCACCGCGTTCGGCCTGCGCCTTCGGTCCTGCGGCGAGCGCCCGGTGGCGGCCGAGTCGCTCGGCGTCAACGTCTATCTCTACAAGTGGGCCGCCGTGGTCGTCTCCGGCCTGCTGGCCGGGCTGGGCGGCGCGTTCCTGTCGATCGTGGCGGCCGGGATCTACCGTGACGGGCAGACGGGGGGCCGCGGCTATATCGGCCTCGCCGCCATGATCTTCGGTAACTGGCGTCCGGGCGGGCTCGCCGGCGGCGCGGCGCTGTTCGGTTACACGGACGCACTGCAGCTGCGGCAGGGCGGGGTCTCGGTGCACGCGCTGCTGCTCGTCGTCGCGCTGCTGCTCGCCGCCGTCGCCGTCTACCAGCTCGTACGGCAGAGCCGTACCGTCGCCGCGTTGATCACCGCGGGGTGCGCGATCCTGGTCTTCGTAGTGTTCATGGTGACCGACACCGTGCCCGAGCAGTTCACCACGTTCACCCCGCACCTGACCACGCTGCTGGTGCTTTCGCTGGCCTCCCAGCGGCTGCGCATGCCGGCCGCGGACGGAATCCCCTACCGCAGGGGACAGACCACATGACGGGTCGCGAACGCGAAAGGGGAGCGAGATGACGATCGACTGGGCGGCGCTGCACGCCGCGGCGAACGAGGCGATGACGCACGCGTACGCGCCGTACTCGAAGTTTCCGGTCGGCGCTGCCGCGCTGGTGGACGATGGCCGGGTCGTCACCGGCTGCAACGTGGAGAACGCGTCGTACGGTATCGGGCTGTGCGCGGAATGCGGTCTCGTCTCCGCGCTGCACGCGAGCGGAGGTGGCCGGCTGGTCGCGTTCACCTGTGTCGACGGGCACGGTGAGCTGCTGATGCCGTGCGGCCGCTGCCGCCAGTTGCTCTTCGAGCACGGGGGTCCCGACCTGCTGGTCGAGACGCCGGAGGGGCCGATGCGGATGGCGGACTTTCTGCCGTACGCCTTCGGGCCGGACGACTTGTCGCGATAAGGGATAGAGGGCATGGGGTTTGACGCGATAGAGGTCATCACCACCAAGCGGGACCGCGGCGAGCTGTCCACCGCGCTGATCGACTGGGTGGTGGACGCCTACACGCGAGGTGAGGTCGCCGACGAGCAGATGTCGGCGCTGCTGATGGCCATCCTGCTCAACGGGATGAACCGCAGGGAGGTCGCGGACTGGACCCAGGCGATGATCCGGTCGGGGGAGCGGATGGACTGGTCGATCCTCGACCGGCCCACGGCTGACAAGCACTCCACCGGCGGGGTCGGCGACAAGATCACACTTCCGCTAGCCCCGCTGGTGGCCGCCTGCGGCGCGTACGTGCCGCAGCTGTCCGGACGGGGACTCGGGCACACCGGTGGCACGCTGGACAAGCTGGAGTCCATCCCCGGCTGGCGGGCGTCCCTGTCGAACGACGAGATGCTGCGGGTGATCCGTACGGCCGGCGCCGTGGTCTGCGCGGCGGGCAGCGGGCTGGCCCCGGCGGACAAGAAGCTGTACGCACTGCGTGACGTCACCGGCACGGTCGAGTCGATCCCGTTGATCGCTTCATCGGTCATGTCGAAGAAGATCGCCGAGGGGACGGGCTCGCTCGTGCTCGACGTCAAGGTCGGCTCCGGCGCGTTCATGAAGGATGTGGCCGCCGCCCGTGAGCTGGCCCGGACGATGGTGGCCCTCGGCACCGACGCCGGGGTGCGCACGGTAGCCCTGCTCACCGCGATGGACCGGCCGCTCGGCAAGGCCGTCGGCAACGCGCTCGAGGTCGAGGAGGCCGTCGAGGTCCTCGCCGGCGGCGGCCCCGCCGACGTCGTCGGGATCACCGTACGGCTGGCGCGGGAGATGCTGGAGGCGGCCGGGATCCCGGACGCAAGGGATCCGGAGGAGGCGCTGAAGGACGGCTCGGCGATGGACACCTGGCGGCGCATGATCACCGCTCAGGGAGGTGATCCGGACGCCCCGTTGCCGAAGGCGGCCGAGTCCCTGGAGCTCGCCGCGCCCGCTTCCGGCGTGCTGACCCGGCTCGACGCCATGTCGGTCGGTCTGGCGGCATGGCGGCTGGGCGCCGGCCGGGCCCGTAAGGAGGATCCGGTGTCGGCCGGAGCCGGGGTGACCCTGCACGCCAAGCCGGGCGACCCGGTCAGCGAGGGCCAGCCGCTGATGACGCTGCACGCGGACGACCCCGCGAGGTTCGAACGGGCCGTCGAGGCACTGGACGGCGCCTACGAGGTCGGGGCCTCGGCCGACCCCGGCCTGCTGCCGCTGATCGTCGACCGCATCACCGCGTAGCGCGAGTCAGGGGTGGAAGTGGCCGCAGCATCCGCGGGGGAAGATCTGCGAGAACCGGGAAGGAAGCCGCTGGCCGCCATCCGCCGCGGGCGGCTCCTCGGCGTGCTCCGTCCGGTTCCCGGTCAGTGAGAGCCACGGGCAGTTCATGTCCAGGCATGCCTAACCTGCGTAGGCGCAGCGGCCGATCCAGGTCCGCCTGTGAGCAGGCCACGATCGCCACGGGGACCCGGCGCGTCCTCATCTCACCTCCGGGAGTGCTGCTGTTGAAGCTCGGCCTCTTCTTCGATCTCCGTAACCCGCCTTTCTGGCGGCGCCCCTGGACCGATCACTACCGGCGCAACCTCGACCTGATCAGCGCCGCGGAAGGCATGGGCGCGGCATCGGTGTGGTTCACCGAGCACCACTTCCTCGAGGACGGCTACCTCCCTCAGCCGCTGACCTTCGCCGCGGCCGTGGCCGCCCGCACCTCCCGGCTCCGGATCGGCACCGCGATCCTGCTGGCCGCGTTGCGGCATCCCCGGCACGTCGCCGAGGAGGCCGCCGTGGTCGACATCCTCTCCGGCGGTCGGCTCGAACTCGGGATAGGCGCGGGGTTCGCCGAGCGGGAGTACGACGCGTTCGGTGCGGACATCCGGCGGCGCTACACGCTGACCGACGCAGCGGTCGTCGAGATCAGGCGGCTGTTCGCCGAGGGCGAGGTCACTCCGCCGCCCGTCCAGCGGCCGCTGCCGATCTGGATGGGCTACCAGGGGCCGCAGGGGGCTCGCCGTGCCGGTCGGCTCGGCGCGGGTCTGCTCTCCCTGGACCCGCGGCTGCTGGAGCCGTACGAGCAGGGGCTGGCGGAAGGCGGGCACGAGCCGTCGTCGGCCCGCATGAGCGGCATGTTCGACATCATCGTGGCCGACGACCCCGATGAGGCGCGGCGGCGCATCCTGCCGCACTTCGTCTACCAGTTGAACTCCTACCGGAGGATGAACGCGGGTGAGACCGAGTCGTATCGCGATCTGACCGTCGAGGAGGTGTCGGGCGGCGCCGGCCCGAAGGGAAAGATCCCGGGTCTCACCGTGCTGACGCCGCGGGATGTGGTTCAGGCGATCAGTAAGCGTACGGCGGGCCTGCCGGTGGAGCACGTCTACCTGTGGGCGAGCATCGCCGGGATGCCGGACGACCTCGTCGAGCGCCATGTGGAGTTGCTGTTCGGGAGTGTCGCCCCCGAGCTCCGCGCCGAGGCAGAGCCCACCGCCGGGTCCACTGCCGGATCCACCGCCGAGACCGGCTGCGGGACCTCCGATGACTGAGAGCTCCGAGATGAACGAGACATATGGGATGACTGAGAGCGGATTCGATGGGCGCGTCGTGGTGGTGACGGGGGGCGGGCGAGGCATCGGCCGCGCCCTCGCCCGCGCGTACGCCGAAACCGGTGCCACGGTCGTCGTCTCCGCACGCACCAAGGACGAGCTCGACGAGGTGGTCGACGGGATCCGGTCCAAGGGAGGCCGGGCACTGGCGGTGGTCGCCGATGCGATGGAGCGCGAGGCGGCACGGGAACCGGTGCGCACCGCGGTGCGCGAGTTCGGCCGGGTGGATGTCCTGGTCAACAACGTCGGCGCGGCGCTTGGCGCCGATCAGAACCCGTTCACCTGCGCCGACGCGGCGGTGGAGGACACCGTGACGCTGTGCCTGCTGTCCGCGTGGTGGATCTCTCGTGAGGCGCTGCCGCACATGAGGGAGCAGGGTTATGGCCGGATCCTCAACATCGGTTCCGGCGCCGCCAAGATGTCGGGCGCCCCGATCGGCTACACCACTGCCAAGCACGGTCTGGTCGGGCTGACCAAGGAGCTCGCCGCGCAGGTCGGATGGGCGGGCATCACGGTCAACTGCCTGTGTCCAGGATGGGTCCGTACGGGCCTGGCGGACTTCGATCGCCTCGCCGAGCAGTACGGCATGCCCGCCGAGGAGATCGAGGCGCGGGCCCGCGCCGAGAGCGTCCAGGGCCACATCCTCGAGCCGGAGGAGTTGTGCGCGATGGCGCTGCTGCTGACCTCGGAGCACGGCGGACGCAGAATCACCGGGCAGGTCGTCAGCGTCGACGGCGGCTGGAAGATCTGAGGCGGCGTTCCGGACGAATGCCGGGGGCCCGGGATGCCGACCGTCGCGCGCAGATAGGTGAGCGCCTTCTCGGCGCTGTCGTCGAGGCCGGCCCTGCGCTGTGTCCGGTTGCCGGCAGCCACAGGGTGGCCCCGGAGTACGCCGTGGTGCCGCCGAAGAGATCCGTCTTCTCGATCAGCAGCGTGTCCAGCCCGAGGGCGCCCGCCGTGTAGGCGGCGGTGCACCCGCCACCGCCCGAGCCCACGACGAGGACCTCGCATTCGATGTCCCAGCGGTCTTCGTTGGGAGCGTTCGCTGCTGACATGGGTTTCCCTTCCCGATCCTGGTGACGTGCCCGCGCAAGGGTAGGAATCGCCACCTTCCGCCAGGTAGGGCGCGTTCCCGCTGACCGGGAGGCGGCGTCGGCGTGAGCCGTACGGCGCCGGCCGACGCCAAGGCCGCCTGCCCCGAGTTCGCCCGCCTCGCGCAGGAGGGCACGGACAGCGCGTTCGTACCGTCCTGCCGGGCGCTGCGTGAGTCGATCGATCAGGCGGCGCGAGAGGACTCGATCCCGGAATCTCTGTTCAGCGAGCCGGCCCCGCTGCGCTAGGTCCTGTTTCAAAGTCATGCCCTGCTACGCACGGCCCGGGCCGTACGGCGGATGCCCGCGTTCTCAGTTCTCGAATCCGTGCCCCATCTCACTGGTTGAGAGGACTCGGTGCGGGACTGAGGACGTTCGCCGAAACTGGCCGACTGGGAACCGACGGGGAAGTCACCGTTGAAAGGACGACGCCATGGGCGAGAACACGACTGATCTTGCGGCTCGGGTGCGGAGGCTGGAGGCGGTGGAGGAGATCCGCCAGCTCGTCTCCCGCTACGCGCTCGCGCTGGACAGCCGGGACGTCACGACCCTGGCCTCCCTCTTCGTCGAGGACGTCAGGACGCATGACGGGCGGGTGGGCCGGGAGGCGCTGGCCGACTGGTTCGGGGAGATCCTGCGGCCGTACGGCATCACCTTCCACCTCGTCGGCAACCACGTCATCGACTTCGTCGACGAGGACCACGCCACCGGCGTCGTCTACGGCCGCCCGGAGCACGAGGTCGGCGACCTGTGGGTGGTGATGCCCATGCAGTACTGGGACCGTTACGAACGACGTGACGGGCACTGGTACTTCGCGTCGCGCAGCACGAAGGTGTTCTACGCCGCCGACGTGGAGGAGAACCCGCTGCGGGTGCCGGACAGGTTCAACTTCCCGGGGAACCCGTTCATTCACCGGGCCGAACTGCCCGAGCGCTGGGAGTCGTGGCGACGTTTCTGGGGGTCCGATCTCGGGGGCGGCTCCGCCGCAGCGGGTGGGTGAGCGCGACAGACAGCACTTCGAAGCACTCTCTGGTGTCTTTCGGGCGCTCGGCGTAGCCTGCTCGGCATGGTGAAGAGGATCGAGGGGCCGACGCGGATTCCCGTGCCGGGAGGCAAGGTCATTCGTGAGTACGTCGGCCGGGTGAACAGCGGCGACGACCGGGTCTCGATCGCGTACATGGTCGCCCCGTCCGGCTGGGAGGAGCCTGCCCAGGCCCCTGAGTTCGCTGAGTACACGCTCGTGCTCAAGGGCTCGGTCGTCGTCGAGCACGACGGAGGCACCACGGTCGTGTCCGCCGGCCAGGCGTTCGTCAGCGAGCCCGGAGAGAGAATCCGGTACGCCTCGGGGCCCTCGGGAGCAGAGTACGTCGCGGTCTGCCTGCCCGCGTTCTCCCCCGACACCGCGCACCGGGAGGAGTGACGGCGCCGGGGATAGGATTGCGTGATGAGCGACCGGAGCGAGGTGGGAACCGTGAGCCGCTTGCCCAGACTTGAGGAGATTCGCAAAGCACCCAAGGTGCTTCTCCATGACCATCTGGACGGCGGGCCGCGCACCCAGACGATCATCGATCTGGCCCGTGATCGCGGCCATGTCCTGCCGTCCGGCGATCCGGACAATCTCGCCGAATGGTTCCGGGACGCCGCCGACTCGGGCTCGCTCGAGCGCTACCTGGAGACCTTCGCCCACACGGTCGGGGTGATGCAGAGCCGTGAGGCCCTGGTCAGGGTCGCGGCCGAGTGCGCTCAGGACCTGGCCGACGACGGCGTGGTGTACGCGGAGGTGCGGTACGCCCCCGAGCAGCACACTGTCGGCGGGCTCACACTGGACGAGGTCGTGGAGGCCGTGCTGGAGGGCTTCCGGCTGGGCTCGGCGGGACCGGACGGACAGCCGCGGATCAGGGTCGGCACACTGCTCACCGCCATGCGCCACCAGGCCCGCTCGATGGAGATCGCCGAGTTGGCGGTGCGCTATCGCGACGTAGGAGTGGTCGGTTTCGACATCGCCGGGGCCGAGGCGGGATATCCGCCCACCCGGCACCTCGACGCCTTCGAGTACCTGCAGCGGGAGAACGCCCACTTCACCATCCACGCCGGCGAGGCGTTCGGGCTGCCGTCGATCTGGCAGGCCATCCAGTGGTGCGGCGCCGACCGCCTGGGCCACGGCGTACGGATCAACGACGACATCACCGTGTCCGGCGATGGCGAGGCGAAACTCGGGCGGCTGGCGGCCTACGTCCGGGACAAGCGGATTCCGCTGGAGATGTGCCCCACGTCGAACGTGCAGACCGGCGCCGCTCCGTCGATCGCCGAGCACCCGATCGGCCTGCTGCGCAGGCTGTACTTCCGGGTGACGGTGAACACCGACAACCGGCTGATGAGCCGGACGAGCGTGTCGCTGGAGTTCGCCAAGCTAGTGGAGGCATTCGGCTACGACTGGGACGACCTGCAGTGGTTCACGGTCAACGCGATGAAGTCCGCCTTCATCCCGTTCGACGAGCGACTGGCGCTGATCAACGGCGTGATCAAGCCCGGCTTCGCCCACCTGAAGTGGCGGGCCTGAGTTGGACAGGGCGAAAGAAGAGGTCTACCGGTCGAAGTTCAGCTGGATCTTCGGCTGGATCTGGCTGGTGTTCGCCGCGTGGAACACCTACGACCTGGTCATGCGCGGTTCGATGCCGTCGGCGCTGATCGCCGGGGCCGTGCTGGGCGTCATAACGGCACTGATCTTCATCATGGCGCTGCGCCCGGCGCTCGTGCTGGAGGACGGCGGCGTCCGCGTACGCAACCCGTTCAGGAACGCCTACATCCCCTGGCGTGCCGTCGACGACGTGATCGTGACCAGCGCGATCGTCATCGAGGCCGGCCGCGCCACGGTCCGGTGCTGGACGCCGCAGGTGACCGCCCGCGAGCGGGCCAGGACCAGGGCGCGCAGCGCCAAGGTGGCCTCCTCTGCCGACGCGTCCCGTACAGAGCGGGCGGTGGCCGAGGCGGTCGGTTCGCGTACGCACGCCGACTGGGCGGCCCAGCGGATCACCGAGATGAGCACGAGCCGGCGGGACGCCTCATCGGGGGAGACCTCCGTCACCTGGTCGCCGACCGCGATCGCCGTAGCCGCCGCCGCGCTCGCCCTGGTCGTGGTGACGATCATCCTCTCCTGAGCCGCCCCCGTAAGCCCGCCCGGCCTGCCGCACAGAGCGCGGTAACGGAGACCACTGCGGGCCTGACGAAAGTCAGGGGTGGACCCTGTCGTCCGGGCCCTGCGCCGGGATGCCGCGATGTACTTACCCTGCTCGGCGCCGGACTGTCCAACGCCCAGAACGCCAAGCGGCTCGGCCTCGTCGAGGGCACCGTCAAGGGCCACGTCAGCGCGATCTTCACCCGCCTCGACCTGCGAAATCGAGTACAGGCGGCCATCCTCGCCCACGAAGCCGGTCTCATCCCGGAATCATGCTCTCGCATGACGCCGCGAAGCGCGACAGCTCCTACACGAGGATAGAGAAGTTGCCTCGACCACGGGTGCACAACGAATCGCTGCGGAGCGGGTGCCGACGACACCCGTCCCTGACGGCGTCACCACTGGCGGCCCAGACCGTTGACCATTCGGAAAAACCGAAGATATATTCGTTCCATGCGAAGGGTCGCAGCGACTGCCGTGCCTGTGTTCCGGACACAGACCCAAGCAGATCTCCTCGCCGCCATCTACTTGCGGCGGGAGCGGCACTGGACTCTGGCGTCCCTGTCCAGAGAACTCAACGCCTCTCCCTCGACGTTGCACGCCGAGGTCAAGCGTCTGGAAGAGGCCGAACTGATCAACGCGACCGAGGTGGGTCGCTCCCGAATACTCGAACCCAACCTCAAACACCCCATCAGCAAGCCCTTGATTGAAATATTGTCCTATATGTACGGCCCTCAAGTGGTAATTGCTGAGGAGTTCGCCAATATTCCTGGGGCGGACCGCGTCCTTGTTTTCGGCTCATGGGCGGCTCGTCATAGCGGCGAACCGGGGCATGCACCACACGATATCGACGTTCTCGTCATTGGCGACGCCGACCGAACCGCTGTATACGCCGCCGCCGACAGGGCCCAAGATCGTATCGGAATTCCGGTCAATCCGGTCCTGGCCTCCACGCGTAGATGGCAGACTGCCACGGACGCCTTGATCCGGCAGATCAAAGCAAGCCCCACGATCGAACTCATCTCACGGGCTACCGACGGCGGACGGGAAGCAGGACAGTGACGCGGTGGACGCGCGGCGAGGCCGACATCGAGCGAATGCTCACCAACCAGGAACTACAGAGGGTTCGCGGCGAAGCGACCGATGGGCCGGGTTGGTTGGAGAAAAGCTTGGTCACTCTCGCAAGCGCTGGAGAGCTCACCGAGACCGATCCAAATTCCGCCTACACGCTGGCTTACGATGCGGCACGATTCGCTTGCGCGGGCCTGTTGGCTCAGCAAGGACTTCGTGCCACCACAAAGGGTGGACACTACGCGGTTCAGCAGGCCATAGTTCGCCAGTTTGGTCCCACTTTTGAACCTTTCGGCACCCTGCGCCGCCGGCGAAACGAACTCGAATACCCTGAATTCCCTGACGAGGTAGTCGATTGGGCCGAAGCGGAGTAAGCCATTACAATAGCCCAATCCCTCCTCGAAGCCGCCACCAAACTCCTGGACCACCTCGGCCTGTTCTGACAGCGGGGGAGTCTGTTTCGGGTCATCTGAAAGCCGGCCGGTGCCGGTCCATCGGCCGGTTAGAGGAGGCCGAGGGCGGCTGAGAGGTCTTTCTTGAGGGCCTCCAGGTCCTCGGCGGCACGTGCCCGCGCCGCGGCCACGGAGTCCTCGACCGGGATGACGATCTCCAGGTAGCACTTGAGCTTGGGCTCGGTGCCGCTGGGCCGTACGACGACGCGCGCGCCGCCAGCCAGGCGGTAACGCAGGCCGTCGGTGGGCGGCAGCCCGGCCACGCCCGCCGCCAGGTCCTCGGCCGACTCCACCTCGCGGCCGGCGAGCTCGGTCGGTGGCTCGGCGCGCAGCCGGGCCATGGCACGGCCGATCTCCTCCAGGTCCGTCACCCGGAACGAGAGTTGGGCGGTGGCGTGCAGGCCGTACCTCCTGGCCTGGTCGTCCAGCAGGTCGAGCAGCGTCCGCCCGGCCCGCCTGGCGTCGGCGGCCAGACCGGCCAAGGTGAGGGCGGCGCCGACGCCGTCCTTGTCGTGGACGGGTAAACCTTCATCGGAGCCGATGCTGTATCCCAGCGCCTCCTCGTATCCGAAGACCAGTCCGGGCCCGGCCTTCATGATCCATTTGAAGCCGGTGAGGGTCTCGGCGTGGCGCACGCCGTACGCCGCCGCGATCTTGGCGAGCAGCGACGACGACACGATCGTCGTGGCGACCAGGCGGTCGTCGCCGGAGGTGTGCCGCAGCACGTGCTCGGCCAGCAGCCCGCCCGCCTCGTCGCCGGTGAGCATGCGGTACCCGCCCTCCGGCAGGGGCATGCCGGCCGCGCACCTGTCGGCGTCCGGGTCGTTGGCCAGCACCAGGTCGGCGCCGATCGAGGTCGCCAGGCCGAGCGCGAGGTCCATCGCGCCCGGCTCCTCCGGATTGGGAAACGAAACGGTCGGGAAGTCCGGGTCGGGCTCCGCCTGGCGGCCGACCACTCTCGGCGCGGCGAACCCGGCCCGCGTGAACGCCTCGGTGAGCACGCCGTGGCCGACGCCGTGCAGCGGCGTGTACGCGATGACCAGGTCCCTGGCGTCCCCGACGGGGAGGGCGGCGAGGGCCTCCAGGTACGGAACGACGATCGTGTCGTGATCGAGCGTCTCCCAGCCGTCACCGAGCGGGAGCTCGTCCACCCGGCCGGTCGCGTCGATGGCCTGGGAGATCTCACGGTCGATCGGCGGGACGATCTGCGCGCCGTCCCCCCAGTAGACCTTGTAGCCGTTGTCCCGAGGGGGGTTGTGCGACGCGGTCACCATGATGCCCGCGTCGGCCCCGAAGTGTCGTACGGCGAACGCCAGCACCGGGGTCGGCCACCGGCCGCCCATCACGGAGGCGCGCAGGCCGGCGCCGGTGAGCACGGCGGCCGTGTCCCCGGCGAACACGTCCGACATGTGGCGCGCGTCGAAACCGATGACCACATGCCTGCCCGGCCCGAGGACACGGGCGAGCCCGGCCGCCGCCCGCATCACCGTGACGCGGTTCATCCGGTTCGGACCCGCGCCCAGCTCACCGCGCAGGCCCGCCGTGCCGAACTCGAGCTTTCCGCCGAACCGGTCCGCGAGCGCCGCCGTGTCCCGGCGATCGAGGATGTCCGCCAGCTCCGCCCGGGTCCGCGGGTCGGGATCCTGCGCGTGCCACTCGCGGGCGATGCGGACCAGGTCGTCGGTGGTCAAGGTGGGTTCCCCCTGAGTCATCCGTGGTCGTGTCCCGACAAATCATGCCCGGTTCGGCGGGTACGGCACGTCGGCAGACTTCCCCTAAAGTTTGTCGACCACCTTGGCGAGGAGACCGCCCATGCGGGTGGCGGTGGACCGGCCCACCTCGAGGACCTCCTCGTGGTTGAGCGGCTCACCGGTCAGGCCCGCGCCGGGGTTGGTGACCAGGGAGATGCCGAGCACCTCCGCGCCGGCCTCCCTGGCGGCGATCGCCTCGAGCACGGTGGACATGCCGATCAGGTCCCCGCCGAGCGTGCGCAGCATGCGGATCTCGGCCGGCGTCTCGTACGTCGGGCCGCGGAACGCCACGTAGACGCCGTCGGCCAGCGACGGGTCCACCTCGCGGGCGAGGGCGCGCAGGCGTCGGCTGTAGACCTCGGTCAGATCGACGAACGTCGCGCCGGTGATCGGGTTGCTCCCGGTCAGATTGATGTGATCGCTGATCAGGATGGGCTCCCCGACCCGCTGGGTCTCCGGGCGCAGGCCGCCCGCCGCGTTGGTCAGCACGACCGCGCGCACCCCGGCCGCGGTCGCCGTACGGACCCCGTGGACCACGGCCTCCACACCGCGGCCCTCATAGAGGTGCGTGCGGCCGAGGAAGATCAGTGCGTCGAGGCCCGCGCCGGTGCGTACCGCGCGGAGCGTGCCCGCGTGCCCGGCCACGGCGGGCGCGGTGAAACCGGGCAACTTCGTCACGGGAAACTCGGCCACCGTCTCGCCGATGGCGTCGGCCGCCGGCACCCATCCCGAGCCCATGACGAGGGCCACATCGAAGGAATCCACACCGGTGAGGTTGCGCAGCGTGCTCGCGGCCTCGGCCGCCAGGACATATGGGTCGTTGGTCACGCTAGTGAGCGTAGCGGTCACAACCCCGGGCGGTCCGTCCCCGGCGGCGTCGACGCCGGTCAGTCGCCCAGAGACTTGCACGGGCGGTTGCGCAGGCCGGTGACATAGTCGTCGGGCGCCCCGGCCTTCTCGGCGGCGTCGGCGAGGATGCCCACATATCGCGCCGACGGCAGGCCGCCCTCATAGGAGTCGAGGACATAGGTCCAGGCCAGCACGTCGCCCTCCAGGGTCGCGACGCGGAGCCGTACCTTGCGGTAGAGGCCGAGCGCGGTGCCCATCCATTCGTCGAGGGAGGCCTCGTCCCACTCGGGCACGTCGTACAGCACGACGAACACCTGCTCGCCGGGGTCTTCGACGATGGTCGCGAGCGCGCCCTCCCAGCTGACGTCCTCCCCGCCGAAGGTCAGGCGCCAGCCCGCGAACCATCCGGTTCCTCGCATCGGCGAGTGGGGAGCCCACTCGGCCATCTGCTTCGGGTCCATATTGCTGCCGTAGGCCGCATAAACAGGCACGGCACACAAGCCTAATCCAAGACCCCGGGCTTCGCCGAAGGGTTCGCGCACGCCGTGCCGCCGAAAGAGATTCGGTACGGCGGGGTCCGGCGGACTTCACCGGGCATGGGCCCGCCGGAATGCGGGAGAATGGGATATGTGACGAGGATTGTGATCATTGGCGGCGGTCCCGGCGGGTACGAGGCGGCGCTGGTGGCCGCGCAACTGGGCGCGCAGGTCACGGTGGTCGAACGGGACGGCCCGGGCGGCGCCTGCGTGCTCACCGACTGTGTGCCGTCCAAGACACTGATCGCCACCTCGGTACGCAAGCAGGCGCTGCTCGACGCGTCATCGGTCGGCGTCCACTTCGACGGTGGCCCGGACGGCGACACCGGCGGCGTCATCGCCGACATGTGCCTGGTGAACAAACGCGTCAAGGAGCTGGCGCAGGCGCAGTCCGCCGACGTCGCGGCGCGGCTGGCCGCCGAGGGCGTGGAGGTGATCCAGGCGGCCGGCCGCCTCGTCGACCCCCAGGTGGTGCGTGCGGGCGACCGGACGATCCGGGCCGACGTCGTCATCGTCGCCACCGGCGCACACCCCCGCGTGCTGCCCGGCGCCGAGCCGGACGGGGAGCGCATCCTGTCCTGGCGGCAGCTGTACGACCTGCAGGAGCTGCCCGAGCACCTGATCGTCGTGGGGTCGGGCGTCACCGGCGCCGAGTTCGCCGGGGCGTACCAGTCGCTCGGCTCCCAGGTGACGCTGGTCTCCTCCCGGGACCGGATGATGCCGAACGAGGACGCCGACGGAGCCGAGGTGCTGGAGGAGGTCTACCGGCGGCGCGGCATGAACGTCATGGGCCGCTCGCGGGCCGCGGCGGTCAAGCGCACGGCCGACGGCGTCGTGGTCTCGCTGGAGGACGGCCGCACCGCCGAGGGCAGCCACTGCCTGATGACCGTCGGCATGGTGCCCAACACTTCCGGGATCGGACTGGAGGACAACGGCGTACGGCTCGACCGGAACGGCTTCATCGAGGTCGACAAGGTGTCCAGGACCTCGGCTCCCGGGATCTACGCCGCCGGTGACTGCACGGGCGTGCTGATGCTCGCCTCCGTCGCGGCCATGCAGGGCCGGATCGCCGTCTGGCACGCGCTCGGCGAGGCCGTACAGCCCATCCGGTTGGCCACGGTCGCCGCCAACATCTTCACCGACCCCGAGATCGCCAACGTCGGCGTGTCGCAGCAGCAGATCGAGTCCGGCGAGATCGCCGCCAACGTGGTCAAGCTGCCCCTGGCGACCAACGCGCGGGCCAAGATGCAGGGGTTCAACGACGGGTTCGTCAAGCTGTTCTGCCGGCCCAACACCGGCATCGTGCTCGGCGGCGTCGTGGTGGCCCCCCGGGCGTCGGAGCTGATCCTCGCGGTGTCCGTGGCCGTGCAGCAGCGGCTCACCGTCGACCAGCTCGCGCACACCTTCGCCGTCTACCCGTCGCTGTCGGGCTCCATCACCGAGGCCGCCCGGCGCCTCATGTCACCGCTCACCACCGCCATCTGACGGCTCGTCCGTCCTGCTTGGCCCTGACCTGGGCCAGGGCCTCCTCGGCCGTTCCCGGGCATGGAGACGCCGTGATCTCGCACCAGGTCAAGTGCAAGATCACGGCGTTCAAAGGTGCAGGTGGCAGGCCATCCGTGCGAGTTTCTGCAAGATCACGGTTGGTGCCCGCCCTGGTGAGCGGGGATCGTTGCGAGAATTCGCAAGATCACGCGGGGGTTTTGGTTTTGGGGTGGGGTGGTTACCAGTCGCCGCCGCCGAAGTCTCCGCCGCCGAAGTCGCTGCCGCCACCCCAGTCGCCGCCGCCGAAGCCACCGCCGCCGAAGTCGCCGCCGCCCCAGTCGCCCCCGCCGGACTCGACGCCCGCGGCGTAGCCGGAGTCGTAGCCCGCGCCGTAACCGCCGTGGCCCCAGCCGCCGAAGGCGTGGCCGAGCATGGTGCCGACCATCATGCCGGTCAGCAGGTCGCCGCCGAAGCCGCCGTAGTACCCGTAGGCGTACGGCTGGTAGGCCGGGCCGGCATCCCAGTACGGCCTGCGCTCACCGTTGACCATGACCTCGCGCATCTGCGGATCGAAGCCGCGCTCCACCGCCTCGGCGTCCGCCGCGCAGGCGGGAACGTCGCGGACCGCGCCACCGGGCGGGGCCCACCGTACGTTGCGGACCGACGGGCCGTGCTGCGGGTTGAAGAAGCACGGGGGCAGCCGCTCGGGCGGCGGCTGGTTGTTCACCCGCGCCTTGACGCAGGCCAGTGCGTAGCGGCCGTCCTCCAGTGTCGAGGTGACCGTGCGCAGTTCGTCGGCGCGCTGCACCGCCGCCAGCTCGTTCTTGGCCCGCTCGTAGGAGTCGAGCGCACGCTGCCAGTCGGTCGTCGTCTCCGCCTGCGGCAGCATCTTCATGTCCAGGTCGAGGGCGGTGATCTCCTCACCGAACTTGGTGACGTCCTCCTCGACGGTCTGCTTCACCGCGGCGAGCTCGGCGGCCTCGCGCTCCTCACGCTTGCGCTTCTTACGGCGTCCGATAATCCACAAACCGGCTCCTCCTACGACCGCGATGCCCAAGATGCCGACGAGGACACCGCTACCGCCGCCGCCTCCGCCTACCGTGGTGCCACGGTCACGTGCGCCCTTGACATCGCCGTCCTTGACCAGGTTCACCCGGTTGACGAAGTCCTGCATACCGGTGACGAGATCGTTGTTGGCGTTCGTGGAGAGCTTGGCCAGCGTGCCCGCCGCGTTCTTGGGCAGATCATTCGATCCGGCGAACAGGGTGGTCCCGTCGAGCACCGCCACGGTCGCCTTCGACCGGCCGGCCTTGTCGAGCTCAGTCAGCAGCTGTGGGATATAACTGCTGACCTGGGCGGTGGTCACGGTGCCGTCGGGCAGCGCCGCCACATAGATCGGGGCCTTTGAATCCTTGATCGCCTTGCGGACCTCGTCCTGTTGGCTGGACGACAGCGGTGATCCGCTCATCTCATAGAAATGATCCTTGCTGTTCTTCCACGACGCGACGACGGTCGCCGGGTCCGGCGCGCTCGCGGCGTACGCCGCGGGGACCGCGGCGATCAGCGTGAACAGGCCCATGAGCAATGCGGTCAGGCCCACGCGTAGCGCCGCCACGGCGCTCCCCGCGTGGCCCAGCGGTTTCTTGATGGTCACGGCTTCTTTAGCCTCCTTCGCCCTTCTGGACGAACGGCGATGTGCGAAGGTTCCTCATCTGGCAACGCTATCCACTGAAGCATGCCCCGCGTCGGACCGGTTTCCCGTTCCATTACGAACGCGCCCCGGGAAATCTCCCGGGGCGCGTCTTTCCGGTTCACTCAGGCGTCCTTGATCTCGCAGATCACGGCGCCGGCGGTCACGGTCTGGCCGACGGAGGCGGCGAGACCGGTGATCGTGCCGGACTTGTGCGCCGCCAGCGGCTGCTCCATCTTCATCGCCTCGAGCACGACGATCGTGTCCCCGGCGGCGACGGCCTCCCCATCGGCGACGACGACCTTCACGATCGTGCCCTGCATGGGGCTGACCAGGGCGTCCCCGCTCGCCGCTGCCGCCTTCCTCGCGCCGCCGTTCGCACCGCCCCGCCTGGGCGCCGCCTTCTTGCTCTCGCCGCGGCCTGCCGTACCGAGACCGGCGGGCAGCACGACTTCCAGACGCTTGCCGCCGACCTCGACCGTGATGCGCTCACGCCCGGCCGGCTCGTCCGTCTCCGCGACCCCCGCGAACGGCGGGATCTCATTGACGAACTCGGTCTCGATCCAGCGGGTGTGCACGGAGAACGGCTCGTCGGTGAAGGCCGGGTCGTCCACCACGGCCCGGTGGAACGGCAGCACGGTCGGCATGCCGTCGATCTCGTACTCGGCGAGTGCCCGGCGCGACCGCTCCAGGGCCTGCTTCCGGGTGGAACCCGTGACGATCAGCTTGGCGACGAGCGAGTCGAACGACTGCGGCACGCTCATCCCGGCCTCGTAGCCGGCGTCCAGCCGTACCCCCGGGCCCGAGGGCACCCGCATCGAGGTGATCTTTCCGGGCGCGGGCAGGAAGTTGCGGCCGGCGTCCTCGGCGTTGATGCGGAACTCGAAGGAGTGCCCGCGCAGCACCGGGTCGTCGTATCCGAGGGCCTCGCCGTCGGCGATGCGGAACATCTCGCGGACCAGGTCGATCCCGGCGACCTCCTCGGTGACCGGGTGCTCGACCTGCAGCCGGGTGTTGACCTCGAGGAAGGAGACCGTGCCGTCCTGGCCGACGAGGAACTCGCAGGTGCCGGCGCCGACGTAGCCCGCCTCGCGCAGGATCGCCTTCGACGACGAGTAGAGCAGCTCCAGTTGCTCCTCGGTCAGGAACGGCGCGGGGGCCTCCTCGACGAGCTTCTGGTGGCGGCGCTGCAGCGAGCAGTCACGGGTGCTGACCACGACGACGTTGCCGTGCCGGTCGGCGAGGCACTGCGTCTCGACGTGGCGGGGGCGGTCGAGATAGCGCTCGACGAAGCACTCCCCACGGCCGAAGGCCGTCACGGCCTCACGCACGGCCGACTCGTAGAGGTCGGGGACCTCTTCCTTGGTGCGGGCCACCTTCAGTCCCCGGCCACCGCCGCCGAACGCCGCCTTGATGGCGATCGGCAGGCCGTGCTCCTCGGCGAAGGCGATCACCTCGCCGACGCCGGACACCGGGTCGGCCGTGCCCGCCACGAGTGGCGCCCCGACGCGCTGCGCGATGTGCCTGGCCTGGACCTTGTCGCCCAGCGCGGTGATCGCGGCGGGCGGCGGACCGATCCAGATCAGGCCCGCGTCCTGAACGGCCTGGGCGAAGTCCGCGTTCTCCGCCAGGAAGCCGTAACCGGGGTGCACGGCGTCGGCCCCCGTTTCGCGGGCGAAGGCGAGTAGCTTCTCGATGTCGAGGTAGGTCTCCGCCGGGCTCTGCCCGCCCAGCGCGTGGGCCTCGTCGGCCACCCGGACGTGGAGCGCCTCCAGATCCTGGTCGGCGTACACCGCGACGCTCTTCAGCCCCGCGTCCGCGCAGGCGCGGGCGATCCGAACAGCGATCTCACCGCGATTGGCGATCAGGACCTTGTGCACCGGCGTCTTCCCTTCCCTTGACAAGCCTTCCTGGAGTGTAAGGGGGGGCCTCGCGTGGGAGACGTCCGCCCCCGGTGTCCAGGCTCAACTGCCCGAAACCGTACGTTCGGCAGGTAACCGGCAGGGGCAACACGGACGCCGGGTTGAATCGGTATAGCGGCTCGGTATAGGGGCTTTACAAGATTGACCAGGGGTTTACGGTGAGAGCGGCCCTCTGTCGATTAAGGGAGTGAACTGAATGAGTAACAGCTTGCTCGGCGGCGACCCCGCGGAGATGCAGAGCATGGCCGCGCAGTTCAACCAGCAGGCGGACCAGGTTCGCACCACGATGGCCAACCTCGACCGTGAGGCGGCCAAGGTCGGCACCGCCTGGACCGGGCCCGGCGCGCAGCGCTTCCACGACGCCTGGCAGAGCTACCGGTCGGCCTTCCAGCGGATGTCCGAGGAACTCAACGAGGCGTCCCGCGTCATCAACACCTACCGCGGCAACATCGAGTCCGCCACCCGCTGACGCGCCGGCACCACGCTCACTGAACCGGGACCGCGGCCTGGATCGGGGTCGCGGTCCCGGAGATCACCAGCAGGCCTCGCCCGGTCGGGCCGCCGACGGCTCCGCGCGGCAGCCGTACGTTGAACAGATCGCCGTCGGCCGGGCTCTGCACCGACAGCAGCAGTCCCGTCCGCGCCTTCCTGGCCTCCGCCACGAAGCCCCGATAGGCGGTCGCCAGATCCCCGGTGGCTCCCGCGACGAACAGCCCGTGCTCTCCGTCCCGCCCGGTACGGAGGACCTCCTCCAGCGCGAGACCGAGCGGCGAGTCCGGGGAGATCAGCTCCGCGTCGTCGACGAGCACCACATAGCGCTCCCGCCCCTTGACCAGGCTGAGGAGATCCCGCGTCGCATCGCCCCCGGCCACGTCCCTGGCGTTCCCGTCGAGCACGGCGAGCACGCCGGCCGATCCGGCCAGTTCCCGCAGCGGGCTACGACGGGGGGTGACGGCGAGCACGGTGGTGCCCTGCCGAAGCAGCGATCTCGCCGCGGTGACGAGGCAGGAGGATCTGCCCGATCGGGGCGGCCCGGCGATCACCGCGGCCGGTCCCTGGCCGAGCAGATCCACGCCCAGCGGGGCGAGGGAGTCGCCGCCCGCGCCGAGCAGCGCCCACAGGGGCGACGGCGGTGAGAACGACGGCACGAGGTCCAGTGCCTGCTCGGCCGTGATCCGCATCGGCAGCGCGTCCACGCGCAGCGGCGGCTCGCCGGCCCAGACCCATCGGCCCCGGCTGCCATCGCCGTGGGCTCCGGCTTCAAGATCATAGCCGCCGAAGCGGGCGGCGGCCGTGCGGCCCAGCTCCTGCAGCACCGCCACCTGCGCGGGGCCGGACTGATCGGGGGACAGCAGCGCGATCTGGCTCTCCACCAGGCCGTGCTCCCCGACCGACAGTGCCCGGCCGGGGGGCATCGAGGTGGGCAGATCCCGCACCGGCAGCCCGGCCAGCCCGTAGTCGGCCGGATCGGCCAGCCGCAGGACCAGCCGGTCATCGAAGATCGTGGAAATCTGTCCGATCAGGCCCGACCGGTCGGAGGTGACCACCGCCCGAAGGCCGACGGCCGGTCCCTCACGCAGCAGTTGCATCAGCGCGTCGAGCAGGCGGCCGTAGTCGTAGTTCTCGAACGCCGCGACGTACCCCTCCCACCGGTCCAGCAGCAGCACCAGCCAGGGCAGCCGCCCGACCTCGTCGCTCGAAGATCGCGGCGCCCGGCCCCGTGCGGCCGTCCTGGCCTCGGTCAGCGAGGCGTATCCGGCCTCGGCGAGGAGCTGCTGGCGGCGTCCCACCTCGGCGCGCAGCCGGGTCAGCAGGCGTTCCACCCGGTCGAGTTGGTCGCGGGTGACCACGGCGCCGCAGTGCGGGAGGCCGACGAGGGGCAGCAGCGCCCCCGACCCGCAGTCGATCGCGTGGATGTGCACGTCCTCTGGCGAGGCCCCCGCCGCGATGGAACCCGCGAGCGTGCGCAGGGCCGTGGATCGGCCGCTGCGCGCCGCGCCTGCGATCAGCAGGTGCCCCCCGTGCCTCGGGTCGAGCACGAGCGGGCGCCTGCCCTGCTGCCACGGCAGGTCCACGAGTCCGAACGGCAGCGGCGGCACCTCCTGCGCGTCTGTCCGATACCTCCCGGCCGGGGCGAGCCGGTGATCGGAGGAGCCGCCGGCGGCCTCCGCCTGCCCGTCCGCGGGGACCGACAGCGTGACCAGGTCCGGCAGGGGCGGCAGCCAGGGACTGGGCTGGCCGGGGACGCCCCGCCCGGCCTCCCCGATCGCGTCCACCAGCAGGGCGAGGTCGGAGTCGTCTCCCGACTCGACCGCCGGGACCGAGACCGGACGGCCGAGCGCCGGCCAGGCCAGCTCCATCACCCGCAGGGCATCACCGCCCTGCCCGGCGCCGCCCCCGGACGCGGGGGCACTCCGGGGGCTGCGCCCGCCGATCCTGGCGGTCTGCACGGCCACAGCCGGGCCCGCCCCCGACCTGACGTAGCAGCGGCCCGGCGTGGACCGCGAGATGTGCGCCGCGTCCGGTGAGTCGATCACGTCGGCCGACTCGCGGACGTCGGTCACCCGCAGCGCGATCCGCAGCGAGGTGTTGGCCTGGATGTCGGCGGTCACCACGCCGCCCGGCCGCTGGGTGGCGAGGATGAGGTGGATGCCGAGCGAGCGGCCGCGCCGGGCGATGTCCACCAGGCCCTCGACGAAGTCGGGCAGCTCCGTCACCAGCGCGGCGAACTCGTCGATGATCAGCACCAGCCGGGGCATCGACGGCAGTTCCGCCTGCCGGGCGGTGGTCCCACCCGTTCTGCCCCCGCCGGGCCGCCCGTCACCCGTCTGCCCGGTGGGGTCGAACAGGCCGCCCGCCGTGCCGAAGAGGCCTCCGGCGGGGGCCTGCCGTACGCCTCCGGAGCCCAGCACCCAGGTCGCGCCGCGTGATCGCAGCCGCTGGTACTCCTCGATGTCCTTCGCGCCCGCCTCCAGGAGCAGGCGCTCCCGCCTGCGGATCTCGGCGGCCAGCGATGACAGCGCCCGCTGCGTCAGGTGACCGTCGAGGTCGCTCACCATGCCGACCGTGTGCGGGAGTCGTACGCACTCCTTGAAGGCCGCCCCACCCTTGTAGTCGATGAGCACGAACGTCATCTCGTCCGGCCGGTTGACGACGGCCAGCGAGGAGATCAGCGTCTGGAGCAGCTCCGACTTGCCCGCGCCGGTGGTGCCGGCGATGAGCGCGTGCGGGCCGTCCCGGCTCAGGTCCACCTCGAACGGCCCATCGGGACCGACGCCGATGACGGCCCGGGTCGACCGGCCCCACCGCTTGGCGATGTGGTCGGGCTCGCACGCGTCCGGGCCGAGCAGGTCGAGCAGTCGGGCAGAACCGGGTACGGCCGAGGCGGCGTCCTCGCGGCTCACGTCGCGCAGCGCGGCGAGCGCCCGGCTCAGGCGGTCGGCCCACGAGATCGAGACCTGGTCCGCGCGGATCCCGCCGAGGGCATCCAGGCCCCCGCCGTGCAGCCGCACCTCGCCGTCGGCCGAGCACGAGACGACGGTCGCGCACTCCTCCGGCAGCAGTCGCCGGTCTCCGTCGATGGCGATCGTGTAGACCCCGGCCCGCGGGCCCTGCCTGAGCACCTGCGGCATCCCCGGCAGGCCACGCAGCACCTGGGCGCCGTCCAGGATGACGAGCACGTCGAACGGCTGCTCGTCGTAGCCGGCGAAGGCGGGTTCCGTCTCGGCCGTCGCGCCGCCCCTGCTGAGGTTGCCGCCGCCGAGGTCGTCCCACCCCGTCGGCCCGCCTGTCAGTCGCCCACCGCCCAGCGCCGACGCCGATCCGCCCAGTCCCGGTTTGGTCTCGTCGTCGAGCCGTTCCTCGATCAGCGCGGTGAGTTCCGCGACCCGGCGGGCGGCGGCCTCGGGGTCGGCGCCGACGAGCGCGACGCTGTCCGCGCCGAGAGGCCCCCCGCCGCGGTGGCCGCAGTGGGGGAGCCAGCGCACCCAGCCCCACTGCCGGTCGCTGTCCGACCCCGCCGACAGCACGACGATGGCCAGGTCGCGCGGGCTGTGCAGGGCGGCGGCCTGGCCGACCAGCCAGCGTGCGCAGGCCAGCGCCGTCTTCCGCGGTCCGGTGACGCCGGCCACGCCGAGTCGCCGCATGACCAGCGCGACCGGCACGTCGTGACAGGTCGGCTGCTCGGGCCGGGACGCGTCCTGCGGGGCTCCGCTCTCGAGCTCGAACTCCAGCCCGGCGGGCAGATCGGCCAGGCCCACCCGCAGCCGCAGCGCGTCACGGTCGTGGATCCGGCGCTCCCACAGCCTGCGCCGCGGTCCGGTGGCGGTGAGCAGCACCTCGGCCGGGTCGGGTGCGCCGTCCCGGCGCGCCGCCTCGTCCTCCTTGACGGCCAGGGCGACCTCCGCCTCGAACGCCGCCAGGCGCTCCCGGTACGCCTTGACCGCCTGGCGGTGTTTCTTCTTGCCGTGCCTGCGGTCGCTCACCCACTGTCCGATCATGAGGAGCGGTGTCATGAACGCGAACAGCAGGTAGTACCAGGTCTTCAGGGCCACGGCCATGACCACGCCGAGCACCGCCGGGAGCAGTGCGGCGAGCAGTTGCAGCCGCATCCCCTCGGCCCGGCGCGGCTCCGCGGGGACCGTGATCCGCCGGCCGGGGACCGGCCGCCGCAGCCTGGGCGGGCGGTTGTAGGCGAGCCCGCCGTCCGGCAGCGCGTCCAGGTGGGTGTCCGGCGGCTCGACGGGGCCGAGCGAGAAGGCCGAGTTGCCGCATGAGAGGGCGCCCCACTCGGGCCAGGGCACGGCCTCGGTGAGCGGCACGCCCTCCAGCCGGGCGGCTCCCTCGCTCACGCTCTCTCGCCGCGCCGTGGCGCCCTGCCGTCGTCCCCGGCGTCGGCGCCACCTCTTCTTGACTTTCTTGCGCGGTACGGCGTCGCCCGGTTCCACGGTCACGCCGTTCGGGGTCAGGCGGATCACGGCGGCGACCGGGGGCATCCCCAGGTCGGGTACGGCTATCGCGCACGCCGGATCGGACCCGATCGTGTGCGCGCCGACGCCGAGCCGGTGGACCGAACCGGCGCCCGGGCCGCCCACGACGCGCAGCTCCACCAGCCCGTCGGGCTCCTCGCTCATCGTGGCCCACGCGGCCCGGGCGTCCAGGGCGACCACGTCGCCGTCGCGGAGCAGTCCGAAGACGGCCGCTTCCGGATCCAGCGGCCGCCCGTCCAGCCAGAGCCCACCACCCTGCCGCGGCCTGCGCGGGTCCGCACCGGCCCCGCGTCCGGCTCTCCCGCCGGCGGCGCTTCGGCCGTCGAGGTCGTACGGCGCGCGGGCGTGCGGGAGCCGTACGACATTGGAGGCGCGGCCGGACGGATCGTCGAGCGCGGCGACGAGATCGGCGGTGAGCGCGGCCACGGTGGCCGACTCGTCGCCTTCGATCAGCACGTCACGCCGTTCGTGCTCGGTGACCACGGTGAGCGTAATCCGCATGCGCAGACTCCCGGCGGGGGTCGGATAGGGGGACGTTCTGGTGCCCTGACCGTGTCAAGGCACCGCCAAAGCGTTTCATCCGCCGGACCTCCCCGGGAAGAACCCGCGGAGATCTCCCACGACGATTCGGCCCGCATTCAGGGCTTTGCCGCATGGACGTCCGGCGAAGGCCACGTTAGCGAGGAGATCCGGGCGTCGCGTGCCCTAATCGGTAAACCGCCATGTCATGCGCATCTCCCCGACATGGCCGGGATGTACGGCAGGCACGGATTCGACCGCGGCCGCTCGGTCAAGCACCTTGTGAACGGCGAGGCATCGGGAAGGGATCGTTACCGTTTATCACAAAATTTCTAGATTGGGTAGTCGCCTACCAATATGGTGATAGATCCATTCCCGTTGACAGGTGTATTGCCAACGGATAAGCATGGGACGCCGTATATCGCCACGCCCGAGACCGAAAGTCGGCCATAATGTGGTGAATGCGCAGCGAACGGTAAGGACCGTAAATAAATTGGAGCAGCCCGAAAACTGGGCGTGATCATCACTGGGAGCCCCCGAACAGATGAGGATCAGCGAGAAGGCGTCGCAGGACGGTCGCGGCGCGGTGAGTGAGCGGTCCGGACTGTCCGGGCCCGCGTCTCGCAAGCTTCCCGTCTCGCCCAGGGAGCGCAGGCCCGCGCTCGCGGCGCTCGCCGTGCTCCTCATCCTGGGCGGCGCCCTGGCGACCACGTTGCTGGTGATGCGCAGCGGCGAACGGGTGTCGGCCATCCGGGTCGGCCAGCAGGTCGGGGCGGGACAGTCGATCCCGATGTCCGCGCTGGAGGAGGTGGAGATCGCCGACACCGGCATCGCCCGGGTCCTGTGGCGCGACCGCGAGAGCGTCGCCAAGGGGTACGCCGCGGTGACCCTGCTGCCCGGCACGCTGCTGACCGAGACGATGGTGGCCGAGTCCAGCGGCGACGTGGGACCGGGCAAGGCGCTCGTCGGCCTCGCGCTCAAGCCCGGGCAGCTGCCGGTCGGCCTGCAAGTGGGCGACGTCGTCCAGGTGATCTACGTCGCGGGTGCCGACAAGGGCACGGACCAGGGGACGGACGGCGGGCAGCGGCGGGTGCTCGCCACCGCCGCACGCGTCCACAGCATCCCCACCCCCGGCCGGACCGGGGGAAGCGGGCTGTTCACGGTGCGCGTGGACACCTCCGCCGCGCCGGCCATCGCCCAGCACGCCTCAAACGGGCAGGTCGCCCTGATCAAGCTTCCCGGAGTGAAGTGACGTGGCGCTCATCGTCCTCGCGGCAGACAAGGGAGCGCCCGGTGTGACCACCGCGGCGACCGCCCTCGGCGCGGTGTGGCCCCGGCCGGTGCTGCTGGCCGAGTGCGACCCGTCGGGAGGCGACCTGGCCTACCGGCTGCCGGGGGAGGACGTGGGCGTGCTCAATCCGGGCCGGGGCCTGCTCAGCCTGGGTGCCGTGGCGAGGCGGGGGCTGCGCGCCGAGCTGATCTACGAGCACACGCAGCGGCTCGTCGGCGGCCTCGACGTGCTCACCGGGCTCACCAACGCAGAGCAGGCGGCGGGGCTGACCTGGCTGTGGGGACCGCTCGGGCGCTCGCTGGCGGCGCTGCCGGGCGCGGACGTCCTGGCCGACTGCGGCCGGCTCGGGTCGCACCCGCAGATGAACGACCTGATCGCCGAGGCCGACGAGGTGGTGCTGTTCACCCGGGCCAGCCTCGACCACGTCGCCCACCTCCGGGAACGGCTGACGCTGCTGGGCCGGCGGGCCGGCGTGGTGGTGATCGCCGATCCCAGGGCGTACCGCGCCTCGATCGAGGAGGTCCGGCGGATCGTCTCCGGCTGGGACGTCACGTTCGTCGGCGGCCTGGCACATGATCCGAAGGGTGCGGAGCTGCTGCGCGGACAGTGGGGCGGTCGGCTCGACCGCAGCCTGCTCATTCGGACCGCACGGGATCTGGCCGGGCGGCTCATGGCCCAGCTGACGGCCGATGTCGCCGCCTCCGACGCCCAGGGCGGCACGAGGCCGACGAAGGGGGCGACATCATGAATGTGGAGCAGCGGCCCGTCGACCACGGCCTGGTGAAGCGGTTCCGGCAGGAGGTCGGAGACCGCCTGGCACACCAGCGGCGGCTGGACCAGGCCAGCGGGCTGCCGCCGATGACCGGCGAGGACGAGCGACAGTTCGCCCGCGCGCTGATCGCGCAGGTTCTTGAGGAGTACGCCCGCGGCGAGATCGGCGTGGGCCGCACGCCGCCGACCGCCGAAGAAGAGGAGGCGCTCGCCGGGGGGATCCACGCCGCGCTGTTCGGCGTGGGCCGGCTGCAGCCGCTGCTGGACGACACCGAGATCGAGAACATCGACGTCAACGGCTGCGACCGGGTCTTCGTCGGTTACGCCGACGGCCGCGAGGTGCTGGCCGACCCGGTCGCCGACACCGACGAGGAGCTGATCGAGCTCATCCAGGTCCTGGCGGCGTATTCGGGACTGTCGTCCAGGCCGTTCGACACGGCCAACCCCCAGCTCGACCTGCGCCTGCCGGACGGGTCGCGGTTGTCCGCGGTGATGGACGTGACCGTCCGGCCGGCGCTGTCGATCCGCCGCGCCCGCCTGGGCAAGGTCTTCCTCAGCGATCTGGTCGGCAACGGCACGCTCGTGCCGGAGCTGGGCCGGTTCCTGTCGGCGGCGGTGGCGGCCCGCAAGAACATCATGATCGCGGGGTCGACGAACGCGGGCAAGACCACCCTGCTGCGCGCACTGGCCAACGAGATCCCGCCGCACGAGCGGTTGATCACCGTGGAGCGGGCGCTGGAGCTGGGGCTCGACCAGTTCCCCGAGCTGCATCCGAACGCCGTGGCCTTCGAGCACCGGCTGCCGAACTCGGAGGGCCAGGGCGAGATCACCATGGCCGAGCTGGTGCGGCGCTCGCTGCGGATGAACCCGTCCCGGGTGATCGTGGGCGAGGTGCTCGGCGACGAGATCGTCACGATGCTCAACGCGATGACCCAGGGCAACGACGGGTCGCTGTCGACCATCCACGCCAACTCCAGCATGGAGGTGTTCAACCGCATCGCCACCTACGCGCTGCAGGCCGAGGAGCGGCTGCCGATCGAGGCCACGCACATGCTGATCGCGGGGGCGATCGACTTCGTCGTGTTCATCGAGAAACGCAACGACTATCACCGGGGCGGCGGGCTGCGGCGGTACGTCTCCAGCGTCCGCGAGGTGACCGGGGTCGACGGCCGGGTGCTCTCCTCGGAGGTGTTCACCATGTCCGGAGATCAGCTGGTGCCGCACGCCCCGATCTCCTGCGCCACAGAGTTGGCCTATCACGGCTACGACCCCGCGCAGGGAGGGTGGCGATGAACGCCGGACTCTTCGGAGCGTTCGACCCACTGGTGCTGCCGGCCGGAGCGGTGATCGGCGGCGGGCTGTTCCTGCTGGGCCTCTCCCTGCACGGCACGCGACCCAGGCCGGCCCGCCCGGAGGGCAGGGCGAACCGGGTGCGGCTGCTGCGCGCCCTCACCACCAGGACGACCGTCGCCCTGATCACCGGAGTGGTCGTCCTGGCGGTGACCCGGTGGGCGGTCATCGCGGGGGGATCGGTGCTCCTGGTCCTCGCCTGGCGAGGCCTGACCGGCGGCGCCGCGGAGGAACGCGCGGCGATGCGACGGCTGGAGGCGCTGGCCGCCTGGACGGAGTCGCTGCGCGACACCATCGCCGGGGCCGCCGGCCTGGAACAGGCCATCCCGTCGTCGGTCCGGGCGGCCGCCCCCACACTGCAGCCACAGCTGCGGACGCTCGTCGACCGGCTGCACACCCGGATGCCGCTGCCCGACGCGCTGCGGATGTTCGCCGACGAACTCGACGACACCTCGGCCGATCTGGTGGTCGCCGCCCTCATCCTCAACTCGCGGCTGCGTGGCCCCGGGCTGCGGGACGTGCTGTCCGCTCTGGCGGTGTCGGCCCGGGAGGAGCTCGACATGCGGCGGAGGGTCGAGGCCGAGCGGAGATCGACCCGCAAGAGCGTGCAGATCGTGGTCGGTACGGCTCTCGCCTTCGCCGGCGCCCTGGTCATCTTCAACCGGTCGTATGTGGAGGAGTACGGCAACCCGCTCGGCCAGGCCGTGCTGGTCGTGGTCGCGGGCCTGTTCGGCGCCGGGTTCGCCTGGATGCGGCGGCTGGCCCGGTTCGACAAGCCCGCCCGCATCCTCGCCCCCTATCACCGTCCGCCGGTCAGGCAGAAGGAGGCCGGATGATTGAGACCGTGCTCGCGGGAGGCGTGCTCGGCATCGGGATCTTCCTCCTGATCAGGGCGCTGTTCCCGCCGAGGCCCGGGCTCGTCGCCAGGCTCGCCGCACTCGACGTCGCCCGCGACGGCACCGCGGCTCCGCGAGCGCCGCTCATCGCTCCCGAGGAGAACGTCAGCCCGTTCCGGCGCGGCCTGGGCGAACGGCTCGCGCGCTTCTACGCGGCCCGCGGCTGGGAGGCGCGCTCGACCAAGGCCGACCTCGCCCTGCTGGGGAAATCCTTCGAGGGGTTCCTGGCCACGAAGGTCCTGCTCGGTGTCTCGGGGCTGCTGGCCTTCCCGATCCTCTTCGCCTGGCTCGCGCTCATGGGCTGGGGCATGTCGGCGCAGGTGCCGTTCTGGTCCACGCTCCTGGTGAGCGTGGTCTTCTTCCTGCTCCCCGATGTGCAGATCAAGCGCGACGCGGCCGACCGGCGGCGCGACTTCCGGCACGCGGTGGGCGCCTTCCTCGACCTCGTCTCCATGAACCTCGCGGGCGGGCGCGGCGTTCCCGAGGCGCTGATGATGGCGGTGTCCGTCGGTAACCCCAGGCCTGCCGGTAACCCCAGGTCCGCCGCCGATCCGCTGCCCCACGGCAGGCCGGCCCCGGCGGGGACGGGCACGGGGGCAGGGGACAGGGCAGCCGGCGGCACGGGTACGGGTGCCGACGGCGCCGGTCCCCCGGCGGCGGGCTCCAACTGGGCGATGGAGCGGATCCGTGAGGCGCTGTCCAACGCCCGGATCGTCGGCATCACCCCGTGGCAGGCGCTCGGCCAGCTCGGCGACGAGATCAACGTGGATGAGCTGCGGGATCTGTCCGCGGCGCTCGGACTCGTCGCCGACGACGGTGCGAAGGTGCGGGCCTCGCTCACCGCTCGCGCGGCCACCCTGCGGCGCCGCGAGCTCGCCGAGGTCGAGGGCAAGGCGGGTGAACGGTCTCAGTCGATGCTGGTGGCGCAGCTCCTGCTGTGCGCCGGCTTCGTGCTCTTCCTTAGTTTTCCGGCAGCGATGAAGATGTTGGGGTCCTGATGCTCTGGTTGCACTACCTGATCGCCGTGCTGCGCGTACGGATCGACCGTGCCAGGAACGCTCCCAGCAGGGGAGCCTCGGCGGTCGAATGGGTGATCATCACGGCGATCATCGCCGGGGTCGCCCTGGGTCTCGCCACGCTCATCAAGAACCTCGTCGCCGGGAAGGAGGGCGAGATCACCTCCAACTTCGGCGGTGGCGGCGGTGGCCTGAATGAGCAGTGAGCCGAGGGATCGGAGCTCAGGACGCAGAGCAGCGAGCGAGCGTGGCGCGACGGTGATCGAGCTCGCCATGCTCATGCCGGTCATCCTGGCCGTGGTGCTGCTGGTCGTCCAGTTCACGCTCTGGTTCCACGGTCGGCAGGTGGCGGACGCCGCCGCGCGGGAGGGGGCCCGCATCGCCCGCGCTGCCGGCACCTCCGACGGCTGGCAGAGCGGGGCGGAGGCGAAGGCCAGGCAGATCATCCAGGCGGTCGGGCCCAAGCTGCTGCGGAACGCCCAGGTGCAGGCATGGGAGAAGGGCGACCAGCGGGGCGTCGACGTGACCGCCACCGCCGTACAGGTGGTGCCGCTGCTGCCCGAGACGACCTTCGAGGTCACCGCGCACTTCGGCGGTCCGATCGAATGTTTCCGTCCCGACGACGGCTCGGAAGGCTGCGAATGAGACGCGCCGACACCTCCGCCGACGGCCGGGCCGAGGCCGGTTCGACGGAGGCCGGTTCGATGGGGGCCGGTTCGACGGAGGCCGGTTCGATGACGGCCGAGACGGTGATGCTCGCCCCGGTTCTCCTGCTGTTCCTGCTGTTCCTGGTCGGGGCCGGGCGGATCGTGGAGGCGCAGGGGGAGGTCAACGGCGCAGCCAGGGACGCGGCCAGGGCCGCCTCGGTCCAGCGGAGCCTCTCCGAAGCCGAGTCGGCCGCGACGGAGGTCGCGCAGTCCTCGTTGTCGGGCGGCTGCTCCCCGCAGGTCAGCCTGTCGGGGACCGACTGGAAGGCGGGCGGGGTCGTCAAGGCGACCGTGACGTGCCAACTCGACCTGGGCTTCCTCGGTTTCAGTGGGGCCAAGCAGATGACGGGCGACTCCGTCGTGCCCCTGGAGCGGTTCCGGAGGTACGAGCAATGAGCCGTTGGCGTGGTTTCAGGAATGCTTCCTCCGGCGGGGCCTGCGATGAGGTGGACCGAGGGTCCATGTCGGTGTTCGTGGTCATCTTCTCGGCTGCCGTGTTCCTTCTCGCCGGCCTGCTGGTCGACGGCGGGTCGGCGATCAACGCGCGGCTCAAGGCCGCCGACATCGCGGAGCAGGCCGCACGCGGCGCCGCCGACCAGATCGACCAGGAGATCCTGCGGACGACCGGCGAGATCCGCCTGCTCTCCGCGGGCGGAGATCTCTGCGGACGTGCCGAGGAGATCGTGGGCGCGCATCAGGCCAACGGGGTGCGGATGACCCGATGCGAAGCGGGCGGCCAGACGGAGGTGACCGTCGGGGTGGCGGTTCACTGGGACGCCTACTTCCTCGGAGTGCTGGGTTTCAACGGCTCCGATATGGAGGCCGCCGCGACGGCCGCACCCAGCACGGGCACCGCCGCCCTGGCCCGGACATCGGGCGGCCTGAACGTTGGGGAGGGATGAGGCAGAAATGTCGCAAAAGTCCACATCCCCCGGCCCTCGTGAGCCCCTGCGCCGCTGGCCGGAGTCCGCGGGGGAACGACCACGTGGCCGTGGAGCCACGAACACGAGATCGACCGCGAACACCCGACCTGACGCGGGTGCCAGGCCGGACACCCCGGGCTCCATCCCCTCGAGGCCCGCCGACTATCGGCCCTTCGGGCAGACGCAGCGCGGGGCCGAGGCGCGGCGGGACCGCCGACCGGTCCGCATTCCGTCCAGGCGGCGGGCCCGTGACATCTTCTCCGGCCTCGGCGCGCTGCTCGCCCTCGTCGGGCTCGTGGGCGGCGTGCCGTACGCGCTGATCAGGCTGGCCGGCCCGCCCCTGTCGCCGGAACTGCTGAACCTCGATCTGCTCACCAGCCGGGTCGGTCCGGAGGCGATCATCGGGATCCTGGTCCTCCTGGTGTGGCTCGCCTGGTTCCAGCTCTTCCTGTGCGTGATCGTCGAGGTGTACGGCGGGTTGCGCCGCGTCGGCATGCCGGCCCGGGTTCCCCTGTCAGGTGGCCCCCAGGCCCTCGCCCACCGGTTGGTCTCCGCGGCGCTGTTGCTGTTCACGGTGACGGCGATGGCCGTGCCGTTCTCTCGGGCGACCGCACCCGCACCCGCATCGATTCAGCCCCAGGTGACGGCCCAGACGGCGGCGCTGTCCGCACCGGTCGCCGCCGAAGCGGAACAGGCGCCCCTGCATGCCCGGGAGGTCAAGAAGGTCTACGTCGTGCAGCCGCCGCACGGGCGCCATCACGAGAGCCTGTGGGAGATCGCGGAAAAGTGCCTGGGAGAGGGGCGCCGCTATCCCGAGATCTACCGGCTGAACAAGCACAAGGTGCAGCCGGATGGCAGCCGCCTGCACATCGCCGATCTCATCCGGCCCGGCTGGGTGCTCGACATGCCGGACGACGCAAGAAATATCCATATCGTCCCTGTGGACGAGGAGCGGCCGGAGATCCTCAAGGAGCATCGGGACAAGCCGGCGGAGCTCGACGGGCGCACCCAGTACACGCAGCCCGATTCCGCCGATGCCGGGCATGCCGAATCCCGCACCGCGAAGGCCGACACCGCCAGGCCGGACATCAACAGGCTGGAACCCGGCAGACCTCAACATGACAGGCCTCAACATAAGCCGTCCCTCGTCACCCCGCCGCCCGCCGCCTCCGAGCCCACGGCGACGGCCACGGTTCACCCCACCGCGGCACCGGCAGAGAAACCGCCGATAGCCCGGTCGGCCGACGGGCAGGGCGAGTCGGGCCAGGATGAAGCGGCCACCGGGCTGGAACTGCTCGACTACCTGGCCGCCGCGACACTGGCCGGCGCCGGGCTGCTCGCCGTGCTCGGCCGCAGACGCAGAGAGCAGCTGTGGCGGCGGGCGTTCGGATGGCGGATCGCACGCCCACAGGGGGACGCGGCCGACGCCGAGGTCGCCATCCGCCTCGGCGCGGACGCCCCCGGCAGCAGAATGCTCGACCTGGGCCTGCGGCTGCTCGGCAGGCTCCTGGCCGAGCGCGGCGCGCATCCGCCCACGATCTACGCCGCGCACCTGTCCGACCGGGGCCTCGACCTGTGGATCCATCCGGCCGACGAGAACGCCCCGCAACCATGGGAGGCGTGCGACGGCGGGCAGGTGTGGCGGCTACCGACGCACGAGGGGCGGCGGATCGACGGGCATGCGCTGGCCGACGTCCCCGCCCCCTATCCGGGCCTGGTCTCGCTGGGCATCGGCCAGGACGGCGGCAGGGTGCTCGTCGACCTGGAGGCCGCGCACGGGCTGATCAGCATGACCGGCGCGAACACCGTCGCGGCCCTGTCCGCGCTGGCCGTGGAGCTGGCGACCAACCGATGGTCCGACGACATGCGCATCACGCTCGTCGGCTTCGGCGAGGAGCTCACCGCACTCGCGCCCGAGCGGATCAGGACGGCCGGCAGCCTGGCCGAGGTCCTGCCCGAGTTGGAGAGCACGGCCGCCGAGGCAGGCTCGCCGGATGGAGACGCCCGGCCGGGAGGCGACGTCCTGACCGGCCGGATCCACGGTCGGGTGGCCGACCCGGCGTGGACCCCGCACTACCTGCTGTCGGCCATCAGACCCGACGACGACGAGGCACGCCGCCTCGCCGTGCTCGGCAAGGGCACCATGCTCGACAAGGGCAGGAGGACGGCGAACGGCTTCGTGCTCACAGGTGAGGTGCCGCACGCGACCTGGACCTGGGAGATCACCGAGACCGGCCGGGCCCGGCTGGACGCGCTCGGCTTCGAGGTCGACGCCCACCTGCTGCCGCGCAGGCACTACGACGCCGTCGTGGACCTGGTCCGTACGGCACAGCAGGCCGAGGGCGAGCCGCTCACGATCAGCGGTGGCGCGGCCGAGCGCCTGCCCGACGAGCCGCCCGAGATCGAGGTACGGATCCTCGGCGCGATAGAGATCACCTCGGTCGAACCGCTGGAAGAGGGGAGGGCGGCCCTCGCCCACGAGATGGTCGTCTATCTGGCCACTCATCCGGAGGGAGTCCACCCGGTCGTGCTCGGCGGCGTCCTGTGGCCGCGGGGAGTGCAGAAGGCGGTCCGCGACGCGACCATCACGCGGGTGGCCGAATGGCTGGGCAGCGACTCAAGGGGGCGGCCGCATCTTCTCCTCGACGACTCCGGCCGGCTGCGGCTCGGCCCCGGGATCCGTACCGACTGGCGGCTCTTCCAGGATCTGGTCCGCCGAGCGGTGGCGAGCACCGGTTCGGAGGGCGAGGCGGAAGCCGTACGGCTCCGCGAGGCGGAGGCCGAGCTGTTGGACCGGGCGCTGCGGCTGGTGCGCGGGCCGCTGCTGAACGGCAGGCCGGGCAAGCGGTACGCCTGGCTCGCGGCCGATCCGCTCGAGTACGACGTGACGGCGTGGGTGGCCGACGCGGCGCACGCGCTGTGCGAGATCCGCCTGGGACAGGGCGACCCGGACGCGGCGATGGCGGCGGCCAGGGCGGGCCTGCTGCTGGCGGCCGACGACGAGGGACTCTGGCGCGACATGCTGCGGGCGGCACACGCGACCGGTGACCTGACGCGGCTGCGCGCCGTCGCCGACGGCCTGGGGCGGCGGGCCGCCTCCCATCCGTACGGCGGCGGGATGGCCTCCGAGACCGAGGCGCTGATCGACGAGCTGCTGCCCAGCTGGCGCCGCGCCCCGGCCCAGGACCTCCCGACCTCTCGTCTCGCCTGATGGAGTCCATGTGTCGATGAAGAAACAGCACGGGGTGACCGCGAGATTCGCTCTCGCCACCCTGTCGGGGTGCGCGCTGCTGGCGTCGGCGGCCGGCTGCGGCCGGGCCGACGCGGATCGCGGTTTCACCCCGCGCGGCGTCGTCGAGATCTCTCCCGGAGCGGAGACGCGGGAGGCGGCGACACCGTCCGCCGCGGCGGACGGGACCGACGGGGCGGCGGGGCCCGAGATCCGGGTCGAATGGCCGGAGGGGCTCAGCTCGAAGCACAAAGCGCTGCTCAAGGCATTCGTCGACGACTACCGGGCCCAGTGGCGGGCCATCACCAGCCACGGCAAGGACCTGTCCTACACCGAGGGCGTCGTGGACGACGCGAAGCGAGGCGCGGTCAAGTGGGTGCACTCGTACGTCGATGAGAAGCTCTCGGCGAAGGGTGTGATCAAGCTGTACTCGCTGCGGGTGGTTGCCGAGGTGGAGCCGGGCGCCCAGGTCGCCGCCTGTCTGAACCAGTCCGGCCTGCGGGTCACCGACTGGCAGGGAAAGCTCCTGGCCAAGCAGCCCGACTGGATCAAGCGGCCAGAGTCGATCTTTCTCTACTCCGCGTCGTTACGGCATGAGGACGACGGCCGCTGGATCGTCGTCCGGTATCGCTTCGCGGACTATCCGGATGAGTACGCGAAGGAGTGCGTCCGATGAACGCCGGGCTGACATCGCTGCTGGCCGCCGCACTGGCTGGAGGTGTGCTGACCACGAGTGTGCTCACCGCCCCGGTGCCCCATGATCCCGAACCTCCGGTGAAACGACAGCGCACGCAGGTGAAGGGCTTCCAGCGTGGGCTCAGGGCCGGGGTGCACCTGAGGAATTCCTCCATCGCTCTCTCCGGCAACGGTCTTGTCGGCAAGGGTCTCAAGAGCGATGGCTATCGGATGCCTCGCCCCTGCTGGCGCGAGCCGATGATGACGGCCGAGGAGCTGCGCCGGAAAAGGGTCACCGAAAGAAAGCAGGACATCTCCCTGCCCCCCAGTGAGCGGGGAGTGTCGAACGAGGCTGTGGAGGAGTCCCGCCGCAAGCTCGGCGAGAAGGGCATGTGGTGGGGCCCCGCCGCCAACTGGAGTGACCCGGGAGCCGAAGCGTGTTATGCGGGCTTGGCGGAGCCGATCTGGGCGAGCGACGGGACCACTCCGGCTGGAGGGATCACAGCTGAGCAACTTCTGCAACTCGCCCGGGCCGCGCTGACCGTGCCGGAGCCAAAGATCAAGCTCAGTCCCGACGCGAAGAGCTACGTCAACCTGGAGACCTGGGTCTGGCTGGAGAGTGCACAGACGACGCCCCGGACCGTGACGGCCACGCTGCCGGGAGTCATGTCCGCGACCGTGACCGCGACGCCGCAGGCCCTGGAGATCAAGTCGGGCACCACCGACGACCGGGCGAAGATCGGCAAGGATTGCGGCACCACCGGCCACCCGTACAAGAAGGGTGAGGAGTTCAGATGCGGCGTGCAGTATCTGCGGGCGTCGATCGACCAGCCGCGCAAGGCTTACACGCTCACGGTGACGGCGGTCTGGAACGTCACGGGTAGCACCACGGGCGGCGACGCGACAGCGCTCACCTATGCCCCGATCCGGGTGTCGGCCTCCCGCGATGTCCCGGTCGACGAAGTCCAGACCATCGTCACGAACTGAGCCTCAACCCTTGTCGCTCTCCCGGGAGCGGTGCTCGTGGGCGAGCAGCCATTCTTTGACGTGGGTGCCGTAGTAGTAGCCGCCGTAGCCGCCTGACGAGGGCAGCACCCGGTGGCAGGGCACGAACGGGGCGATGAGGTTCTGCGCGCAGGCCGACCCCGCGGCCCGCGCCGCCGTTCTGGGCAGGCCGGCCTTCTCCGCGAGCAGGCCGTACGACACGGTCACCCCGGCGGGCACGGCCCGTAGCGCCTCGTACAGCCGCTGCCTGGTGGGCGTGCCGGGCTGCTCGACCGGGACCCGGTCGAGCGCGTCCAGTTTCCCGTCGAGATAGTCCCGTACGGCCTGCGCCGCGTCGGCGAGGTCACCCTCTTTTAGGGCGAGATCCCGTAACGCCGGCGGGAGCCGTACGAACATCTCGCGGGGGTCGGCGGTGAAGCCCGCGGCGACGAGGACCCCGTCGTGGGCGAGTAACGAGAGCGGACCCACTGGTGTGGGCACGACCTGGGCAATGATCACCGGCATGGCGGTCGTTCCTCCTTCTTCTTCTGAAGCTAGTGCCGTTGGTACCGGCAAAGTGCAAGATCATAAATTGGGTTTTCGCAGGTCAGCAGCGGTTTCTGCGAGTTTCTGCAAGATCACGACATGGAAGTGTGCAGGTCAGGGCACTACTCTGCGAGTTTTCGCAAGATCACGGTGGGGGGGTGGGGTGGGGTCCAGAGGTGGAGGGCGGCGTAGGCGCGCCAGGGGCGCCAGTGTTCGACCTCCTCGGCCGGGATGCCGAGGGCGGCCATGGCCTTCTTCAACACCAGGTCGCCCGTCGGCCAGGCGTCCGGGTCGCGCAGCGAGCGCAGGGCGATGTAGCCCGCCGTCCACGGCCCGATGCCGGGGATCCGCAACAGTCTGGCCGTGGCGTCCGCGGGGTCCTGGGCGCCGTCGAGGTCGATCTCCCCGGCGACGACGGCCTCGGCCAGCGCCCGCAACGTCGCGATGCGACGGGTGGTGAGCCCCAGCCCGGACAGGTCGGCTTCGGCCAGCTGCTCGGCCGAAGGGAAGAGAACCGATCCGGCGTTCTGATCCCAGCTGGGACCGGGGTCGCCGGACGTCCCGGCCAGTACGGCGATGCGGCCCAGGATGGTGCGGGCTCCGGCGACCGAGATCTGCTGGCCGACGACGGCCCGCACCGCCAGCTCGAACCCGTCGAACGCGCCCGGCACCCGCAGACCGGGCCGCAGCGCCACAAGCGGGCCCAGCGCTGTGGCGCCGAGGACGGTGGCGACCGCCTCCGGGTCGGCGTCCAGGTCGAGCAGCCGCCGGCAGCGTGACACGATTTTGGCGAGCTGCCGCATGTCATCGGTGTGCACGAGCAGCCGGATGTGGTCGTCGGCGGGCGTCAGCGTGAGTGCTCCGCCGGGGATCACCCGGGAGTAGCTCGTTACCTCGGCACGCGTCGATATGCCAGGTTCGGCGGGCATTCCGGCCGGCTGCGCGTTTTCCGGGCCGTCGCCGGACCAGGTGACGCTCTCCATGCCGGGGATCGCCCGGGCCGCGAGGAAGCGCAGCACGGAGTGCGCGTCGTAAGGCATGCGGTGGGTGAGCCGGAGGGTCAGCCCGGTGGCGGCACATGGGCGCGTCGAGTCGCCCGTCACAGTCGCGGACACCGCATGGCCCCTCCGCGCGAAGGCGGGACCTGTGAGCTCGCCGTGTCTGAGATCGCCATTTCTCAGTTCGGTGGGAGCGAAGCCGTACGACTCCTTCATCGCGGCGTTGAACTGCCGGACACTGCCGAATCCGGCGGCGAACGCCACATCGGTGATGGGCAGGGAGGTTTCGGTGAGGAGTTGCTTGGCGAGCAGCAGACGTCTGGTCCGGGCGACCGCGAGCGGGCCGGTCCCGATCTCGGCGACGAACAGCCGGTGCAGGTGCCGCTCGGTCACGTGCAGCCGCCGGGCCAGACCGGAGACGCCCTGGTCGTCGGCCACGCCGTCGTCGATCAGGCGGAGCGCCCGTCCCACCACGTCGGCGCGTACGTTCCAGCCGGGGTCACCGGGGCTCAGCTCTGGGCGGCAGCGGCGGCACGGCCGGAAGCCCGCGGCCTCCGCCGCCGCGGCGTGCCGGAAGAACCGCACGTTCCTCCGTACGGGCGTACGAGCAGGACAGATCGGACGGCAGTAGATGCCCGTCGAGGTGACAGCCGTGTAGAAGCGCCCGTCAAACCGGGGATCACGCGCGGACACCGCCAGATAGCAGGTGTCGAAGTCGAGCTGTCGTGTGGTCACACTTCCGACGTTATGCGCAGACCACGGGCTCGGACTCGCGGAAATCGGACCTGAGCGCGCCGCGCCGTCACTTGTCGGTCGTCATTTGCTCGAGATGCCCACCCCCAGATCGAACTCGCGGTAGACCCTGGCCCAGAAGCCGTCCCGCAGCCAGACCCGCGCCTCCGGATAGGGTCGCAGCGAGTGTCCAAGCTCCTTCTCGGCCTCGATCAGCAACTCAGTGTCGATCACGGTGGGCAGGATGGGGCCGGGCAGCAGATCACGAATGTTGTCGCGGCCCCGGGTGAGGATCCACTTCTGCGCGACATGCTCGCCGACCTCCTCCACCCGCGGACGGCCCGGGCCGAGCTTGGCGACCTGGCCCACCGGCGCCTTCGGCACGGGTTTCACCGTACGACCGGCGAACACCTGAGCGGGCGACGGCGTGGGCGGTACCGGTACCGGAACCGGTGCACGGGTGAAATACGGACGCAGAAACTCGGCACTCAGGATCTCCACCGTGTCCGATTCCCACACCAACCGCTCGGCCTGGTTCGTACCGAACGGCGGCTCGACCCCCCAAAGGTGGACGCGCACGCCGTACGCCTGGGCGGCCTCCACCGCCGGGACCATGTCCTCATCCCCGGCGATCAATACCGTGTCGCTCACCGCGTGGTGCCTGGCCAGTGCTTCCAAATCGCTGCGGATCTGCGCGTCCACGCCCTTCTGCTGCCCCCTGGCGTTCAGGTTGCCGAGCCGCACCTTCACCCAGGGGAGTTGTGCGATCACACGTTGGTCGACGGTGGGAACACGATCACGTGCCGCGTCGTACCAGTAGACCCTGAGCAACTCGCCGGGGATGCGCTCAAGAGCGTGCTTCTGGAGCGCCTGGATCAATTCGTCGGCCGATACGCGGTACTCCTTGCGCTCCTTCGCGCCTAACAGAACTTCGCCGGCCGCCGCATAGAGGTAACCAACATCAACAAGAACGGCATACTTCGCGGCAATGCCATGTGCGCTGAAGTCCGGGATGGCCATGCTGTCCTCCAGGACTCGTCACTAGATGATCGGGCTGACTATCATTCCCCCACTTTCTAGATAGTCCCAACTCTTGGGCCGGTTGACACCCCGTTCCGCCGATGTAATCGCACCGTGCTCGCGGGGATGCCGGTCTAGGGAGTGTTTCAAAAGTGCTGCCCGTCGCGAGCGCGGGGCCAGATGGATGCATCGCAAGGCGGAGGAGGAGCCCGTAGCGGAGCCTACGGGCGACGACGACAACGCAGCGAGGCGCCATCTGGACCGTGCGTAGCAGGGCATGACTTTTGAAACACGACCTAGACGCCGGGGAAGAAGGCCCTCCGCCAGGCGCCGGAACCGTGCGGCAGCGGCCCTCTCGTCTGGTATGCCGAGTTCCGCCAGTTCGCGGATTTCCGTACGGCCCCCGCCTCGGGGCCGGGGATCGCGGCGAGCACGGCGACGAGCGCGGCGACCTCCTCGGGAGTCGCCGCGCCACGCACGATCTTCACGAACGGCCCTTCTGCCGTCGTTTCTGGGGCCGCCGTCGTTTCTGGGGTCGCCGTCGTTTCTGGAAGCATGGTCACCTCCGGTGTCGCCGGGTCTGGACTGCCGGTCACAGCGGGATGTTCCCATGCTTCTTCGGCGGCAGCGCGGCCCGCTTCTGGCGGAGGGCGCGCAGCGCGCGGATGATCTGAACCCGGGTCTCCGCGGGGTGGATGACCGCGTCGACGTAGCCGCGCTCGGCCGCGAGATAGGGGTTGGCCAGCGTGTCCTCGTACTGGGTGATGAACCGGCCGCGGGCGGCCTCGGCGTCGTCGGCCTCGGCGAGCTCCCGCCGGTAGAGGATGTTGACCGCGCCCTGAGCGCCCATCACCGCGATCTGGGCCGTCGGCCAGGCCAGGTTGATGTCCGCGCCGAGGTGCTTGGACCCCATGACGTCGTAGGCCCCGCCGTACGCCTTCCGGGTGATGACGGTCACCAGGGGCACGGTGGCCTCGGCGTAGGCGAAGAGGAGCTTGGCCCCCCGGCGGATGATGCCGTTCCACTCCTGGTCGGTGCCCGGGAGGAAGCCCGGCACGTCGACGAACGTCAGCACCGGGATGTTGAAGGCATCGCAGGTGCGGACGAACCGGGCGGCCTTCTCCGAGGCGGCGATGTCGAGCGTGCCGGCGAAGCTCATCGGCTGGTTGGCCACCACGCCGACCGACCGGCCGTCGACCCGGCCGAAGCCGACCACGATGTTCGGCGCGAAGCTCGCGTGGACCTCCAGGAACTCCCCGTCGTCCAGCACGTGCGCGATGACCTGCTGCATGTCGTACGGCTGGTTGGCCGAGTCGGGGATGAGCGTGTCGAGCTCGCGGTCCTCGTCGGTGGTCTCCAGCGGCGCCTCCACCTCGAAGACGGGCGCCTCGTCCATGTTGTTGGACGGCAGGTAGGACAGCAGCGCTCGGGCGAACTCCAGGCAGTCCTTCTCGTCGGTCGCCTCGTAATGGGCCACGCCGGACTTCGAGCCGTGGGTGCGCGCGCCGCCCAGTTCCTCGAAGGTCACCTCTTCGCCGGTGACCGTCTTGATGACATCCGGCCCGGTGATGAACATGTGCGACTTTTCCTGAACCATCAGGACGAAGTCGGTCAGCGCGGGGGAGTAGACGGCGCCCCCCGCGCACGGGCCCATGATCAGTGAGATCTGCGGGATCACGCCGGAGGCGTGCACGTTCCGCTTGAAGATCTCGGCGTACAGGCCGAGTGAGACCACGCCCTCCTGGATCCGGGCGCCGCCGGAGTCGTTGATGCCGACCACCGGGCAGCCGGTCTTCAGCGCGTGGTCCATGACCTTGACGATCTTCTCGCCGAAGACCTCGCCGAGCGAGCCGCCGAAAACCGTGAAGTCCTGCGCGAACACCGCGACCGGCCGGCCGTCCACCGTGCCGTGCCCGGTCACGACGCCGTCGCCGTACGGGCGCTCGCGATCGAGCCCGAAGCTCGTCGAACGGTGTCTGGCGAACTCGTCGAACTCGACGAACGAGCCCTCGTCCAGGAAGGCCAGCAGCCGCTCCCGGGCCGTCATCTTGCCCTTGGCGTGCTGCTTCTCCACCGCCCGCGCCGACCCCGCGTGGGCCGCCTCGTGCCTGCGCCGCTCCAGATCGGCGATCTTGCCCGCGGTCGTGTGGATATCGATCTCGTTGGTGGCCTCGGTGCTCATCGGCCGATCACCGCTCCCCCCGGCCCGCTTCGCGGGTTCGCTCCGCACTCATGTCGGACAGGGTAACCAGCCGCTCACGGTGGGCCGCGTCGGGGTGGCCTCGCACGCCACCGGAAAATCCGGCGTACGGGACCGGCGTACGGGACCGTACGGAACCGGGGCCTCACCGCCGTTCGTTGGCTGAGACAGCGGGAACTGACGCCGACGGAATCTGGCAGGGTGAGGCGCATGACGGAAGCGGTGCGGACACGGGGTCTCCTCAAGCGGTTCGGGCAGCAGGTGGCGGTGTCCGGGATCGATCTGGTCGTGCCGAGGGGCAGCTTCACCGGGCTCGTCGGGCCCAACGGAGCGGGCAAGACCACGACGCTCAGCATGATCACCGGTCTGCTGCGCCCGGACGGCGGCCTCATCGAGATCGACGGCCACAACGTCTGGGCCGATCCCGTCAGCGTCAAATCACGCATCGGCGTGCTGCCCGAGGGGCTTCGGCTGTTCGAGCGGCTCTCCGGCCGTGAGCTGCTTCTCTACAACGGACAGCTGCGGGGCATCCCGTTGGACGAGGTCGGCAGGCGCGCCGACGAGCTGCTGCGGGTCATGGATCTCGTCGACGCGCAGGACAAGCTGGTGGTCGACTACTCGACCGGCATGCGGAAGAAGATCGGTCTCGCCGCCGCCCTGCTGCACAATCCGAGTGTGCTCTTCCTCGACGAGCCGTTCGAGGGCGTGGACCCCGTGTCGGCGAACACGCTGACCGAGGTCCTGCGCAGGTTCACCGCCTCGGGATCGACCGTGGTCTTCTCCAGCCATGTGATGGACCTCGTCGAGCGGCTCTGCGACTGGGTCTCGGTCATGGACCGCGGCCGGATCGTGGCACAGGGCCCGCTCGACGACGTCCGGGGTGAGCGGACCCTCAACGAGGCGTTCCTCGACCTCGTCGGCGCCCGCGGCAACGGCGACGAGGGCCTGTCGTGGCTTGGGTCGGCTACGGCGTGAGCGGGAGACCGGACGTGACACAGTCGATTGACATGACGACCGCGACGGGTGCGGGAGCGATGGGGACGCGCGCGACGGTGACGTTGTTCGTACGGCTCAAGCTGCGCCTGATCCGCGGCAACCTGCGCGGGGACCTCGCCAAGCAGCTCGGCTTCGTCTTCTCCTGTCTGGCCGCCGGTGTCGTCGCGGTCCTGGGGTTCGTGCTCTTCGCGGTGTTACGGCTGGCGCCGGCGGACATCGCCCGAGACGTCGGCATCGTGGTGTTCACGGTGGTCGCGGTCGGCTGGATCTTCGTGCCGTTGATGGCCTTCGGTCTGGACGAGACCCTCGACCCGGCCCGGCTGACGCTCTTCCCGTTGACGACCAGGCAACTCGTCGCCGGCATGTTCGCCGCTTCGGCGGCCGGCCCCTGGCCGGTCGCGTCGCTGGTCATGCTGAGCGGTGGTGTGGTGGCGCTGGCCTCCGGCCCCGGCGGAGTGCTGATCGGCCTGCCCGCCGTGCTGCTGCAGTTCGCCTTCTGCCTGGTGGTCTCCCGGGCCGTCACCACCGCGCTGTCGGGTGCGCTGCGCAGCCGGCGAGGCCGTGACCTGCTCACGGTCGGCGTCGTCTTCTTCATCGTCCTCACCCAGATCCCCGGCCTGATCATTAACCGGGGGCTCCCGGGGGACCCCAGGGAACTGCTCGCGGCCACGGCGGGGGTGCTGCGCTGGTCGCCGCCGGGAGTGGCCGCGCACGCGATCGCCGACGGCGGGCTCGCCGGTGTCGCGGAGATCGTCGTGCTCGCGGTGGTCGTCGCGGTGCTCGCCTGGCTGTGGATCGTGGCCCTGCGCCGGGCCCTCGTCACGCCGGACTCCTCCTACCAGGGCGGGGCCGTACGGCGGTCCCGAATGGGGTCGTTCCTGCCGGGCGGCATGCTCGGCGCGGTCGTCGCCAAGGAGCTCAAGTACGCCCGCAGGGAGCCGCGGGGGCGGATGAACTGGCTGGTCGCGGTCGTGGTGAGCGCCATCCTGATGTTCTCCCTGCGCGGGCGGCTCGACGCGGACGGCCCGGCGCTCGTGATCGGTCCCGTCGCCCTGGCCGCGTTGATGATGGGAATGCAGGCGGCCAACTCGTTCGGCATCGACGGACGGTCGCTGTGGATGAACGCGGTCGCCTTCGCCACGGTGCGGGACGTGCGCACGGATCTCGCCGGTCGGCATCTGGCCTACGCGATCGTCGCGCTGCCGCTGCTGGCGGTGCTGTCCGTCTTCGCGGCCGTGACCGGCGGTGATCCCTGGCTGGCGGTCGCCGCCACCGCCACGGGGTGGGGGGTGATGGGCGTCGCGCTCGGCGTCGGGGCGATGGTCAGCGTGCTGCTGCCGTACACCTTTCCCGAACGGCTGAACGCCTTCTCGGGGGCCGCGCCGGGGCAGGGCGGACAGGCGTTCGCCGCCACCTTCGCCGCGATGACCGGCACCACAGTCCTGGTGCTGCCCGTCGTCGTGCCGGTCATGTTCGGATTCTCCGTCTGGGCCGTGGTGGCCGTGCCGTACGGCCTGGCCGTGGCCTGGGGAGGCCGCCGCCTGGCCGCCTCGATCGGCTACCGGCGCATCCCGGACATCCTCGCCGCGGTCTCCCGCCCGACATAACCGAAGGTCAAGCGGGGTGACCTTGGTGGTCTAGTCCAATCGGTGGGGCGGGTTCCGGTCGCCGAACCCGATTCGCTAGCCTTCCGAACATGGCCGCCATCGCTCCCTCAGACCGTGACGGAATCCCTGCGGAAGGGCATGCCCCCGCTGAACGTAACAGTGCCGCGGCGGAGCTGCCCGAGGAGATGCGCGCTGACGTGCGCCTCCTGGGCGGCCTGCTGGGCCGAGTGATCGCCGAGCACGGCGGCGCAGATCTGCTGGCCGAGGTGGAACGGCTGCGCAAAGCCGTGATCGCCGCGCGGCGCGGCGAGACGACGGCCGACGAGGTCGCGGCCATGGTCGCCGAGTGGCCCATCGATCGGGCCGTCCAGATCGCGCGCGCGTTCACCTGCTACTTCCACCTCGCCAATCTGGCCGAGGAGCACTTCCGCATCCGCACCCTGCGCCGGCGTGACCGCGACGACGTGTCGGTGCGCGAGTCGCTGGCCGAGGCCGTACGGCGGCTGAGCGACGACGAGCGGCTGCCCGAACTGATTGAGGGCCTCGAGTTCCGCCCGGTGCTGACCGCGCACCCGACCGAGGCGCGACGGCGGGCGGTCGTCACCGCGATCCAGCGGATCAGCGCCCAGCTCGACGCGTACAACACGCCGGGCCGGGGCGCAGCGGAGCGGGACGAGGCCCACCGCCGGCTCCTCGAGGAGATCGACGTGCTGTGGCGCACCGCGCAGCTCAGGGCGAGCAAGCTCGACCCGCTCGACGAGGTGCGTACGGCGATGGCCGCGTTCGACGAGACGTTGTTCCGCACCGTGCCGCTGATCTACCGGTCGTTCGACGCGGCGCTCGAGGCCGGGACCGGCACGCGCGCGCCGCTGTCGCGGCCGTTCATCCGCTTCGGCAGCTGGATCGGCGGCGACCGCGACGGCAACCCCAACGTCACCGCCCGGGTGACCCGCGAGGCGATGCAGATCCAGGCCGAGCACGTCCTCATCGCGCTGGAGAACGCCGCCACGCGGATCGGCCGATCGCTCACGGCCGCCGCCGCCTACACGCCGCCATCCGCCGAGCTGCGGGCCGCGCTGGCGCGGGCGGAAGGCCATCACCCCGACCTCGTGTCCGAGATGGGGACCCGTTCCCCGCAGGAGCCGCACCGGCAGTGGCTGCTGTTCGTCGCCGCGAGGATCGTCGCGACCCGCCGCCGCGACCTCGACCTGGCCTACCGCTCGCCCGAGGAGCTGCTCGCCGACCTGCGGCTCGCACAGGAATCCCTGCGGGGCGCCGGAGCCGTACGGCAGGCCTACGGTGAGCTGCAGCACCTGATCTGGCAGGTGGAGACGTTCGGGTTCCACCTGGCCGAGCTGGAGGTGCGCCAGCATTCCAAGGTCCACGCCGAGGCACTGGAGGAGATCGCGTCCGGCAGGCCGTCGGAGCGCACCGAGGAGGTCCTGGCCACGATCCGGGTGATCGGCTGGATCCAGGAGCGGTTCGGGGTGCGCGCCTGCTCCCGGTACGTCGTCTCGTTCACCCGGTCGGCCGACGACATCGCGGCCGTCTACCAGCTGGCCGCGCACGCGATGGGAGACCGGGCACCGGTGCTCGACGTGGTGCCGTTGTTCGAGTCGGGCGAGGACCTGGACAACGCCACCGAGGTGCTCGACGGCATGCTCGCGCAGGAGTCGGTGCGGCGCCGGCTCGCGGACAACGGGCGGCGACTGGAGGTCATGCTCGGCTATTCGGACTCGGCCAAGGAACTCGGGCCGGCCGCCGCCACCCTGCGTCTTTACGACGCGCAGGCGGCGCTGGCCGCCTGGGCGGCCGCCAACGACGTCCGGCTGACGCTCTTCCACGGCCGGGGCGGGGCGCTCGGCCGGGGCGGCGGCCCCGCCAACCGGGCCGTGCTGGCCCAGGCGCCGGGGTCGGTCGCCGGCCGGTTCAAGGTCACCGAGCAGGGTGAGGTCATCTTCGCCCGCTACGGCCACTCGGCGATCGCCCGCCGCCACATCGAGCAGGTGACGAACGCCGTCCTGCTGGCCTCCACCACGGCCGTCGAGTCGAGCAACGCCGCGGCCGCGGCCAGGTTCCGCGACCTGGCCGAGCAGGTCGCCGGCGCGTCGGAGCGCGCCTACCGGTCGCTGACCGAGGCGCCGGGCTTCCCGGAGTGGTTCGCCCTGGTCAGTCCGCTGGAGGAGATCGGCTCGCTCCGGATCGGGTCCCGGCCCGCCCGGCGCGGCCTGGGCGCTCCGCGCTCGCTCGACGACCTGCGGGCGATCCCGTGGGTGTTCGCCTGGGCCCAGACCCGGGTCAACCTGCCCGGATGGTACGGCCTGGGCAGCGGCCTCGCGGCCGTGGAGTCCCGGGGCGGCCTGGACGAGTTGCGAGCGGCCTACCGCGAGTGGCCACTGTTCGCCGCGATGCTCGACAACGTCGAGATGTCGCTGGCCAAGACCGACCGGGCCATCGCCTCGCGATATCTCGCGCTGGGCGGCCGGGACGACTTCGCCGGGCAGGTCCTCGGGGAGTACGACCTCACCAGAAGGCTGGTGCTCGAGGTGACCGGGCACAGCAGGTTGCTGGAGAACCGGCACGTCCTCTCGCGGGCCGTACAACTGCGCGATCCCTACGTGGACGCGCTCAGCCACCTGCAGTTGCGTGCTCTGTCGGCCCTGCGGGCGGACGTCGGGATCTCCGGCGGCGGCCTGTCGGAAGCGGAGCGCGAGCGCCTGTCCACGCTCCTCCTGCTGAGCGTGAACGGCGTCGCCGCCGGCCTCCAGAACACCGGCTGACGTATTCCGGGGGGTCAGGCGTTGTCATCGGGCGTGATCCGCTCGGTGCCCGAGTAGACGTTGAAGCGTTCCTCGCGCAGGAACCCGACGAGGGTCACGCCGAACTCGCGGGCGACGTCCACAGCCAGGGACGACGGCGCCGAAACGGCACAGACGATCTGGACGCCGGCGGTCACCGCCTTCTGCATGATCTCGTAGCTCGCCCGACCGCTGATCAGCAGAACGTGCCGGTCGAGTGGCAGTCGCCCGCCCAGCAGCGCTGAGCCGACCAGCTTGTCGACCGCGTTGTGCCGCCCCACATCCTCGCGAACCCCGGCCGGCGACCCGTCCGGGGTGAAGAGTCCGGCCGCGTGCAGCCCGCCGGTCCGGCCGAACCCGCTCTGCGCCTTCCGCAGCAGGTGCGGCAGGCCGTACAGGACCTGCGGCGCGACGGCGAAACCCGGTGCCGAGGAAGCGGGTGTCGGGCAGCGGTCCCGTAACGCGTTCAGCGTCGCGGTGCCGCAGACCCCGCATGCACTTGAAGTCAGGAAATGTCGCTCAAGGGTGGCTATATCGGGCAGTGTGGGCAGGTTGAGCCGTACGGTCACCGTGTTGTAACGCTCTTCCGGCTCCAGATCCTCATCCGTGCAGTAGCCGATGGCGGCGATGTCGCCGGGCCCGATCACACCCTCGGCGTAGAGGAAGCCGGCCGCCAGTTCGAAGTCCGCGCCGGGAGTCCGCATGGTGATCGCGACCGTACGGCTCTCGCCCCCGGCCAGCAGCCGGATCTCCAGAGGCTCCTCAGTGGCCAGATCGTCACGGCGATCCCGTACGGCAGAGCCGGAAACCTGGCGGACGCGGGTCCGCGTCACCGGCCCCGGGCGGTGCACCGGCCGCTCTCTACCATCGTCATGCATGCGCTCCTCCAGATCCAGGCCCCTTCAGGCTCCAGGCTGCTGCCCAGCAGCCTGCCATGTTCATATGGACGGGCTTGAGTGGAGTCGTTATCGCCCGGACGGCGGCCAGCGCGTCCTGGGCGCGGGCGTGAGCACGGGCCTCGATCAGCTTGTTGAAGGCCGGCACCCGAAGGGCTGCGCTGTTCTTGGCCCGATCGAACTTAGGGGTGTTCAGCTTCCGGTAGGCCTCGGTCGCGTCCGCTGACAGCCACCCGCAGGGAGCGCACTCGGCGGTCTTGCCGACGTACCGTTCGCCGCTCAAGCGAACAGCACGTGCACCGGACAGCCGAGGCCGGACACCCGCGAAAGCCGAGCGTCGGTTGTCAGCAGGGGGCAACCGTAGGCTTCGGCCGCCGCAACATATGCGGCGTCATAGGTGGTGATGTTGGAGCGCAATTCCCACATGCGAGGGAGTAGGACGCGGGTGAGAGGAACGACCGGAGCGATCTCGCCAAGAGCCGTAATGGCTCCGGTCGCCTGGATCAGGGTGATCTTCCTTCCCAGCAGGTGTCCCTGGACAACGGAGGCAACCTCGGTCATCCAATGCTCTGGAGCGATCCAGCGGTCGTCGTCGGCGAGCGCGGCGCGGCACCTGTCTCCGACCGGTCCCTCGTCCAGCAGGGTGAAGGCGAAGACGGAGGCATCGACAACGATCACTGGTCCACCTCGGGGACGCCGAGTGTCTCGTCCCGCTCCCTGCGTGCGCTGTGCAGGGCTCCCAGAACATCGTCCACTGACAACCTGGTGCCGAATGAACGGCCCGACAGCCGCTGGATGACCGCAAGGTTGTCGTGGCGGCGCACCTCGTCGCCGACGACATCGAGCAGGTATGCCTGCAAGGACTGACCACGTTCGCGTGCTATCGCGGTGAGCTTGTCGCGCATGTCTTCGGGCACGTCACGGATCTGAAGAGCTACCATGCCTCCATCGTAGAGCGACGCATGCGAAAATGCATGCGCTTGTGCTGGTCACGGCATCGGCCACGGATCGCGCGGGAATGTCGGCCATGCAGGCCGGTGGCCCGTCGGGAGCGAGCGGGCATCGGGCGGTCCACCAGCACGGTTGCTCGGTGATGGCGGTCGGCAGCCGATGCGGGCAGTCCGGCAGCCCCTGCAGGTCGACGCCGCCGCCGATGCCGTACCTGAGGGCCGAGGTCGGGCCGAACAGCCCCACCGTCGCGGCGCCCGCCGCCGCGGCGAGCCGTACCGGACCGGTGTCGCCCCCGACGACGACGCCGCCCCGGTCGGCGACGGCGGCGAAGCACGCGGCGAGCTCCCGCAGCCCGGCACCCGGCAGGAACATCCCGCCCACCGCGTCACCAGCGGTGCCGTACGGCACGGCACCCCCGTCAGGCTCGGTAGGGGGCCGGCCGACGATCAGGACGGGGTGGCCGCGATCGGACAGCAGCCCGATGAGCTCGGTCCAGTACGGCCAGTGTTTGACGGCCATTCCGCTGCCGGTGACGAGCACGACCGGCGGGCGGCGAGCGATGGCCGTGCTGCCGGAAGCCGGGAGAAAGCTGCCATCAGCCAGGAGACACTCGCCGAGCAGTCGGCGGCCCCGGGCCAGCTCCGCCGCGGACAGGTGCACCCGCGGCCGGGCCAGGTCGTGCGGGTCATCGGCGCCGAGCAGCCCCTCGGCCTGCAGGATGCGCAGATAGCGCAGCCCGACGGGCTCATCGGGCGGCGGCCGTCGCCACAGATCGGTGACGCATCGGGCACCGGAGGCGGCGAGCAGGCCGGGGATGCCGTCGTAGCGGGTCGTGGTGACGGCGAGGTCCGGGCGGCGTTCGGCCAGCGCCTGCGCCACCGCCTCGCGCTCGGCGCCCGGGCGTCCATGCGCGGGGGTGCGCACCTCGGTGACGGCGGGATCGCCGCGGACCAGCTCCGCGCCCGGCTCGTGGGTGAGCACGCGCAGCGAAGCGCCGGGGTTGCGGCGGGCCAGGGCGTGCACCACGGGAAGAACCATGATCAGGTCTCCGATCCCGCCGAGGAGGTCGACCACGAGGAGGTCGGCGTAACGGTCAGGCATTCCGGCGTCCGTATGCCGCGCCGACCATGCTGTCGTAGAGCTCCCGATGCGCGGCGGCCACCCTCGACCACGAGTGCCGGGCGGCCAGCCGCCGCCCGGACTCGGTGAGCCGCCGCCGCAGCGCCGCGTCGCCCAGCAGCCGCTCCAGCGTGCCGGCGATGGCCGCCGCGTCGCGCCTGGCGGGGATCACGGCGACGGTGTCGGGGAGCACGCGCGGATCGGGGTCGTCCGGGACGGTGATCGCGGTCGGCAGCCCGTGCGCCAGCATCGTGAGCAGTGCCCCGCTCTTGGCGGTGACGCCGGCGGTGAAGGGCAGGACGCCCACGTCGGCGGTGTGCAGCGCCTCTGACACGGCGGCGGCGGGCAGATGGCCGGTGAATGTCACCGCGTCCGCCACGCCCAATCGCTCGGCGAGCGCGTCCAACTCGGCCCGGTAGGCGAGGGCCTCCGCCTCGGGCAGCGCCTGAGACGTGAACCCGCCGATGACCAGCAGGCGCAGGCCGGGACGCCGCGCCCGCAGGCATGCCACGGCCTCCAGCAGATATCGGATCCCCTTGACCGGGTGGACGAACCCGAAGAAGGCCAGCACGTCGCCGTGCCCGTCCAGGCCAGGGCCGCGGCCGTGGTCGGCCACATTGGGGGCCAGCGGGACCTCGATCGGCCGACCCCGGGTCCGCAGGCTCACCTGCCGGGCATGTTCCTGGTTGGTGACCACAATGGCCGCGCTGGCCGGGACCAGCCGCCCGGTCTCCCGGTCCCACAGCCGGGCACGCTCAAGTGGCCGCCAGACGGCGTCCGGCACCCATCCCGGCGCCGCCCACCACCCGTACTCGTGCAGGGTGGTCACCAGCGGCGTGGACGGCGGCAGCAGGGGCGGCAGCAGCCCGGGCAGCCCGGAGAACCGGTACGCCGACGGCGCGAACTGCACGTGGACCACATCGGGCCGCAGCCGCCGCACCTCCCGGGCCGCCCGCAGCGTGGCCGTGAGCCAGCCCACCGCCGAGCCGTCGCCGCGCACCCGGACCGACGTCGCCGCGACCCCGACATCGCCCAGCGCGTGCATCAGCCGCTCGACGTAGTCGCTGACCCCGTCCAGGTCCGCCGGCGCCGGGCCGTGGATCATCGCCACCCTGATCTGGTCCCGGTCCACCGCGCACACCTCCCGATCCCGCCACACCCGGCCGCCCGTACGGCGGCATGCGGGCACTGCCTACCCGTCGAGCCGAAAGCGACACCAGCCTTCGTTTCCTACCCGCCGACGGCTGTCGTTTGCCCTGTTCAGAGGTCGGGTAGCGCCATGAGATGGGGATGGAGCACCCCGCCGCGCTCGCCGGGCCGCCGATCAGATGGCGAGACCTGGACCGCGTGCTCGTCGTGCGCCCCGACAACCTCGGCGACGTGCTGATGGCCGGTCCGGCGCTGCGCGCGCTACGGCACGCCGCTCCAGGCGCCCGGCTGGATCTGCTCGCCGCGCCCGCCGGCGCCACGGCCGCACCGCTGCTACCCGAGGTCGACGCCGTGCTGACCTGCTCGGTCTCATGGCAGGAGGCCGGGTCACGCGATGTGCCGGTCGCCGCGGACCTGGATCTGGTCGACCGCATCGGACGCGGCGGCTACCAGGCGGCCGTGATCCTCACGTCGTTCTCCCAGTCGCCCTGGCCGGCCGGATACCTGTGCCGGTTGGCCGGTGTGCCGGTCAGGGTGGGCATGTCGAAGGAGTTCGGCGGTGCGGGCCTCACCCACTGGGTCCCCTCTCCGCCGGACGATCTGCACCAGGTCGACCGCTCGCTGCACCTGCTGCAACGGGTGGGGGTGCCGCGCGTCGAGGGGCGTCTGCGCATCCGAGTCCCATCCGGGGCGGCGCGCGCCGCCCGCGCGCTGCTCGACCGCCGAGGGCAGGCCGGGCCGTACGCCCTGATTCTGCCGGGGGCGTCCTGCCCGGCGCGGCGTTACCCCGCCGACCGGTTCGCCCGGGTGGCCGGGCGCCTCGCCCTCTCCGGCCTGCGGATCGTCGTGGCCGGGACCGCGAAGGAGGCCTCGGTCGTGGCCGAGGCGGCCGGCGACGTCCCCGGCGCGGTGATCCTGGCGGGAGAGCTCGACGTGCCGGCCCTCGCCGCCACCGTGGCCGACGCCCGGGTGGTGGTGTGCAACAACAGCGGCGGCGCGCATCTGGCCGCGGCGCTCGGCACGCCCGTGGTGGTGCTGTTCGCCGGCACCGAGCAGGTCGGGCAGTACCTCCCGCGTTTCGTCCCGGCGTCGGTCCTGACCGTGCCGACCGGGTGCGCGCCGTGCCGGCAGTTCACCTGCCCGTACGCCCTGGAGTGCCTGGACCTGCCGCCGGAACGGGTCGCCGCCGAAGCCGTACGGCTGGCGGTGCGTGGGCGGCCGTCCGCATGGTCGTCCGTACGGGGGCCCGGATGAAGAGGCCCGCATGAAACGGCTCTCGTTCCTGGTCGTCGGCACGCCGCGGTCGGGGACCACGCTGACCCAGCGGATCTGCTGCGAGCTGCCGCGTGTGGCGATGCCGCCGGAGACGCACTTCCTGCACCTGCTCGCACCCGACCTGCTCGTCCGGCGGCGCTTTCCCCTCACGCCCGAGGATGTCGCCGCCGAGCTGGACCGATTCGCGGCGCTGCCCACTTCGGCCGGGCTCCGGCTCGAGCCTGCCCGGGTGCTCGACCTGATCGGCCCGCGATGCGACCGGCTGATCGACCTGTTCTCGGCCGTCGTCACGGCGCTGCGCCCCCGGCTCACCGACGATGCCGCGCTGTACGGGGAGAAGCTGTACGGGGAGAAGACGCCGGAGCACCTGCTGTGGTGGCGGGCGATGACGGCGGCGGACCCCGAGCTCAAGGTCGTGGGGGTGGTCCGCGACCCGCGTGCGGTCGCCGCCTCTCACCGGGCGGTGCCCTGGGGCATCGGCGACGTGGCAGAACTCGCCGCCGAGTGGGCCTTCGACCAGCGGCGGATGCTCGCCGCGCGGCACTGGCTGGGTCCCGAGCGGTGCCTCGTCCTGCGTTATGAGGACATCGTCGCGGATCCGGTCGCGGCGCGTCTGCGGCTGGCCCGGTTCCTCGGCGTGCCGTTCCGTGACGCGAACCGTACGGCGGCCGCGGCCCCGCCGATCGTCCGGCCCATCGTGCAGGGGTGGGAGTGGTGGAAGGCGCGGGCGCTCGAGCCGGTCACCACAGAGCGGCGGGAGGCGTGGCACGGCGCGCTCAGCGCCGACGAAGCCGTACGCGTCGCGGACGTCGCCGGGCCGGAGATGGCGGCCTTCGGTTACCTGCCCGCTCCGCCGGCGTGCGGCAGCCGGCACGTGCCGGGTGCCCGGCGGCTCGCCGCCAGGCTCGCCCGGATGCGTGATCTGGAGTCACTGCCGGCCGTGTCCGCTCCGCGCCCCTCATATCGAGCAGGGGATCGATAGCCTGGGCAGATGAGGGAATCGCCCTACACCGATCTCGACCGGCCGCCGCTGTCCGAGGCGGCGCTGCGCAGAGCGCTCATCCGTCCGGGAGCGCTGTGGTCGTCCATCAGCGTGGTCGAGCGGACCGGCTCCACCAATGCCGACCTGGCCCGGGCCGCACGCGAAGGGGCCTGTGAGGGCACGGTGCTGGTGGCGGAGTCCCAGTTCGCCGGGCGCGGCCGGCTGGGCCGGGCGTGGGTCGCGCCGCCGAGGTCGGGCCTGTCGTTCTCGGTGCTGCTCCGGCCGGAGGGTGTGCCGCCCACGCTTCAGGGATGGCTGTCGCTGCTGGTCGGGCTCGCCGCCGCCGTAGCCGTACGGCGGGTCGCCGAGCTCGACGTCCGGCTGAAGTGGCCCAACGACCTGCTGGCCGGTGAACGCAAGCTCGCGGGCATTCTCGCCGAGCGGGTGGACACCTCGATCGTCATCGGGATGGGCCTCAACGTGTCCATGCGGCAGGAGGAACTGCCGGTGGACCGGGCGACCTCCCTCGCCGTCGAGGACGCCGTGTGCACCGACCGTGATCCGCTGCTGCGGGCGATTCTGCGGGAGATCGAGTCGCACTACCGGGCATGGGTGGAGGCGGGCGGCGACCCGGACGCCTCCGGACTGCGCTCGGCCTACCTCGCCTGGTCGGCGACGGCGGGGCAGGAGGTCAGGGTCGAACTGCCCGGCGAGCGCGTGCTCACCGGCCAGGCCGTCGGCGTCGACCGGTTCGGCCACCTGCTCGTACGGGCGCAGGGCGAGGAGCATGCCCTGAGCGTCGGCGACGTGGTCCACGTCCGCCCCGCCTCGGCCGGTGAGCTGTGAATCCGGCCGTGGTGATTCCCGTCGACCGGTGATTTTCGCTGGGGCGAGCGGCGGTTGGAGCGACCTTCCCCTGCGCGAACAGCAGGTGCGGATCGAAAGACCGCGATGCGAAGCGGGCTGGAACGTGTCACGATTTGCGCCATGGGTCTCCCCGATCATCACCTGACCGAGGGTGAGCGGATCATTCACGAGTTTCATCCGCACTGGAAGCGGTTGATCCTGCCGATCCTCGCCTTCATCGTCGTCGTTGTCGCCGCCGGCGCGGCGATCCACTTCATCCCGAGTGACTATGGGTACTCGGGGTATGCCCGGATCGCGGTGGCCGTGGTCGCCGTCGTCGCGCTGGCGTTGTGGTCGTTCATCCCGTTCCTGAGATGGAAGACGACCTCGTACACGCTGACCTCGCACCGGCTCGCGATCAGCACCGGCATCCTGAACAAGTCCGATGAGGACATCCCTATGGCGAAGGTCAACAGCGTGAGCTCCGACCAGCGGTTCGTCGAACGGGTCCTCGGCTGCGGCACGCTGCGCGTGGAGTCGGCCTCGGAGAAGGGCGAGATCATTCTCAGGGACATCCCGAGGATCCAGCTCGTCCGGCAGGAGCTGTTCCGGCTGGTGGAGGACGCTTCCGACGGGAACATCGACGGAAAGTAGACGAGATGGCGCGGGCCGCGCGCCGGCTGGGGGAGGGGGACGTGGAGATCAACGGGCGTCCCGGCACCGATGACGTGCGGCGGCTGCTTGTCGGGTCGCCGCCGGTCTACACCCGCCGTCAGCTGGCCGAGGCGGCCGGCATCTCCCGGGACCTGGCGGCGCGGATCTGGCGGGCGCTCGGCTTCGCCACGCTGCCCGATGACGCGGTGGCGTTCACCGAGGACGACCTGTCCGCGCTGCGGCGGATCCGCCATCTGATCGACGCGGGCCTGCTCGACGAGCGGACCGTCATCCGCATGACCCGGGCGCTGGGCCGTACGACCGGCAGGCTGGCCCAGTGGCAGGCCGAGATCATGGTCGAGGCGGTGCTCGACCAGACGGGCCGGCCGGGTGAGGGTGATTTCACCCAGGTGATGGAGACCGTCCGCCGTCTGCTGCCCGACTTCGAGGAGATGCTGGTCCATGTCTGGCGGTCGCAGCTGGCCGCGGCAGCGGGCCGGCTCATGTCGCTCTCCGAGCTCGGCCAGGAGATGGTCCCCTCACGTCTGATGCTCGCCGTGGGCTTCGCGGATCTGGTGGCGTTCACCAGGGTCACCCGGGAGCTCGACGAGCCGGCCCTGGCCGACCTCGTGGAGGGTTTCGAGGCCCTGGCCTCCGATGTCGTGGCGGCGCACGGCGGGCGGCTGGTCAAGACCCTGGGCGACGAGGTGCTGTTCACGGCGGGCGAGCCGCGGGCCGCCGCGCTCATCGCGCTCGACCTGGTGGACGAGATCAAGGCGGGGGAGGACGGGCCGGATGTGCGGATCGGGCTGGCGTACGGCCCCGTGCTCCCCGCGATGGGCGACGTCTTCGGCACGACCGTGAACCTGGCGGCCCGGCTCACCGCCATCGCCCGGCCGGGCACGATCGTCGCCGACGGTGAGATGGCCGGCGCGCTCGGGGGCGTGAGCGCCTTCGACCTGGTCAAGCTGCGCCGCCGTCCCGCACGCGGACTCGGCGTCGTCCAGCCGTACGTCCTGCGGAGGTCCGGCCGGGAACGCTGAACCGGGAAGGAAATGTGGCTCAGCCCACATGCCCCCAACATAGGCAAGCCTTGCCAAAGTGGGTTATCTTAGGTGTGCCTAACCTTCCTGGCTCCACCGAGAGGCCCTCACCGCCATGTACGTCTGCGTCTGCCGAGCCGTGACCGAGAGCGAGGTCCACGACTGCATCGCCGAAGGTGCGAAAACCGCTCGTCAGGTGCGCGACGCGACCGGCGCCGGAGGGGACTGCGCCACCTGTGTCCGTAAGATCTGTGCGATGCTGAAACGGTCAGATGACCTGGTGACCAGCGCATAGACCGAGGGGCCGCCATGCAGGGGGACAGAGAGATAATCACGCTGCTCAACGAGCAGCTGACCGCCGAACTCACCGCGATCAACCAGTATTTCCTGCACGCGAAGATGCAGGAGCACTGGGGATACACGAAACTGGCGAGCTACACCCGGCAAGAGTCCATAGACGAGATGCGGCATGCCGAGCGGCTCACCGACCGCATCCTCTTCCTGGAAGGCCTGCCCAACTACCAGAAGCTGGGCACGCTGCACATCGGGCAGACCGTGCGGGAGCAGCTGCAGGCGGACCTCGACCTCGAACTGGGGGTGGTCGCGCGGCTCCGGCCCGGGATCACGCTGATGCGGGAGCGTGGCGACGTCACCTCCGCCCGGATCTTCGAGGACATCCTCGCAGACGAGGAGCACCACATCGACTACCTGGAGACCGAGCTGAGCCTCATCGAGAGCCTGGGCGAGGCGCTCTACCTTCAGCGCTATGTCGGAGATCCTTCGGCGTCGTCCTGACGCCCCCTTCGCAATCACCGCAATCTTCCGGGTCGCCGGACTTCCGGACCATCGCGTTCACGTCCGCACGCCGAGCCGCCATGGCGGTGCGGCGGCGGACCGGCGAATGCTGTTTACCGTGACACATGGGATTTGGGGCACTTTGCGAGATGGGCGAGAAATGCCCGGATCGGGGTGCCCCGTTGCGTACTGACTATCCCGGATTTATCAGTGTTTGCCCAGGTCAATTGATGGGTCAATGACAAGTCAAACTGCGCGCTGTAGCCGGGAAACGAACGCTTAAGGTCCTACGATCGCTTGCATGACCTGCGTACTTCTCGCCGAGGATGACACCTCGATCTCGGAGCCTCTGGCGCGCGCTCTGCGCCGGGAGGGTTATCAGGTAGAGGTGAGCCCGGACGGCCCGCAGGCCCTTGAGAGGGCACTGTCGGGAGGCGTCGATCTGATAGTTCTCGATCTCGGCCTGCCAGAGATGGACGGGCTGGAGGTCGCCCGCCGTATCAGGGCGGAAGGGCACGGCACTCCCGTGCTGATCCTCACCGCCCGCGTCGACGAAGTCGACACCGTGGTCGGGCTCGACGCCGGTGCCGACGACTACGTGACCAAACCGTTCCGCCTCGCCGAGCTGCTCGCTCGCGTACGGGCACTTCTGCGACGCGGTACGTCCGAGACGCCGGTGGTGCAGGGCGTCCGCATAGACGCCGACTCGCGCCGGGCGTGGATGGGAGACAAGGAGCTGCACCTGACCACCAAGGAGTTCGACCTGCTGCGCGTGCTCGTACGGGACGCCGGCAAGGTCGTCACACGCGAGCAGATCATGCGTGAGGTGTGGGACACGAACTGGTGGGGGTCGACGAAGACATTGGACATGCACATCTCGTGGCTGCGCCGAAAGCTGGGGGACGACGCGGCGAAGCCGCGATACATCACGACGGTCCGAGGGGTCGGTTTCCGTTTCGAGCGCGAGTAGGCCGCCGTGCGGTGGTCAGTGGGGAGGAGCTAGCCCGTGCGCCGGCGCTTGCTGTCCTCGATGTTGCTCGTGGCGGTCATCGCCGTCGTGCTGTTAGGCGTGCCCCTGGGCGTGCTCGTCGTGCGACTGATCAACGACGAGGCCGAGCAGGTGCTGCGGGCCGAGGCGACGCGGCTGCTCGTCGGGGTGGAATACTCCGTCAGCCAGCAGCAGAAGATCGATCCGCACCAGCTCGCGAAGAACTATACGGATCGGTACATCCAGGTGTACGTCCGGGGGAACCGGCCGATCGCCGTGGGGTCGCCGCCGCCACCCGGCCGCGAGCTGGTGCAGGAGGCCCGGTCCGAGGCCGGCTACGTCCGGGTGGCCCAGGACTCGGCCCAGATCGAGCAGGACGTCCGGGCTCGGATGGTGCTCATCGTCGCGCTCGCGGTCATCGCGCTCGGAGTGGCCGTCGGCCTCGCGACCGTCACCTCACGCCGTCTGAGCCTCCCGCTCCAAGACCTGACAAAGATCGCGGAGCGGTTGGGCTCGGGTGACGCCAGACCCAGCCGGCACAGCTATGGCATCCCCGAGGTCGATCTGGTCGCGGAGGTGCTGGATCGGAGTGCGCTGCGGATCTCCGACCTGCTCGCGCGGGAGAGGGAGTTCGCCACCGACGCCTCGCACCAGCTCCGCACCCCGCTCACCGGGCTGACGATGCGCCTGGAGGAGATCGTCGGCGCGGCCGACCAGCCCGAGACGGTACGCGAGGAGGGGGAGGCCGCCATCGTCCAGGTGGAGCGGCTGACCGCGGTCATCGACGAGCTGCTGGCCGCGGCGCGGCGGCAGCGCCATGCCCAGACGGGTCCGATCAACGTGGACGACGTCGTGGAGCAGCAGATCACCGAGTGGGAGCCCGCCTTCCGTCGCGCGCAGCGCGCAGTCGTACGGCGGGGAGACCGGGGGCTGAGCGCCCTCGGTACGACCGGCGGGCTGAGCCAGGTCCTGTCCACGTTGATGGAGAACTCGCTGGAGCACGGCGCGGGCGTGCTGACCATCTACACGACGAGCACGGACAGATCGGTCGTCATAGAGGTGGCAGACGAGGGGCCGGGCATCCCGGAAAGCCTTGGGCACAAGGTATTCGAACGCAGCGTGAGCGGCGGGGGCAGCACCGGGCTCGGCCTGACGCTCGCCAGGGCCCTGGTCGCGGCCGACGGAGGCAGGCTGGAGCTGGTCAAGCGCCGCCCGGCGACCTTCGCGATCTTCCTGCGGCACGCCCGCGAGTACGGCCGTCACCGGGTGGTGAGCGGGCCGGCCTGAGGGAGGATCTCAGACGGCGGTGACCGGTCCCGCGTGCGCCTGCGCCGTTTCCGGGGACCTCTCCGTGTCCTTCTCCTGAGGCGTCTCCTGCGGCTGGGCCTGCCCGACGGCCTGTGCCTGCGGGCCACCCTCCTCCCCGGCCGGGGAGGAGAGGCTCGGCGGCAGATCGGCCGGGGTCTCCGGCAGCGCCAGGAACACCCACTTCTTGTAGGACCAGAAGCGGAACAGCGTGCCCAGCCCCACGCCGATGAACCGGGCGACGTTGTAGCTCACCGGGTCGTCCATCCTCAGCACGTAGGTGGCGAACGCGGCCAGGATCGCCGGGGGCAGCAGTCCGACGCCGTTGAGCACGAAGAACAGGACGTACTCTCGGACCATCCCGCTCTGCTTGCGATGACGGTAGGTCCAGAAGCGGTTGCCCAGGTAAGCGAAAGTCGCCGCCACGATCGTGGACGCGACCGAGGACTTCACCGGCCCCATGTCGAGGCCGAAGCGCAGCAGATTCGCGCCGCCGAAGTCGATGACGAAGGCGATGGCGCCCACCGTCCCGAACTTCAGCAGCTCATGGACGAGTGACGCGAACCGCTCGTAAGCGTGTCGGAGGAACTGCACGACCCGGCGGTCCTTCCTGTCGGCGGCGAGGTGCTCTCAGGGCTGAGATGTTTTCAGGCCGAGGTGCTCTCAGGCTACCGGTACGGCACGGCCAGGAGTGGGCCGCTGCCCGTAGATGACGCTCCGCCGCAGGTCAGCGAAGAATATTTCATGAAATATCTCGTTATCGAGGTCAATTAAGTGTCGTTCAGGGCCGTCCCATCGGTCGAAGACGTTGCCGGTCACGAGCCCGCCCGATGGTGCCGGCCACCGGTACTCCTTCCGGCTTCCTGAGATGCCCGATGGGCTCCGTCCGCTCAACCCCGTCCCGTGAGAATCAGCTGACGCCGATGCTCACGGGACGGGTCCTCCGGCCTACTTCCTGTTGGCGAGGGTGTGGGCGACCAGGGCGTTGGCGTGGCCATGTCCGAGGCCATGCTCGGTCTTGAGCCAGCCGACGAGCTCCATGTGCCTGGTCAGAGGCGAGGAGTCGATGAGGTCGATCCAGTCCTGAACGGGGCGCCCGTACTTGGCCTCGATCGCGGGAAAGTAGCTCGCGGGGTTGCCCTTGGACGGTGTGGTCATCGGAGACCTCCGAGGAAACCCCCGCCTTCAGGCGGGGAGGAATCGGACTCCCTGCGGAGCAGGGCACGGGCAGGCGATTCGCCAGCAGGCGAACCGTCTGAGGGTCGGACGAGTCTGAGGGTCAGGCGAGGGCCGTGTGGATGATTTCGGCGCACGCGACGACATCGATCGCCAGACCCTGGTGGTCACCGGGGAAGGCGAGCGGCTCGACGCCGAGCCGTTCGGCCAAAGCCCGCGCCGACAAGGCGGGAACACCGTCTCCCGAAGCCGTTCCGACGCCGACGGCGACAGGAACGGGGCCGGAGCGCAGCGCGGTGATGTCAGGGGCAAAGCGCAGCACGGGCAGCAGGATGTGGGCCAGGAAGTGGTCGAGGTTGCCCTGGATGCGGCCCATCGCCTCCAGAGCTTCGGGCGGCAGCTGGGAAGGGTCGGGCATCGCCGGGGGCGCGGCGTCGAGGCCGGCGACGGTGGCGATGAACTTGCCCATCGCCGCGCCCGCGCCCTGGTCACGGTAGGTGTCGTACACGTCCTGGAACACCGCCCGCCAGTGGTCGCGGTCGGGCAGCAGTTCGGGGAGGGGCGGCTCGTGCACGACCAGGGCGCGCACCTGTTCGGGGTGGCGTGCCGCCAGGTCCAGGGCGGTGAGCGCGCCGCCGCTGTTGCCTACAACGTAGGCCGGCCCGTCACCCAGGGCGGCCAGCAGGCGGTGAGCGTCGTCGCTGAAGACAGCAACGTTCTGGTCGGCCGGCGGTTCGGTCAGGGTGCTGCGCGACAGGCCTCGCTGGTCGTAGGTGACGACGGTGTAGCGGCCGGCCAGGCACGCCGCGAGCCCGGCCAGTGCCCCGGCGTCTGCGGGTGCGCCGGGGATCATCAGCAGCACCGGCCCGGCTCCCCGGACCTCGTAGTGCAGGCGTGCGCCGGGAACCTGGAGCATCCTGGTCTCGACCTCGGTCTGGATGTCGTTCATCGATGTCTTCCGTTCTTGGTCAGCGGGGTAGATCAGGCGGGCTGGTAGGTCAGGTCGAGCACGCCGGTGGTGAAGGCGGTCGAGCGGGCGAGCTTGAGGGGCACGGGCGTGGTGTCGTCGGGGAACAGGCGCTGTCCTGCGCCGACCACCAAGGGGTGGACCAGCAGGCGCAGCTCGTCCAGGAGCCCGGCCCCGAGCAGGGCGCGGACCAGGCTGATGCTGCCCGCGACCGAGATCGTGCTGCCAGGTCGCTCCTTGAGTTCTTTCACCGCGGCGACGACGTCGCCCTCGATGAGGGCCGCGTTGGTCCAGCCGACCTCGGTGAGGGTGGTGGAGGCGACCAGTTTGCGGATGCCGTTGATCGCCTCGGCCATCTCGCCGGTCTGGTGCGGCCAGACGGCGGCGAACGCCTCGTAGGTCACCCGCCCCAGCAGCAGGGTGTCGGCCTCGGCGTACATCTGGCCGACCGCCGCCCCCATCTCCTCATTCAGGTAGGGGTAGTGCCACGTCTCGGGCGCCTCCACCACGCCGTCCAGCGAGATGAACAGCCCGGCCACGATCTTCCGCGCCGTCATGCGATCACTCCTCACAAATCATCAGGTGGACCGGCTGGATAGCCGAACGAGAAGCAAGTTTGTCTTTTGCAAGCAAGCTTTGTCAAACGAAGTTCGCTATAGGATTGCAGCATGATGGCTCGTGAGTACAGACAGTTCTGCGGCCTGGCCCGCGCGTTGGAGATGGTCGGTGAACGCTGGACGCTGCTGATCGTCCGCAACCTGTTGTCGGGACCCCAGCGCTACACCGACCTGCGCAAGGGGCTGCCGGCCATTCCGACCAACATCCTGTCGGCCCGCCTCAAGCAACTTGAAGAGGCGGGACTGGTCGTCCGCCGCGCGCTGCCTCACCCCGAGCGTGCGGTCGTCTACGAGCTCACCGACTACGGACGCGACCTCGAACCGGCGCTGATCGTGCTCGGCCGCTGGGGTGCCCGCACGATGACCGAGCCCCGCCCCGGCGAAGTCCTCACCGCTGAGTCGGTGGCCATGGCCTTCCGCACCACTTACCGGTCGGAAGCGGCCCAGGACGCCACCGTCGGCTACGAGGTCCGCATGGGCGAGTTCACCCTCCGCCTACAGATCACCGCCGGAGCCCTGACGGTCGGCATCGGTCCGCACCCGGCCCCGGACCTCATCGTCGAGAGGCTGAACAACCAGGGGATCTACGAGCTCATGGTCGGCGCCAAGACCGCCGACCAGGCACTCACCGACGGCAGCGTGCGGGCGGAGGGCGATTCCGCACTTCTCCACCAGTTCGTCGAAATGTTCCGCTTCTGAGCGACCATCCAGCGGGATGCAAGTCGTCCACAGCTCGCAGCACGCCACATGCCGGCGACGCCGCCCCCGGGTGCGGCCTTCGAGCAGGCGCGGCAGCAGCCGGGCGGTGCCGATGACAGGGCCGCTTCACGCACCGCCGGGGGCGGCGCACTTTCCCGCAATCGGTAGGCTGGCCTGTCGTGAACAGCCCGAACGTTCCTCTTTCCGCTGAACGCCCGGAGATCGACCCGTCGGCGGGCCCCGTGGTGGGCATGGTCGGCGCGGGTCAGCTCGCCCGCATGACCCAGCAGGCCGCGATCGCGCTCGGCATCGAGCTGCGCGTGCTGGCCAACGCGCGCGACGAGAGCGCCGCCCGGGTGATCGCCGACACCCGCCTGGGCGACTACCGCGACCTCGGTGATCTCCGCGAGTTCGCCAAGGGGTGCGATGTCGTCACGTTCGACCATGAGCACGTGCCGACCGAGCACATCCGGGCGCTGGCCGCCGAAGGCATCGCCGTACGGCCCGGGGCCGACGCGCTGGTCCACGCCCAGGACAAGGCGGTCATGCGGGAGCGACTCACCGCGATCGGCGCGCCCTGCCCCGCCTGGTCGCGGGTCTCGTCCCTGGCCGACGTCGAGGCGTTCGCCGAGGAGCACGGCTGGCCGGTCGTGCTGAAGGCCGTACGCGGCGGCTACGACGGACGCGGCGTGTGGGTGTGCGCCTCGGCCGATGAGGCGCGTGAGGCGCTCGCCACCGGCATCGCGCTGCTGGCCGAGGCCTTCGTGCCGTTCGAGCGGGAGATCGCCGTGCTGGTCGCCCGGTCCCCGCACGGCCAGGGGGTGAGCTACCCGGTCGTGGAGACCGTGCAGCAGGACGGCATCTGCGTGGAGGTGATCGCTCCCGCGCCCGGATTCCCGGCCGAGGAGGCGGCGGTCGCCCAGCGCGTCGCGCTCGGCATCGCCCGCGACCTCGGCGTGACCGGGCTGCTCGCGGTCGAGATGTTCGCCACCAGGTCGGGCCTGGTCGTCAACGAGTTGGCCATGCGTCCGCACAACAGCGGCCACTGGACCATCGAAGGGGCCAGGACCTCCCAGTTCGAACAGCATCTGCGCGCCGTGCTCGACCTGCCGCTCGGCTCGCCGTCGCTCGCCGCGCCCGTCGTCGTCATGGCCAACCTGCTGGGCGGGCCCGACCCGGACGTGTTCTCGCGCTATGAGCACGTGCTCGCCAACGACCCCGGCATCAAGATCCATTTCTATGGCAAGGCCGTACGGCCCGGCCGTAAGATCGGGCATGTGACCGCGCTCGGCACGGACCTCGACGAGGTGCGGGCCCGGGCCCACCACGCCGCCGTCTGTTTGAGGGGACCGCTGAATGGCTGACGTCGGGATCGTCATGGGAAGCGACTCGGACTGGCCGGTCATGCGGCAGGCCGCCGAGGCGCTCGCCGAGTTCGGCGTGCGGTTCGAGGCCGACGTCGTCTCGGCGCACCGCATGCCGGCCGAGATGATCGAGTACGGCTCGCACGCCGCGGACCGTGGGCTCAAAGTGATCATCGCCGGCGCCGGGGGAGCGGCCCACCTCCCCGGCATGCTGGCCTCGGTCACCCCGCTGCCGGTGATCGGGGTGCCGGTGCCGCTGAAGTACCTGGACGGGATGGACTCGCTGCTGTCCATCGTCCAGATGCCCGCCGGGGTTCCTGTGGCGACCGTGGCCATCGGCGGGGCGAGAAATGCCGGGCTGCTGGCCGTACGCGTTCTGGCCGCTTCAGACGAGGGTCTGCGGCAGCGGATGGAGGAGTTCCAGGCGGCGCTCAAGGCGCAGGCGTACGCCAAGGGCGAGCGCCTGCGCGCCGAGGCCGCCGACCTGCACGCCCGAGACCACCACGCCTGAGACGGTCAGGGGCGGCCGAGGGCGCGGTAGTGCCAGCCGGCCTCACGCCAGGCGTCGGCGTCGAGCGCGTTGCGGCCGTCGACGATGTTGCGGGCCGCGACGACCAGGCCGAGATCCTCGGGGTCGATCTCGACGAACTCCTGCCACTCGGTCAGCAGCAGGACGACGTCGGCGTCCCGGGCGGCGCCGCGCGCACTGTCCGCGTAGCCGAGGTCGGGATGCGCCGTACGCGCGTTGTCCAGGGCCACCGGGTCATAGACCGTGACCTTCCCGCCGTGCCGCGCGATCGTGACGGCCACGTCCAGCGCGGGGGAGTCGCGGATGTCGTCGGAGTTGGGCTTGAAGGCCGCGCCGAGAACCGCGACAGTGCGGCCCTCGAACGAGCCGCCGACCAGTTCACGGGCGAGGTCCACCATGCGGGCCCGGCGTCGCATGTTGATCGCGTCGACCTCGCTGAGGAACGTGAGCGCCTGATAGGCGCCCAACTCGCCGGCCCGGGCCATGAAAGCCCGGATGTCCTTGGGCAGGCAGCCGCCGCCGAAGCCGAGGCCGGGGTTGAGGTATTTGCCGCCGATCCGCTCGTCGAACGACAGTGCCAGTGAGAGCTGCTTGACGTCCGCGTGGGCGGCCTCGCACACCTCGGCCATCGCGTTTATGAAAGAGATCTTGGTGGCCAGGAAGGCGTTGGCCGCCGACTTGACCAGCTCGGCCGTCGGGTAGTCGGTCACCACGATCGGGATCTCCTCGCCCAGCGGCGCGTAGACGTCGCGCAGCACCTTCTCCGCCCGGTCGGAGGCCACGCCGAGCACGATCCGGTCCGGCCGCAGGGTGTCCCGTACGGCGAAGCCCTCGCGGAGGAACTCGGGGTTCCAGGCAAGCTCGACCTGGGCGCCCGCGGGGGCGAGCCGTACCAGCTTCTCGGCCAGGCGCTCGGCGGTGCCGACCGGCACGGTGGACTTGCCGACGACCAGGCACTGGCGGTCGAGGTGGGGAGCGAGGGACTCGATGACGGCGTCGAGGTAGGAGACGTCCGCGCCGTACTCGCCTTTCTTCTGCGGAGTGCCGACGCAGACGAAGTGGACGTCGCCGAAGTTGGCGGCCTCCTCGAAGGAGGTCGTGAAGCGCAGCCGTCCCGACTCCAGATTGCGCCGCAGCAACTCCTCCAGTCCGGGCTCGTGGATCGGCAGGTTTCCGCGCCGAAGCCGGTCGATCTTCGCCTGGTCCACGTCGAGGCCCAGCACCTCGAAGCCCAGTTCGGCCATGCATGCCGCGTGGGTAGCCCCGAGATATCCGGTTCCAAGCACGGTGAGGCGGTACGGCACGGCATGCTCCCCTCTAGCTCACTGATTGTGAAGTGGCATGGTACCGGGCTGGTTTACTGCCCGTTGAACCACGTCCGCAAACTGGGTATGGGTCAACGGTACGGTGCCCTCCCTGCTCGGTCGATGGGGCCCGGGCGGATGTTCTGTTACCAGACTTGTCAGAATCGATCAGATTGATCTACTGGTAGGTAACATCTGCTCGGACGTCCTACTATCTCCTCATGAGCTTCCCTCTCTACGCGCCCGCCGAGGAGCACGAGATGCTCCGGGAGACGGTCCGGGCCCTCGCCGACGAGAAGATCGCGCCGCGTGCCGCGGCGGCCGACGAGAACGAGGAGTTCCCCTGGGAGGTCTACAAGGACCTCGTCGCCGCCGACCTGCACGCCGTCCACATCCCCGAGGCGTACGGCGGAGCCGGCGCCGACGCCCTCGCCACCGTCATCGTGATCGAGGAGGTCGCACGGGCCTGCGCGTCGTCCTCGCTGATCCCCGCCGTCAACAAGCTGGGCACGGTCCCGCTGCTGCTGTCGGCGTCAGAAGAGCTCAAGCAGCGCTACCTGGCACCCGTGGCGCGCGGCGAGGCGATGTTCTCGTACGCGCTGAGCGAGCCGGAGGCCGGCTCCGACGCCGCGGCCATGAAGACCCGGGCGGTGCTCGATGGTGATCACTACGTGCTCGACGGCACCAAGATGTGGATCACCAACGCGGGCGTGTCGGAGTACTACACCGTGATGGCCGTGACCGACCCGGGCGCCGGGGCGCGCGGCATCTCCGCGTTCGTCGTGGAGAAGGACGACGAGGGGGTGTCGTTCGGGGCCAAGGAGAAGAAACTCGGCATCAAGGGCTCTCCCACGCGTCAGGTCATCCTGGAGAACGTCCGGATCCCGGCCTCGCGCATGATCGGCGAGCCGGGCACGGGCTTCAAGACCGCGCTGGCCACCCTCGACCACACGCGCGTTACGATCGCCGCCCAGGCGCTCGGCATCGCCCAGGGCGCGCTCGACTACGCCGTCGGGTACGTCAAGGAGCGCAAGCAGTTCGGCAAGCCGATCGCCGACTTCCAGGGCCTGCAGTTCATGCTCGCCGACATGGCGATGAAGCTGGAGGCCGCCCGGCAGCTCACCTACGCCGCCGCCGCCAAGTCGGAGCTGGCCATGAACGGCACGCGGGTCAAGGACCTCACGTTCTTCTCCAGCGCAGCCAAGTGCGCCGCCTCGGACGCCGCCATGGAGATCACCGTCGACGCCGTACAGCTGCTCGGCGGGTACGGCTACACGCGCGAGTTCCCGGTCGAACGCATGATGCGCGACGCCAAGATCACCCAGATCTACGAGGGCACCAACCAAATCCAACGCATGGTCATGGCCCGCCAACTCCTGAAGTAGCCATTGACGTGCAGAAACCCCGCCTGCCGTAGTTGGTGGGCGGGGTTCGCTGTCCGCGGGGTGGACCTCTGAACGATCACCGTTCCGCGAAGAGGAGGGTGGGCTCGGCGAGGATGTCTCGTCCCGCTTCGCTCTTGTAGATCTCGTCGACGCTCCCGAACCTGGCCTCGGCGTAATCGAGTCCCAGCAGAGCGGCCGCTTCGCGGACCGACGCCTCGTCAGGCCCTTCGATCTCCAGAAAAGTGGAAAGCCCCGGCCAGGTGTCGAAGTCGAAGACGACATCCCCCAGACGCCACTCCTCACGGTAGTTCTCCTGGTAGCGGACCTCGCGTAGACCGATTCCGCGGAGGATGTCGGCCATGGCGTGAATGTCGGCGACTTCCGTTTCGATCTCGGTCGTGCCGTCGATCGTGGTGGCGTCGGTGACCTGCTTGAGTGTCAGCGTGGACCTGCCGCCCTCGTCACGCAGGCGGATCCACTGACCGTTGTCGAGAACGTCGTTTTCGAAGATCTTGCGGGTGAGCAGGGTGCGCGGGCTCGACTGGGCCGCACCCAAGGCGGTCAGCCTGGCCTGGAGGTCGGTGACATCGGCGTTGAGGAATTTCGCCTCGTACTCGTGCTTCATGGGACCTTCTTCGTAAGGAGTGGGGAATGGCGGGCAGAGCGGAGGGCGAGCAACAGGCCCATTCGGTGCGTGTGGTCCGCAAGCTGGCCGACGTGTGCTCGCTCGGTGAATTCGCTGGTGCGTAGCGTCAGTAGAAGGTCCCAGGAACCGGTGAAGTGGTAGCTGAGCCTCTCGGGCGAGGTGTAGTGCTCGATGAGATAGTGCCGTGGTTCGACAGGCATCATGAACTCCGCGCCGAACAGCCCGCCGGGGCGGACAAGCAGTTGCATGCGGGTGACGAACTCGGCAAGCGGGCGATGGTGGTTGATACTGTAATGCCAGGAGCAGCTCGTCCACACCGCATCGCAGAGCGTGTCGAGGGGGTGTTCGTAGGCCAGGAAGTCCTCCTCGACGACCTGCACCCGGTCGTGGAGTTCTTCGAGCTTGAGACGATCGATCAGGCCCGGTGCGTGGGTGTCGATGTCGCCTGGGAGCCGGGCCGGGCCGCCGTGCAGGGCGAGGGGGTCGCGCTCGATGGCGATGACGCGGTAGCCGGCGCCGCGGCGCCGAACTCCTGTTCCAGGTGTTCACCGAACGTGAGGAACGCGCGTCCATCGCGGTCGCGTCCAACGCCGCGTTCTCCGAATGGACGACCACCTTCACCGACCCGCGGCTATGCGCGGCCATCGTCGACCGGCTCACCTTCCAGGCCCACATCATCACCACCGGCACCGACTCCTACCGCCTCAAAAGCGCCACCGCCGCCGCTACATGACACCCCGCCCCCGGGGTCGGGCGGGCGCGACCCGCTGCCAGGGACGCTGCTTACCAGGCCGTCCTTCTCCCGAGCCAAGGGCGCTTCGCGCCGGCTCCGCCGACGGCCCTAACGGGCCGCCCTTGACCCGCGAGCCTCCACGGCCCGGTCAGGACAGGATTCCCGGTCAGGCCCCAGCCTGCCCCTTCCGCCCAACGCGTCCCTTCCACCCCCGCAGTCCCAAACCTCTAAGAACCGAGCATGGGGCCATTTCACAGGAGAACTCCACCCACCCCCCCGTCCGTGGTGGGTCCAAATCAGGGGAGCCCAGTGGGGCCACTGCGGGTTGACACAGCCACCGGTCCGCGGAGGAACGGGGGAAGAACCGCAAGGGGCTCCGCCCCCTGCACCCCCGGCACTCCTCAGAGATGACGTCATCTCCTCGCCGGCCACCCCGAGGGATGCCAGACCAGCCGCCCAAGGTCAAGCCGTCGAGTGTGGGCAGGACAACCAGCAGGCGCGGAAGGTCACCGGGACACATGTACATGCGAACGACGGCTTGACCCCAGGCGTCCGGCCCGGCATGGCTACGCCTGCCCGACGAGGAGATGACGGCCGACCAACGTAGGCGACCTTGGCCTGTCTCGATTTTGGGAATCAGGGAGGCTGCACGCGTTCGAACAGGTGCTCCTCAGCCCGCAGAAGTTCACGCTCGACCGTCTCAGCAAGATATGGGTTATCGATTAGCAGACCGAATTCGATGTTGCCGTGTTCGGCGCTCCAGGAGAAGTTCGCGCTCGTGGTCAATAAGAATCGGTGGTCCACGATGAGGAACTTGGCGTGGTTACGCACGTAGGTGCCGTCGAACTCCGTGGTCCGTAGCACGATCCCTGGTGCGAGGTGGGCGGCCACTTGCGTCGTTGAGGGACCGCGGCCGGTGCTGGAGTCGGCGGCGCGTGTGTCGAGGTACACCCGTAGTGCGATTTCCGGGCGTTGCGCGGCCTGTCTGAGCGCTTCCCACAGTCTGGAAGTGCGCTGGAAGTTGAACGTCGAGCAGGTGATGGACTGCCGTGCTCCATCAACAAGATCGACTGCCGAGCTCGTAAGCGGCCCGGACCGAGCCAGATGACCCGGCATCGTCCAGATGGGGCTCAGCGCCGTGGTGATCGACCGTGCACCCTCCACAGCCCGCAAAACGGCAACCACCGCATCCTTTCCCAACTGCGCAAGGAGCGCCCTGATCTCGGCACGTCGAGCCGTGGGGACGACGCGAAGAGCGGTGGTTAAGGTGTCGCCGTCACTCAGCCGGTCCACTATCCCTTTGGCCTCGGTGGAGGTGAGCCGCTGTCCCAGTTCCCGCGCTGCCCTGCCGTCAGTCCACATAGCCGAAGAAGCCGAGCTCACTTCCCGGGAGGTCGACGAGGAAGCGCCTGTCCAGGAACCGGTTCGCCCGCTCGCACGAGGTCTCCGACGCCATGGCACAGCAGTGGCAGGCTGCTCCGTGCAGGAAGTCTTCCGGGTCCTGGGGGGTGCGCATGGCGCAGATCGGGTCGGAGGAACATCGTGTCGCCCGGTGCAGGGCGTTGCTCACCACCCGTGCGAGCCTCGCTGGTTCGCTGAGCTGCACCAGCCCACCCAGGGTGCCGTCGCTGTCGGAGGCCGTTGTGCAGATCAGCAGACCCGCCGCCGCAGCCCGTCCCTCGGCCTCCGGCCACGCGTACAGCCGCTCGCTAAGACTCGCCGCCGAGTAGCCACATGTGAGGGCCAGTTCACGGATGAGCACATGCGCCAAGGTGTGAACCAGCCAGTAGCGCGGGGGCTTCAGCCGGGTGTCCGGGTCCACCAACTCGGCGGTCTCCGAGAACCTACGCTGGAAGTTCCGCCGGTGGGCGTCGCGATGGGCCTCCCACAGGGTGGTGTCGTAGACCCGTTCTTCCCACGTCGCCACAGCCGTCTCGTCCAGTTGGAGGAAGATTCCTTCACCGCGGTCCTCGGTTGCCACTGTCCATTCCGGGCGAACGGCGCGCGTCAGCGGGACGAGGCGGCGCGGCAGGTCTCCGACCCGGTCCATGGTGTCGATCCGGGTGAAGCCGACGATGGCGTTGACCTTCCTGAGCCGCTCGACCGCGAGCACGCGCGTGATCTCTGGGCGCAGCCCCGGAGCGAGTTCGCGCTTGGACAGCGTGAGACCGCTCATCTCGTCCTCATGCCGTGCACCGAGCGGGTCCTTCTGCAGGTAACGCCATTCCGGTACGAGCAGGTCCACCGGATCCCAGGTGCGGATCCGCTCTTCCTGCTCTTCGGCCGAGGCGGGTGGCTGCGCGGCCAGCTCGACGGCCTGGGTCAGGGCAGCATCAGAGAGGCCAGAGACATCGACCTTGCCGTCGAGAACATCCCGGAGAATCTCCAGATCGTCGCGATATTTCGCCAGTTTGTCGCCCAATGCGATCCGGATTTGATCCGCCAGATCGCTTGCCCGCTCTTCCTGCGACTCGGGCATCACAATGATCGACTGTGTGGCGGGGAACCAGAGGTTCGAAGCGCCGACCAGGATCAGCCGGGTGTCGAGACCACACCCGCCTGGCTGGAAAGCGTCCAGGTGCGGGTGACGGCCCCGGCATTTGGGCAGATTGTCGCTGGCCTTCTCGCCTTGGGCCTCGTTCATGGGACGAGTCAACCCGCAAGATCCGCACATGATCGTCGCCGTGGCGCCACGACCGGCCGTCCGATCGATCATCTTCAGAGCCGGGAACTCCGCGTCTGAGCAGCGTCTACCCCGATGTACCCACTGGTCGTAGGGGAACTCGTCCAGGTGTCCGTTCACGCAGGCCAGCAGATAACGAGCCGGTACGGCAGGCCGCCGGGCAGGTTTGCGGTTCTTGTCGCCCTTGCGCCCGATGCACTTTGCGTGCTCGAAACAGGCGAGATCCGTCCGGAACGGGTGGGTGTTGGTGTAGTCGAACTGCGACAGTGACCCCAGCATGTCACAGCCGGTGCAGCGCAGCCATTGCGGGAACACCCGGGCCGGCACCCCGAGATCGCTGCCCTCGTTCGACATGCTCAGTTTCTTGGCCTGCCACGGAAACGGCCGCAACTGCACATCCGGCGAACGCAGCAGCAGCCGCACGACCTCACGGAGCCGAGGCGCGCGGATCTGCGGAATTCCGTCCCGTCGCCGCCAGATCCGGTCCCAGTCATCCAGCCCGGTCGGCATGATCGTAAACTGGGGCAGATCCATGATCGCGCCGGGACCGTAGGTATACAGCAGAGACGAGGGCCGCCCGGAGCCGACCTTGGCACGGTTGTGCTTGCGCCCCTGCTCCGCCTCCCGGTCGGCGTCACCGAGGGGATCGACCGGGGACGATGCGTCGTAGATGAAGCGAGCGTCAGACATCGGAGCCCCCCGGCACCTGCCACTGCGGCGCATCCATCGGCGGAATGTAGATCAAGTTGTCTTTGATTGGGCTGACCAGCAAGTTGATCTCCGGCTGGACCTCACGCATGGAGTTGGCGACCACGAACGGTGCCGCGTCCCGGCTGTCGGCCATCGACCGCGCGTTCTCCGCGCCGATCATCAGCGGGCCGTACTGGGCATCGTCGAAGACCCGCTCATACACCAGCGCCTTCCGCAGGTCGGCGAGATACTTACGGCGATTCACCCACTGGTCGACCCGGTTGACCAGCCGCTTCCCGGCCAGCTCGGCGCTCTCCTCGCCGCCGGCGAGCTGGACGCGGCCGACCAGATCGTCGATCAGGCCGAGCACGAAATCCCGCTGACTCTCAATCCGTCCCGCACCGTCCTCGGGAGACAGTCCCGAAGGACTGGGTCCCTGCAGCACGCGGGCGGCGCTCACAAGTGCGCCGTCGAGACCGCGTTCCATCGAGGTGACCGAGAACGGTGTCACCGACAACGCCTCAACCTGCGCGTAGAAGGTCTCGTGGTAGTGGCGGAACTGCTCGTAATGCGCCAAGTCCCGTGGCCGGGCCCAGTTGCCCAGGGTGACCACCAGGCCGGGACGTTCGGGATCACGGCCGACCCGGGAGGACGCCTGGATGTATTCGGCGGTGTTCTTCGGCTGCCCGACCACGAGCATGAGCCCGAGCCTGGTCACGTCCACACCGACCTGAAGCATGGAGGTGGCCAGCACCGAGTCGTACGGGGCGAAGGGACGCGTGGGCGCCCGCTTCCCGGCCTCGCGCAGTTCCCGCAGCGCTTTCTTCCCGGCCATGGAGTCAAAGGACGGATCGAACGGGATGGCCATCTGGTCGAGGGTGGCGGTGATGTCCGAACTCGCCACCCGGGAGGTCAGCTCGGCCAGGTGCAGGTTGCCGAAGTTGGTGCCGGTACGGCTGGGCAGCAGTGACCACGGCCGCCGCTTGGCCAGCGCGGTTTGCACGTCGTCACCCATATACCGGGACATACCGGCAAGCTCGCGGGTGGCGCTGAAGTAGCCGACCAACGTCATGTACGGGTCGGCGACCACACCCGAACGGTCCAGCAGAAGCTGAGCTGCGGCCATGAGAACCTCGGCCACCCGGATCTCCGCTGTCGTGAGCCGGATGCCGGTGGTGCTCAGCCCGATATAGCGCCGTCCCGGATTTGTGTCGGAGATCTCGGCTTCCTTCGAGAAGAACGTATCGCCGGCGTCGAGCACCTGCGGCGGAAAGATGGTCACATCCCGCCCATACAAAGCACGGACCTGGTCGGGCGCGTTCCGCGCCGTCGCCGTCGAGGCCACCACCAGGGGGCGTACGGCATGGCCACCGGGAGCTCGCCAGCTCAGCATGACGTCGACAGCCACCTCGAACAGGCCGACCGTAGTCCCGAGAGCGCCGGTGATCAGGTGCAGCTCGTCCTGAATGATCAGATCCGGCGGGCGTAGCCGGGACACAGGACGGACCGCGGCAGCGGGCAACCCATCCTTCTTCGGATGCTTGTTGCCGTCCTGGATGTCGCAGTGCCGATAGTCGGGGTGGACGAATCCGTGCCGGTCACAGCGCCGAGACACATATCCGAAGAGGGAGGCCGCCTCGCCCTCCCTGGCCAGCCGGGCGAACTTGTCCACGGTGGCGATGAGGAAGGCCGGAACCAGCCGATAGATCTCCTCATCCACGGTGAGAACCGGGAGACCGTCACCGATCTCGCCACCCTCGGCAAAGGGGCAGCCCGACAGGTCATCGCTGCAGTAGACGTAGATCCGGCGCTCAGCGGCATGCGACTTGACGTTCCGGGCGCTGATCTTGCTTCCGCACCACGGGCATCGCTGGATCTGCAGCACCGTCAAGCGGTATCCGTGCCCCTTGCTGGCCTTCTCAAGTTGTGTCGCCGCTTCGTCGAAGCGCTTGGGGCTGACATCGGTTCCGACCCACAAGCCGATACGGAACGGCTCACTGCCCCAGGTGGCCGGATCCTTGGCACGTGCTAGTTCAGCCGCGCACACCAGCGCGGTGGCCCGCTGGAACTGCTGGGCGGTGAGCAGCCGCAGCGTGTAACGCATGAGCACCGCGATCCCGGCCCCGCCGTCAAGCTGCCCATCCGGAGTGGCGAGCAGACCCTGACGGCGCCGGATCGCGAAGGTGTAGGCGGCCAGGCCCAGATAGGCCTCGGTCTTACCGCCGCCGGTGGGGAAGAACAGCAGTTGCGCCTTGGCCAGATCCCCCGAACGGCGCTCGGCGGCCGGATCTGTGAGCGCGGGCAACTGCATGAGGATGAAGGCAAGCTGGAAGGTGCGCCAATGCGCGTAATTCTTCTTGCTCCGTACGGCGTCGCGGGCGGCTTCGATGCTCAGCTTCGGATCAGCTGCCCGCGCCTGGGCGACCTGTGACTGGATGCGCTGGTCGGCCATGACCTGGTTCATGAAGCGGAAGCATCGCAGCGCCTCAGCATCAGTGAGCAGGTGTTCCAACCCTTCGGCGAGCTGCCGCTGCACTTTGCAGGCTTCGCTGACCGCGTCCAGGCCCTCGTCTCGCAGGTGCGCGGGGAGCTCCTCCTCGACGCGGCGCTGCTCACCGTCGAGCCAGTCGGCATAGCCCCGCACGATCGGTTCGAGTCCCACTCGCAGCTCGTCCACGCTGGCCGCGGCCAGCGCCTCCATGCTGAGCAGCGCGTTGCCGACCTCTTCCGCAGTGACCTGCGGCGTTTCGCAGGTCGGCAGCCAGGTCGTCCAGACCTCGCTGGCCCGCCGCGCCCCCTTCTCAGCTTTCCAGTCCACCGAGCAGGTCCGCCCGATGGCGAACTCCAGCCGGTCGCGGTACTGCAGCTTGAGCCGCCGTAGCTCGTCATCCGGCTCGAAGCGCGTGTCCTCCAGCGCGTCGCGCACCGGCAGGAAGACCTCGGCGCCATCTGCATGGACCGAGATCTTGGTCTGGTAGAGCCAGGCGTTGACCGGAATCTTGATCGGGGTCACCCGGTCGTTGCAGAGCGCGATCTCGATCAGACGGCGGCCACGCTCGTGATCGTCGTAGCGGTCGATCCGCAGGACGACTTTGTCCTTGAGCACGATCGTCGTGGACTGCTTCGGGTCGAGATCGTCCACCTTGATGGTGTTGACGATCTCGATCGGGGTCCGCTTGTACCGGCGGAGATTCCCCCTGTCCTCGGTCTTCTCCTTGATCGGCTCGTACACGCCCCACGAGGTGGAGACGGTGAACGCTTCCAAGTCGAACGGGATCTGACAGCGCAACCCCATCGACGCCGGGATCATCAGTCCGCGCTGCTGCGGCTGGTCATCGACATCGTCCTCTTCAGAGCCGGCACTGCTGTCATCCACCGCGGTGATCGGCACGCCCCGGCCCTCTTCGGCATCGAGCGCATCGCCGACATCGGTGATGGTCTCGTCGGACTCGGCATCCCGTGGGTCGCCCTTGCCTTTCAGCAGTTTGACGGGAGCGATCCGGCCAATGAGATACGCCGAGTCCGGGACACCATCGAGGATCTCCTCCGGCCCGTTCGCCGGGCCGAGGATCTCCCGCTCAAGAATGTCGACCAAGTTCTCGCGCACGGTCCAGGATTGGCCGTCCGGCTCGTGCTTCAGCCGGTACGGCTGGTGGTCGTGGCGTGAGGGCTGCGGCGTGCTCACTCGTCATCCCCCTCGTCATCCCCCTCGTCCTCATCTTCCGCCGGAAGCTGCGCCTCTCCCTGGAGTTCGGCCCGGCGTAGATTCTCCTCCAGCAGCCGGTCCAGGATCTCCACCCGAGCGGCCGGGCTGACCGTCCACCGAGTCATCTGCCGGTAGGTGTGGAACCCGTGGTCAAGGGGCAGATCGCCCCACCCGTAGGCATCCATCACCGTCTGATCCAGCTCAACGTGGATCTCCCGCAACCGCGCCACATCACGATCGGCCGCGTCGGAGACGTCAGGGTCATTAATGAGGTTGTAGAGCTTGGTCAGACCGAGATCGCGCCTGAGCATGATTTCTCGCCGCTCAGTGTCGAGAGTGCGGCCAATCTCAGCCAACCGCTCGTTCGGTTCCGGACGCGGGAAGGTCTCGAATGCGCCGGATGGCGCATAGCTGGGATCAAGCCGCATGGTTGTGCTGTACTTCACACCCCACGCCCAGTGCAGCGACGAAGACAAGACAGTCTGAAGCTCGTATGAACAGCTCGCGAAAACCACGAGTCGATCGCTGAGTACCTGGTTAGCTGGTACGCGCAGCGGCATCATCGTCTTGCTTACACGAGTTAGCACCAGCATCTCACTCAGGTCTGCGATGGCCCTCCGCATGGAGGGGCGCTTCTCACCGAATTGCCACCAGTGGTCTCGGTAGACCTTCCGGTTGTTTTTGGCCCGCTCCGGCTTCACCCGCGCCAGCACTTGCTCATACGGCAAGACGTACCTTCGAGCCTCAGACTCTAGGCGTTCGTTGAAGTCGATCACCCATCGCGATGCGGAAGCGTCCGGTCGTGAGTTGAGATCTTCCCCGTTCAGATAAGGGAACAGGACAGCGGCGTTGCCCGGATCGGTCTCGATCCACGCGGTGGCTTCTTCAGGATCCAGAATGAAACCTAGCCCGATAAGCTTGCATCCCTCGAAAGTTATCCCGGTATTCTCGACAAGTCGCACCGGTGTGCCATAGACGCGGCCAGCGGGCTCAAGCAAAGTGGAGAGCTGCGCTACCTTGATATCGTCGCTGATCCTGGGCAGCGAATCGGGGACCTGCCTGCGTGTCCCCCAAACCGCCGCGTACTCCAAGTTGGCGCTCGCTGCTGGCCACGGCCTGCTTTGAATGGCCCGTGTAATGTTGAAACCGTCGGCAACCATCCGGCCGAGCCCAACTTCGCGTGTCTCGCCCTGCGCTACCGAGTTTGTTGCAATCAGTCCGAGGTTGCCCTTTGGAGTGAGCAGCGCCATGGCGCGTAGAAAGAAATATCCAACTAGGTCGGCCGTCCCCTTCTGCCCACCCGCCAGTACACCGACAAACCAATCTCGGATGTTGGTCCCCATTATTCCGGTGAGCTTGGATCCTCCCAGAAAAGGAGGGTTGCCGATGATGGCGTCGAAGCCGCCACGGTCCATCACATCTGGGACGGCGACGATCCAGTGCAGCGGCTTCCACCGCTCGTAGTCGGTCTGGACAGTCGGTGTGAGCCCGACCTCCAGGATCGCCTCCAACATCCGGCGATCCGCGGTCCCGCCACCTGCCGGGTAGGCGAGTTCCAGGGCGAGCCGCACGTTCTCGTACGCCTCGCGGAGTTGCTTGCCGGGCTTGCCGCCCCAGCGCAGCCCGGCTGCGACCACACCGTCGGCGATATCTCTGAGGTCGGCGACCAGGTTCTGGTAGTCGCGCCACTGACGGCGCTTGGTGGTGGCCGAGCGCTGCGGGTCGGCGTCGGTGACCTCGGTGGCGATCTGTTGCCGCAGCCGGGCCGCCTTGGCGAGCACGTCGTCAACGTCCACGCCGAGCACCGACAACTGCCCTTTGGCTGATGCCGGGTCGATGTGCATGTCCTTGAGCTGCTGCTCATTGGTCAACCCGAGGAGTGAGTTGCCGTGCAGGACCTTGTCGTCGACGAACGAGAACGGCAGTTTCGGGTCGAGCGACACAAGCCAAAGCGACAGCTTGCACATCTCCACGGCCATCGCGTTGATGTCCGCGCCGTACAGACACGACGCGACCACCATGCGGATCGCGTGGGTCCGCAGCTCGTGCGGCGTGCCATACGCGACGCCCTCCCGCTGCCAGGCCTCCACCAGACGGGCGCCCAGATACCTGGCCGCGCTGACCAGGAAAGCGCCCGAGCCGCAGGCGATGTCGGCGATCTTCAGGTCGAGGATCCGGTCCGACGAGACCGGCCGCCAGTCGTCGGAGTTGGCGGTCTGGTGTGGGCCCGGCTCGAAGACCAACGGCTCCAGCGCGTGCCGTACAACCTCTTCGGCCAGTGACTTCGGCGTGTAGTGGGCACCGGCCGAGGCGCGTGACGGAGTCTCGATGACCAGCACGCCGCCCGGCTGGACGACGAGCGGCCGGTTGCGCAGGTCGCGGCGGATGACTCCGATGAATGGGCGGAGTCGCTCCCGGATGTTCTCGTCCTTCGTGACTGAACGGACGGCGGTCTCGGCGTCCTCGATCTCGCTCGTGGAGCGGATCGCCTTGGCCAGGGCGGCCTTGGTCGGAGGTTTGGCGGCGGGCTGGTTCTGTTTGACCCAGGCCAGGATCGCGTCGGAGAGCGCCGTGTCACCCTTCTTGGTGGCGGCCAGGGATTCGAGGACCGTGAGCGGCATTTCCGGCTCTTCGCCGGGGCTGCCGATCAGGCCGACCGTGATCTCTTCGACAGTGTCACATGAATAGCCGAGCAGGCCCTCATAGATGTAGCCGATCTGCTCCACGTCGATGTCGCGGAAGGAGATCGGGCGCGCGGGCTGGCCCTTGAGCTGGGCGACCTGGACCGCGCGCAGGACCTCCAGCATCACTCGGTCGCTGACGGTGATCGCCAGTTGACCCTGATCGGTCAGCTTGACCAGGAAGGGGTAGCGGTCGGGGTCGAACAGGGAGCCCCCGTAGGAGGGCAGCCGCAGGTCTTCGAACGAGGCGCCGTGGTAGAGCGCCCGTGAGGTGGCCAGGAGCCGGTGCCAGGTCAGGTGGGTGGCGTCGAGTGCTTCGGTGCCCTCGTCGCGGGCGCGGGTGTCCAACGCGTCGAGTTCGTCGCTGATGCCGTACCCCATCGTGAACAGCCGGCTCTGCGGTAGCAGGCCGCGCTCTTCGGCGAAGAGCAGGAAGACGACGCGCATCATTACAGTGACAGCGGCTTCGTAAACCTCGGCTCGCTTGGCGGGCAGGGGGTCGGGCCCGCCGTTACGCTCGGCATCGAGGGCGGCTTCCGACATAGCCTGCACCAGCAGCTCAACGGCCCGGCGCACCTGAGTGCCGAGCGCTTCGGTGATCTCTTCGGCAGCGGCGACCGATTCGCCGAACAGCTCTGTCAGCCGGTTCTGTGGCTTGCCGCCGAGTAGGCGGCGGCGCTGCAGCAGCTCGATGAAGGCGTTGCGGACCTCGGGCTGGGCGATCCAGTCCTGGGCGTCGACGGTGCCGGAGGCGGGCATGGTCTTCTCGCGTACGCTGACGATCGCCCACCAGCGGCCGTCGGTGACGACGCCGATCGGCACGCCTGCCGTACGCAGGAGCTCTTCCATCCGGTCGATGGGGCTGGAGGCCCAGCCGTCATCGAGCGGGTCGCGCAGCGAGTCAGCCGGGTCGGTCACGAGCACGAGGGCGCCTGTCACGCCTTCGTGGGCGACGGCACCCGTCGCGCGCACGGTGACTGCATGGTCGGGCGAACGGACTTCTGGGCCACCCGGCTCAGTGACGTAGCTGTCGGCCCAGCCGAGCACCTCCCGCAGGACTGTCTCCACCCACGCGTCCCGCTCGCCGCGATAGAGGTCGAGAGAGGCCTCGTCCCGGTTGGCGTCCCAGTTCTCCCATGCCTTTTCGAATGCGGGCTTGGCGTCCTTGAGGGTAGCCAGGGCGTCCGGGTCGGGCTGCGGGATGCCGCTCTCCCAGACTCGCTTGAGCGGTGGCACAGCCAGGAACGGACCATCGGTGTCGACAAGCTCCAGCCAGGACCGGTGCAGCTCCGCGACCGTGGGAGCGTGCTTGCGGCTCATGCGTGGATCCTTCCGGCCTCGGCGTCCTGCGGGGTGAGGGCGAACACGATCGCGGCGGCGGACACGTGCGGCTTGATGTCGGCGTACCGCTCCCGGATGGCGACCACTTCGCGGTTCTCCTCCTCATCGAGGTTGTCCAGCCGGTTCCGCATAGCGCCGAGATCGATGCGGCGCTGCTTCTGTTGGTCGTCGACGAACAGTTGCTCTTCCTCCTGCCTGCGGATCTCGGCGCTGAGCCGATCGCGGGACTCACGCAGGTTGACCCGGAAGGCGGCGAAGATCTCGTGTGCTCGGGCGATGTCGGAGTTCCGACGCTCCTGCAGTGCCTCAGTCACCTTCTCCTGCCGAGACTCGGCCTTGCGCTCCATGGCGCGCAGCAGCCGAGACCGGAGTTGTCCCTCGTCGGTGTTCCACAGCTCCGCGAGGATTGTGCGGATGCTCTCATCGGCGAGCTTCAGATTCTCGGCGTCCAGCGCCTCGTCGAGGACCTTCTCTACCTTGGCCTCGGCAAGCGCCTGACCGCGGACCCGGATACCGGTGAGGAAGACCTCCTCATGCAGACGGAGCCCGCCCCGCCCCACGAGGACCAGCCGGGAGACGGCGGCGACACATGACTGGGGCAGGCCATCGACGATGACCGCGGTCACCCGGTGAACCGAGGAGTCCACGCTGAACAGCGCGCTGCGCAGGATGCGGGCCGAGCGCTGCATCAGCGCGTGGCCCAAGTGAATATGGACCAGGTCGGAGCGGCCCTGCGCCGCCTGGTCATCGAATGTGATGTTGCGCGGTTCGCCGGGCTTCAGCCGCGTGTCCAGGCCGCGCAGGGTGGGCTGCCAGGCCTCGCTCAGCGAGGGGATCTGGAAGACCTGGGCGTCGGTGTCCACCTCGGGGGTGTCCACCAGCGGCGGCTGTCGGGTAAGCGAGAGCGCGGTGTCGACGACCCGGCGGGCGTTGGCCGGCGTTAGGTGCATCTCGGCCTTGCGCTCGTCATAGGTGCGCGACAGCTCCGTGAGCCGCCGGTTCAGCTCCATGCCACCGGCGAGTGCCCGGTTGATGATGGCGTTGCCGTCGTCGGGAGCCGTCATCCTCGCCTTGCGGGAGGCACCCGTGGGGCTGAAGTGGTTTTGGATGTCGGCGTCGATGACCTGGTTGACCGAGCCGAGGTCCTGCGCGACGTTGCCGACCTTCTCTGCGATGCGCCGCATGAAGTCCATGTCCGCCGCATAGGTTGTCGAGTTGGCGATCGGCGCGAAGTGATAGATCTCCGGGGTCTTGGTCTGGCCGTACCGGTCGACCCGGCCGATCCGCTGCTCCAAACGGGACGGGTTGAACGGGATGTCGAAGTTGACCAACCGGTGGCAGTAGTCCTGCAGGTCGATGCCCTCGCCGGCGGAGTCGGTGGCCAGCAGCACCCGGACGTCGTGCTTGGACGGGTGCTCGGTGAAGCGGGCGCGGATCAGTTCGCGCTCTTCGGCCGGAGTGGAGCCCTGGATGATCTCCAAGCGGTCCTTGTAGCCGCGGGCGCGCAGGATGCGGGCGATCCACTCCAATGTGGCGGCGTACTCGGTGAAGACGACGACTCGCTCGTTGCTCCAATGGCCGCCCGGACGACAGATGGCGTCGAGGAAGGTGATCAGCGCTTCCAGCCGGGAGTCCGGCTTGTCCTCATAGCTCTGTCCCCAGTCGATGAGCCGCTCGATGTCCCGATCGGTCGCGGCCACCAGCGGATCGGAGCCCTTGCTGTGCCGAAGCGCGGTGAACTCCGGCTGCTCGACCTGGCCCTCTTCCTCATCTGACTGCTGGCTGCCCAGCACCTCCTGGTAGTAGGAGTCGTCATCGTCGAGGTGGAGCCGGTGACCTGTGGCGCCGGAGCTCTCGTATTGCTCCAGGGTCAGCGTGAACGACCACGGGCTGGACAGGAAGCGCTTTTTCAGGAGCATGGCGACGATGTCGCCCGAGCGGCCCTTGCCGTTGGCCTTCGCACTGCTGGTGAGGATCTCGTCGAGCAGCGCGAAGTGCTCCTGCTCTTTCTGGCTGGGCGAGAAGGGGATCTTCTTGAGTTGCCGGGCCTTGAAGCCCTTGTCCTTCAGGCTGGTCTTGAGACGACGCACGGCGACCTCGCGGAGCGCCCGTTCGTCGAGATTCGCGCCGCGGCTGAAGCGGCGGCCGTCGATCATCTCCAGGAGCGCGGTAAACGACTCCGGGTAGCCGTTGTGCGGGGTAGCGGACAAAAAGAGCCGGTGTTCGCACTTTTCGGCGAGCGCTTTGGTGGCCAGTGTCCGCTTGCTGTCCACGGCGTAGGCCCGGCCGCCGGTGATGGCGGTGGGACCGGCCGGGGCGACATGGTGTGCCTCGTCCACGACCAGCACGTCGAAGGCGTATCGCCGGGCGGAGCCGCTGTCGCGCACATCGGAGTAAACGTCGCGCAGGAGCCGCTGTGCCCGCAGCGTGGGCAGCCAGGCCATGCTCACGATGACCCGGGGGAAGAGCCGGAACGGGTTGGCATGCAGGCCGTGGGTCCGCTTGACCCGTGCCATCAGATCACTGTTGACGATGACGAAGTCAAGGCCGAACTTCTCCCGCATCTCGTCCTGCCACTTCAGCGCGAGGCTGGGTGGGCAGACAATGATTACCGAGCGGGCACGGTGCCGCAGCAGCAACTCCTGGACCACCAGGCCGGCCTCGATCGTCTTACCGAGGCCAACGTCATCGGCCAGGAGCAGGTTGGTCCGCGCGGACTGGAGCGCACGGCGCAGCGGCTCAAGCTGGTAGGCCTCGACGTTGGCGCCGCTGCGGAACGGCGCCTGATAGGAGTTGGCGTCGGCTGAGGTGACGGCGCCCCACCGCACGGCATCCACGAAGGCGGCGAGCGTGTTGGGATCGTCGAAGGCGTCGGGGCTGATCTTTTCGGGCAGTCCCTGGTCGGGGGCGACGGTATGGCCGACCTCAAGCTCCCAGACGACCGCGAGTTCCTCACCGAGCCGGTCCTCTTCCAGAGACTGGAGCCCGACGACGTGCGTTAGACCGGGCGTTCCCTCATCGGCCGGGCTGCGCGGCAGTCCCTGGGGCCGAACGTAGGTCACGGCCCACATCGACCCGCGGACGTTGACCACCTGGCCGGGATCAGGTAATGGCGGTGCCTGGGTACGCGTGCCCCGGGTGCCAACTTCGATCGCCACGTCCGTCTCCTTCATCCCCACCATCAAGCCCCGCACCCAATCCTGGCGGGTCTTTGCGTTTTTCGCAAGGAGCTTGCTAGCCTGTTTAGCGTGCCAAGCATTACCGATCGCGTACGAGACCTGATCGAGGCTGCAGGCCTCAGCCAGCATGCCTTCGCACAGCGGATCGGGCTCGACGACTCCAAGATGTCCAAGTCGCTGAGCGGCGCCCGCCGCTTCTCCTCGCTGGACCTGGCGCGGATCGCCGAGGAATATCACGTCAGCGTCGACTGGCTCATCACTGGTGAGGAACCGGCATTGGCCGTGGCTGCCAGGACGACCAGCGGACTGGCCGGTGAGGCCCTGACCATAGCGCGGCGCTACAGCACAATGCGTAGTGATTTGTCCACTCTCGGCTATGGGCAACCTTGGCGGCCCTTCGTCGTGAGTTCTGGTTCGGGCAGCTATAAGGAACGCGGGCAGAAGCTCGCCGAGCTGGCGCACGCCAAACTTCGTGAGGCGAATTGCTCAATCTTTGGCGGAGACTTGGCCGCGGTGGTTGAAGATGTCTTTGGGGTAGACGTCGCTATTGTTCAACTGGGGGAAGGCCTTGACGGCTTGGCCGTCTCGTCGGAGGAGGTGAAGCTCATCGTGCTTGCGACTTCCCACATTCCCGCACGGCAGCGCTTCACCCTGGCACACGAGCTCGGTCACCTGCTCGCAGGTGATGACCAGGACATTCACCTCGATCGGGATATCTTCGACAAGGCCCAGTCGAAGGACCCCACGGAGATGCAAGCGAACGCTTTCGCTTCGGCCTTCCTCATGCCCAAAGACCTGCTTCGCGCCAGGCTGCGAAAAGGCGTCCTCAACCAGCAGACCTTCGCCGACATGGTCTGCGATCTCCAGGTGAGCCCGTCAGCACTCGCCTTCCGGCTAAAGGAACTCCGCATCATCGACGCGGGCGGGTGCGACCAGTACAAGACCATGACAGGTGTCGATGCCGCGAAACTCGCCGGTAGGGGCGAATGGTTCGCACGCTGGGTAACCACAACGGGCACCCCCCGACCGCCGGGCATTCTGCTTCGGGACACCTACGCCGCATATGAGACGGGGGCGGCGACGCTCCGTCCGTATGCCAACCTCCTGGGTGCCGACGTCGATGAGTTGCGGGACGCGCTGGAGTCCGAGCAGGGGACGCCGAGTGCCCTATGACCACTACCTACCTGTTTCCCGACAACACGGTCTTGTGCAACTTTGCCTGCGTCAACCGGCTCGACCTATTACGAGTCGCGCTCAACGGACGGGGCCGGTGGACCGAGGCCGTGGCCTTCGAGGCGTCCCGGTCGGCTGCCCACGTGCCCGCCCTCACTGCCCTGGACGCGGGCTGCTGGCTCGGCGAGCCCATCGAAATCGATGATCCGTCCGATGCCCAGAAGATCGAGGCGATCCGTCGCGTCGTTTTCGGCGGCGACGACCAGAACCAGCTCAAGCACCTTGGCGAGGCCCAGACCTGCTACATCATTAAGCGCTGGACCGAGTTCGCCGGCGCTTGGTGGATCTCTGATGATCGGGACGCCCTGCGGTATGCCCGGTTTCAGGGGATCATCACGCGTGAGACCATCGACATCGTGAGCATGGTCGTCGCGGACGGTGAGATCGGGGCCGGAGACGCGTTCGATCTCATGCATACCATGTCCAAGGTCCACGACCGTCGTCTCCGGCTCCCTGACTGTGTTCGGGATCTCCAGCGCTGAAACTGCGCATCACGATCTGTTGGTCTTCATCTGGTCAGTGACCAGCCCACCGATGGTCGCGAACACTGCGCCGATCGCCACCATGTACAGACCCGAGCCGACGCTGGCTGCCACGTATGCCGACGACGACGGCGAGATCTCGGCGAGCTTCTCGTTGACAGAACCGAAATCCGCCAGGGCTATCACCCCGGCAAGCGCGCCGAACGCGATCGGCAACCGCTGGAGCCAACCCGGCACGGACGCGGTTACCCGGGCCAAACCGATCGCGAAGAGTATCGATCCGAGCACGAGCGTCACGACGCCGTCGCCACCGCCGTCGATACCGTTTCGGCTCACCGTACCCAAGATGGGCGCGGTGATTGTGATCCAGGGCAGGAACGAGCCAACAGCAACCAAGCCTCCTCCGAGCAGCGTGAGCAAGCCGAACGTCATGCCGTTCTTCTTGGGTGCCTGCTGGGGTGCGAACTGCACCCCGCCGGGCGGGCCAGCGATCGGGGGGCGGGTGACGTCTTGGCCAGGGTCCGGTTCGATCGTCTCGGACAAGGTTGCCAGCTCCTCTGCAGGGGGGTGGGGGTTGGTGCCTGAGGATAACGACAGCTTTCCGAGCTGTCACGGGAGAGGCTGGGCGTGGTTAAGGTCCGCACCCAGCCACCGCTTCACACTGCTTGCCGACAATACGGACGCGCACGAACGCCACCGATCGTTAGCCCTTCCCGAGCCGCGGGATATGTGTGGGGTGATCTTCCTTGGTTTGATCTTCAGTTAGGTCTGAGCCCCAGGTCAGAACCGGTACGGGCGGAGTAACCGTAGTGCTCTTGAAAACCGCTAGGCCAGGTGCAGACTTGCACGGAGGCTCTCTGCTCGTACGATGCGCGCTGTGCAGCGGCTTGCGCTCTTCGACCTGGACATGACACTCGTGAACCTGGATGAAGCCTTCTGGGTGTGGGCCGCAGAGTTCGCCGACGTGCATGACCTGGGGCCTGAGGCAGTTGACTGGTTGATCGGGCTGGAGAGCGGACGCTACCCAAGGGCAAGGTCACAGGTATCAAGCGTGGAACCATGATGGGGACCAGGAAGGGGACGGAACATAGACTCGAAAGCTAGCTTTACTTGGGAAGATAGGGGACTACTATCGGTCCATGACCCGCCCCTACGAGGAGTCCCATCCCTGGCTCACATTCAGCCTGAGCCTAGATGCAAAGGCTCTCGACCAAGAGACATGGATGCTGCTCGGCGAAGCGATCTCCAAGTGCGAGCACATTGCTGGCGTACCACTCCAGCCGGAAGTGGCGATGGAGCTCAACCAGATTTACCTCGCCAAGCACGCGCATGGCACTACCCAGATCGAGGGCAACACCCTCTCGGAAGAAGAGGTACGGCAGCTCCTTGACGGCAGACTCGACCTCCCAGCCTCGCAGGCGTATCTAGAGCAGGAGATCAAGAACATCGTCGACGGCTATAACATGATCATTGACGATGTCGCTCACAGCCGATCCCTTCAGCTCACGCCCGAACGCATCTCCGAGTTCAACAAGATCGTGCTCCGCGACCTGCCGCCGGAGGACAATGTCGTCCCAGGAGAGATCAGCCGTAGCAACGTGACAGTCGGTAAGGTCTATCGGGGAGCTCCGCGCGGAGATTGCGAGTACTTGCTCAGTCGCCTCTGTGACTGGCTGCACGAGCTCTCAGTTAAGACGTGGGACCACGACAACTACCGGATGCCGGTTGCGATCTTGTCGGCCATCATGTCCCACCTGTACCTCGCCTGGATTCATCCATTTGGCAACGGAAATGGCCGAACCGCACGCCTGATGGAGTTCCAGATGCTGGTGAAGGCTGGCGTCCCAACATTGGCGGCGCACGTGCTATCCGACTTCTACAACCGGACACGCTCCGAGTACTACCGGGTACTCGCCAGTACAAGTAGGGAGCCGGGCTACCCGGTACAAAACTTCATCCAATATGCACTGCGTGGTTTCGTGGACGAACTGCGAAGGCAAATCCAGGTCATCCGCAGCCACCAGTTGGGGGTTATGTGGGTGAACTACATCTATGGGCGGTTTCACGACAAGAACACGACCGCAGGTGTCCGACAGCGCAAGCTCCTGCTTGCGCTGCCTCCGGACAAGATCACTCCTCGGCCCAAAATTCCCGACCTGTCCGCCGAGATCGCACGTGAATACATGCAGTACACGCCCAAGCTCGTTAGCCGCGATCTGAACGCGCTGGAGAAGATGGGACTTGTGGAGCTGGATCGCCGCGGAGTTCGTCCTCGGATTGAGCTCATGCAGGCATTCCTTCCGCTACGAGCAGAACCAGAGGATCCCAACGGCCAGTCCGAGAACTGATGAATCAACTACGAGACGCCCGCCCCCTCCCGAAGGAGGAGCGGGCGTTCCGGTCCTCGGACTTGGCACCCTGCGGTCGGGGCCACTCGCCATGGAGTGACGTGGTGGCCGACTTCGGTGGGCGCGGGACATACGCGGGGTGATCTCCCGGGCAATGCGGGCCGCTTGCCGTGTTTATGCAGCTCACGTGGTGTAGATCAGCTGTACGACTACCGCTCTCCTAATGCGGGTGTTCAAGTGGGTCTCGGGCGAGATCCAGTCGGTGAACAGGGCCGGGGAGGTTCGGTGTCCATCCTTCGCTGATCGCCTTCAGGATGCACTGCGCGACGAGGGAGGGGCGGATGCTCACCGATTGTCCGCCGAGCCAGTTGTCGGGCCTGGAGTAGGGGAGCGTGACGAGGAGGACGCTGGCCGGCTTCTCTGCGAGTTCGACGGCGAAGGCCATGGGGGTCCAGCCGTTCCCCTGACAGTAGGTGGGCTTGTGGCGGACGCGCCAGCGGTACGCCACATCACTCACGGTGACGAGGCGAGAGCCCTTCTTGGGAAGCGTCACCGGACACCTCCTGATCATGGTCTGTTCCGTGGCTGTTCCGTGAGAGCGGCAAAACCGGTGGCAACCGACGGAAGGTCTCGGCAAGCGTACGCCCTGGTCAGCGGCAGGATCCAAGGGTTATCGCAGGTGGCCCATGAGCACGGCGGAGAACACCCAGATCTGCGAGGGCACCAACCAGATCCAACGCATGGTCATGGCCCGCCAACTCCTGAAGTAGCTCCTGACGCTCGAGAGCCCCGCTTCCTTCTACAGGAGGCGGGGTTCGCTGTCATCTTGGGACGAGCGGTTCCAATCCCGTGAGGAGGTCGCTGGCCAGGAGGGACGTAGCCAGCGCGACGGTCTCCGGCTCGCCGATCCCTTCCTCGGCCCGCCCTGCCATCAGGGCGCCAGGCGCGTCAGGCCCGGCCGCGAACAGTTCGGCGAGATAGGTGATCGCCTCTGCGGTCGTTTCGGCGCTGACCGGATCTTCGCGCAGGATTTTGAACACACGAACCAGTTCGGCAGTGTCGGTGCCAATCAGGATCCGGTAGGCGTCGTGGGCGTCCTTGTCGTTGAGGCGGTGCGGCGCGGCTATCCGCTCTGCGATCTTGTGAAGCTTGGCGACCAGTAGTGCCGCAGGCCCCGCGACTCTGGCCTGGTATGTACGTGAGTCCATCGGATCGAGGGCCGTGACCGTCATGCGGGGGCTGTCGACGACGGCGGCCTCAAGCCCCCGAGCGCGGCGAGCGGCCCGCCGGTCGTGAGGAGGAATCCTGGCGCCACGGGTGTTCTTCGTTCCCTGCCCGGCCAGGGCCTCAGGCACCATCAGATCGACGGGAATGCCCTCGGGGCTGAGCCAGGAACCGGGCTGGCTGCTGACGGGATCCCGATGGAAGCCCGCACGGGTCATGGCCTCCTCGAGGAGCGGGTCGTCGTCGAGTCGGCGGGGGTCGAGGGCGATGTCGCTGTCCTTGGTCGTCTCCGCCAGCGCGACGGGAATCCCGGCCGTACGCAGGTAGACCGCCTGGGCCCCGATCACGATCACCGCCTCCCGGTGCTCGTCGAGCGCCCCGAGGGCGTCGAGGAGGGCGGATCGGGCGCGGACGAGGAGGTCGTCCCTATCGACGCCAGGATGCTTCATTTCGCTTCATCCATTCAATGAGTTCTTCGGCTTCGGAGGGAGCCCGTCCTGGACCGGTCATCAAGTCGACCGCGACCTGTGCCGGTGCCGCGATCGAAAGCTGGGATGCGGTGACAAGGTGCCGTGTGAAGACGACGTCGATCTGGGGTTCGGCCAGCATGACGTTCGCACCGGCATCCGTACGGCGAAGACCCCACAACATCGCGGCCTGCTCCGCGTCCGCAACATAGATCATCGCCGAACGCGCGGGTGCGTACGGAGCCCATTCGGCAGCCGCGACCGTACCCGTGAAGACATAGGTGACGCTGCTTGCGCTCGCACGCCTCACCAGATCCGGCAGACCTCTCGGGGCGATCCACCGGGTGACCAGGCTGTTCCCCACGAACCCGTAGTCAATGCTCCAGCGGCGTAGTACAGAGACCCAGTCGGGCACGATCACCGCACCCGCGTCGTCCCGTACGATCAGACCCTCGCTCTCCAGGTACTCGATCACTCGATAGGTCGACCCCGTCGATACGCCGGCGAAGTCGATCAGCGTACGGATCGGCCAGGCCCTGTCGGCATCTATCAGCGCGCGCACGATCCTCGCGGCTGGAGCGCCCTTCAGAGTGCCCCGCGGCCGGCCCGGACCCCGCCATGGGTCCCGATCGGCTCCTCGATCCGCTATGTACAGCCCCGGGTGGCTCACGTTAATCCGGACATTCCCGGTGGCGTCGACGTAGGAAAGGCCCGCGTCGGAGAGGCGTCTGCGCACAGGCTCCGACAGGTACCGAGCCACGACCACCCCGTGGCTGTCAGGGAGCTTGCCCATGAGTGTTTCCAGGCGCTCTAGGAGGTGGGGAACGTCGCGGCTCTGAACCAGGCGTTTCACCTCCAGCACCAGCGTCGCCGTAGTGCCGCCTGGTGCCGTCACCGTCGCCAGCCTGTCGAGGTGGTCCCTGTGCGGCAGATCATCCTCGCGAACTCGCAGTGCCCATCCGTTCGGCAGGCGTTCGGTCAGAACGGCTATCCCTGCCCTGAGAACCTCCGCCGTGCGCAGAGGTGGTGACGCTTCCATACTCGCCCCCCTTCGGTGTTCAGGAAAAAGCCTATCTCCGCTGCCTGTGGAGAGCATGTATTTTCCGAACACCCAGCAAGATGACCAGCTGGACTCCCCAGCGGATGGCCCGACCCGGCTTGGACGTGGATAGCTGCATTCAGCACCCAGTAGAAAAGATCATTCAGATCGGGTGGTCACAGGACCAGGCCAGCCCCACCTATGTAACCGTGGCTGTTCGTTCGCCCGTCCGCGCGGGCGCGGCAGCGGGATGGGCTGCCTGATCGTCATCTGCCAGTCTGCGGTGGTGCGGCGGGTAGTTGCACCGTGACGCGGAGCTCGCCGGCGGGGCGTGGAGTGAGGGTGAGGGCTCCGTCGTGGGCTCGGGTGATGCTTTTGACGATTGCCAGGCCGAGGCCGACACCTGCGTGGTCGGTGCGTATACGTTCGGTGCCGCGCCGAAACGGCTCGACAAGCGTGGAAACCAATTGTGGGGCGTGCTTCTCGCCGGTGTTCTCGACAGTGAGCACCACAGTCTCGGGGTGAACGCTGGTCGTGACCCACACGGCGCCCTGTCCGTGCAGGTTGTGGACGATCGCGTTGTGCACGAGGTTCGTCGTCATCTGCAGCAGGAGCGCGTGGGAGCCGATCGTGGGGGTCATGCCGCCGGAGGTCTCGATGGTGAGGCCGAGTTCTTCTGCGAGCGGGAGGAGCCAGAGCGTGGGCAGCTCGGCGGTGCCCATCAGGATGGCGGGCGTGAAGGCGTTGATCAGGGCGATCAGCCCGTAGCCGAGACCGACGCCGACCAGTGTCCCGGTCAGCGACGCGAGCATCGTCTCGGTCCTGGTCATCGCGAACACGTTCTCCATCCTGCTCGCGCAACGACTCCGCGACTTCGCACTGCTGCGCTGCATCGGCACGACCCGGCGGCAGGTGGTGCGTTCGGTACGCCGCGAGGCGGCCGCCATCGGGGTGGCGCTCGCTGCTCTCCTCCTGGTCACCGGGCCGGCTCTGCTCGGGGTGGCGATGGTCCGAGGCGGTACGGCGCTCATGCTGGCCGGCGGAGGATCGGTGTTCGCCGGCGTACTCCTCTTCGGACTGGTGCTCGTCCCCCGCCTGGTTCGGATCATCGGCCCCGCCGGGCGGCTGGCGACCAAGAACGCGGTGCGCAATCCGCGCCGGACCGCCGCCACCACCACCTCCCTGCTGGTCGGCGTCACCCTGACGACCGCCGTACTCACCGGAATGGCCACGTGGCGTTCGTCGTTGGAGAGCAGATCGGCAGGGACCACCCCATTGATGTCGCGCTCACCGATCGGAGTCGGGTTCGCCTGGGTCGGCTACGAGACGGTCGTGAAGCGGGCTCTCAGCGACGCCGCCATGCACGTCCCCTGGCTGTCACTCGGCGTCGTCGTCCTCATCGCCGCCCTGGCCGGACTCCTCGCCGCTGTTCTCCCGGCACGGCGGGCCGCCCGGGTGACTCCGGCCGCAGGGCTGTCCCTCGACTGATACCTCCATCAACCGCTCAGGCGAGCGATCTCTGGGCAGCTTGATCCTCCCAACGGTAGGATTAAGGCATGGGTGAGCCGCTGAGGACCGACAAGATGAGCATCACCGTGCCCGCGGATGTCGCCGCCGAACTGCGGGCCCGGGCAGGACACGGCAACGTCTCGGCGTACGTCACGCATGCGCTGATCCGGCAACTGGAACATGATCGGTTGGGAGACCTGGTGGCGGAGCTCCGGGAGATCCATGGCCCGGTCACGGAGGAGGAGCTGGCGGCGGCTCGCGCCGAGTGGCCGACCGCGTGAAGCGTCGGCAGAGAGTGCGCCCGCGCGAGCATGGTGCGCTCGTCCTCGACAACGAAGGCCTGTCACGCGCGGCAACGGACAGGGCGATGTACGTCCGGCTTCAGGCCGCACACCTGGACGGTCGGCGTGTACTCACGTCGGCCGCCATCCTGGCCGAGACGCTACGCGGCGCCCCACGGGACGCGGGCATATATCGCGTTCTCGGTGGTGTGGTAGTCGAACCGGTGAGCCGCGAGATCGGCGAACAGGCCGGGAAATTGATCGGCGCGGCGGGGCTGGCCACAGACCAGGCTGTTGACGCCATGGTCGCGGCCACGGCAGCCGCCCAGGAAGGACCGGTCGTGATCGTCACGTCCGACGTGCCGCACCTGACCGCCCTGACCGCTGGTCACGAGCGCATCCACGTCGTCCACGTCGACAAGATCGGCGCATAACGTACCGTACGGTGCGTGCGGCCGTGCGCACGTCTATCCACAGTTGGGCGCCGCCGATCCGGTCGAATTCCGCGACCGATTCACCGACCGGACGGCGCCGATCGCCGCGGCCGAGCCGGCCTGGTTCGCCGAACTGACCGCGGCCAACGAGCTCGACCTGGCCGACCACGATCCGGCCTTCGCCGCGAAGTACGGACCTGACCTGCTGACGCTGTTCACTCGCGCCCGGCCGCTGTTGTCGACGGCGGCCTGGGCGGATTGCCAGACGATCCTGGCCGGGAAAGAGCCGACCGAGGCGGACTGACCGGCTCGACCACTCCACGCGGGCCGGACAGCGTCACACTATGTCCATGCCGAGCTGCAACGTCGCGCGGCTGAAGGTGGCGAGGATCCGCTGGTGGGTCTGCCGGGGGAGGGATCGGGTTCCGGGCTCGCCGAGTGGCGTGCCCGGCCGGGCCGGGGCTTCGCTCAGCAGGTCGTCGAGGCCGGCTCGGGCCACCATCAGGAGTCCGTGCGTGGCGCGGGTGCAGGTGACGGCGAGCCGGCCGAACGCCGAGTTGAACTCGTCGAGGTGGTCGGCGCCGGAGAGCGGGTGGATGGCGACGGTGATGGCGTTGGTCTGGCCCTGCCAGGAGTCGACCGTCGAGGTGAGGAGCACGCCGTCCGGCAGGTCGTACTTCTCCGTGAGGCGCTCGACCAGGGCGGTCGCGTCGTCCACGGCCTGGTTCCGGGTGGCGAGGACGACGATCAGGGGGTCACCGGAGGGCGCGGTCGAACTGATCCGTACCTCGTCCTGAGGGCTGCCGACGCCGTCGTACCGCCGCCGCACGACCGTGAACTCGTTCTCCAGGAGCGGCGTGAGCAGTTCCTCGATCACCCCGAGGAGCGGTGGGTCGACGTCCGCGGCCTCGGGGTCCGGCAGGCCATCGACCTCGAGCAGCGTCGGGGTGCCGGTGGCGACGGACGCCCAGACCGCGCCGGCGGCCCCGGCCAGGACCGGCAGTTCGACGGTACGGTCGCCCGGAGCGGCGACGCAGTCCAGCCGGTCCCAGTCGCTGTAGAAAGCCCGCCAGAGCGGAAGCTGGGCGGCCGTGGGTCGCCACACCGCGGGCAGATCGACGGTGAAGGTGCCGTCGTGGTCTTCGTAGGCGGTCGGCCAGGCACGGTAGGGGTTGTAACCGGGGTCGCCGCGCCACGGGTTCTGGCCGGGATCGATCGGCGGCAGTTGGCCGACATCGCCCACGCCGACGGAGAGCGGAGCCAGGCCCTCGACCATCGCGTAGCGGTGGAGTGGCAGCTGCCACGCCTCGTCGACGAACAGGACGTCGTACGGCAGGTCGGCGTTGGCGGCGGGGCCGAGATGATCGAGGAACCGCTGCGCTTCACCCCATGCGCCCATCTTGTGCGAGGTTCCGAGGACCACCGCGCACGTCGCGGGGATGCCGGTGGTGGAGGTGGCGACCGAGACGTGATCGAGCACGTCCTGCGGCACCTCCGGCAGCCGGTTCGCGGCCACGAACAGGCAGACCCGGGAAGCGCCCAGCTCCTTGCCCAGCTCACCGGCGAGTGGGAACACCTGCTTGTTGGCGAAGGCGGTGACGCCGACGCGGGTGCAGTTCGAATGGCCCAGGGCTGCTTCCACCATGCGTACGAGTGCGTAGGACTTCCCGGCGCCCGCGGCGGCGCGCAGCAGGATCTTGTCGTGGTCCGCCTCACCGTCCAGCACGGACAGGAGCGTGGTGATGGCCCGCTGAGCGGCCTCGATGTTCCCGTTGGCCGCGGCTTCGTGATGGATCGCGTCGCCGACGGGCGGGGCGGGGGCCGAGAAGGTGATCGTCATGGGGTTCAGTCCAGGTCGTCGATGGTCAGCCGGTCCGGGGCAGGCGTGGGCGAAGGCACCGGTCCATCGTCACCTGGCCCGACGTCGAAGCGTTCGTCGTCGACCAGCGGCGGCCAGACCTCGGGGTTGAGCTCACCGCGGGCCCGGCGTTCCGCGAGCTCGTCCGACCACTCGGCCTCGGCGATGGCGTGCGGCCGACAGCACCATCTGTGGCTTTCGGGGTCGGCGGCGTACGTGTCAGGCGTGCACGTGGCCTTGGGGGCGGACTGGTTGTCCAGGGACGGCCGTGTCACGGTGATCTCATGGCCGGACCGCAGCGCCTTGCCGAACCAGTCGGCGTCGGCCAGGACCAGTACGTCACCGACGGACAGGTCGGGCACGACGACGGGGTCCCAGCGGAGTCCTTCGACGCCGTCGATCGAGCTGAGCGCGCCGACCGGCAGCTGCCCGAATTTGAACGACCCTTTTTGGATCTTGATGGTCGTGCTCGGCTGTTCGACGAGGCCGCGGCCGTTCATGTGCAGCGCGACGACCCGTGACCCGCCGGCCAGACGTCGTGACCGCACCTCGAGGCGGACCGGGTCGAGATCGATTACCGTGGCGAGGGCCAGCTCGCGGATCCCGGCGTCGGCCGCCCTGTCGCGCGCGATCGAAGCGTCGGCCAGGCAGGTGAGCTGGTCGAAGCATTTCCGGTCGGCATCCAGCATGTCGACCTGGGAGTTTCGCCAGCTCCGGTGCGTACGAGAGAAGCGGACGAGGTCGGAGGCCTGCAGCGCGACCCGGCGGCCCCACACCTCCTGCGCGTCGCCTTCCAGGACGCGGTGCACATCGCGCAGCCGGGAGATCGGCAGCCTGTCGAGGACGCTCTGCGCCCTCTCAAGCACCCCGATGCGATAGTCGAGGGCCGCCTCCACCAGCTTGCGGTATGTGTCCTTGTCGCTCAGCACCCGGTGGATCTCGTCGGAGGCGGAGTTGGACAGCCGGGCGCCGGGGGTCTCCGGCTGCGCGGCGATGGTGTCGGAGACCTGGCGGTGGTCCAGCGGGTCGGCGGCCTCGGCCCAGGTGACGAGATAGTCCAACCGGCCGGCGTCCACGGCCGGACCGCCGGGCGTCACATGTGAGGCCATCACGGCCCGCATGTCGACGACGGGCGAGCGCAGGCTCATGGCCCGGGCCCGGTCCTCCTCCAGGAGGAAGCTGACCGCGAGCCGCTCGTCGGCCTGCAGCGGGTCCGGCAGCGTAGCGGGCTCCCCGTCGAAGGTCAGGGCCGGGCGGCCGCTGTCCAGGTCATGCTGCCAGCGCAGCCGGCTCAACTCGATCCCGGCCAGGGAATCGGCGGCGGTGGCCAGCAGGTCGGCGGTCGGACGATCCGGTACGACCAGGTGGACCGGACCGAGACCGGCCTCCTGGATCTCCCGGATGGCCACGCCCAGCATCCGCATCACCGCCCGTCGGGTGAGCGGTGAATGCGGGTCGGAGAAGACCCGCCGCACCCAGCGGTCCGGCCCGTCCGCCCCGACTTTCCGTACGGCCACGCCGTGTACGCCGAGAGCCGCGCCATCCGACTTCACGAGCACCAGGTCGATCGTGCCGGCCGACCCGCACGGGTCGGTACGCAGGCGCCCGGTCCATTGCGGGAGGCCGCTGATGGTGGCGCTGACCTGTGCCACGGTGCTGGGGGCCACGGTGCTGGGGGCCACGGTGCTGGGGGCGACGGTGTTCTGCGGCACGTGCCCGACCGGGTCGGTGCCGGACACGAGCCCGGAGACGAGCCCGGCCACGGCAGGCCGGCTGAAACGGTCGATTCCGATCTCGGCGAGCACGGCGAGCGGGTCGTCGTCGGCACGGAGCTCCTGCCGGCAGTACGCGAAGAGGTTGCAGGTCACACAGCTGTGGGGGTCGAAGGCCGCCGTCAGATGAGCGAGGTACGCCGACAGCTCCTCCTCCCTCGGGGAGGATCCACCGAGCTTCGCCTTCGCCTCGAGTCGTTCATCCGCCCTCATCCGGACTTCGACCCGGTGGTCGTCCAACAGCTCCACGACGGCCTCGGGCTGCAGGAAGGCGTTGCGCGGTACGGCCAGCGCGCCGTAGTGGTGCACCCGCATCCCGCTCGGCAGCCTGCTCCAGGCGGCGGCGGACTCGGCGCCCAGGGCGACCTGCAGGAATCCTTTGAGCATCCGGCCGTCGTCGATGCGTGAGCGAATCCGCTCGTAGTCCTTCGCGTCGCCCATGATGAGCCAGGAGCCGCCGCCCTCGCGGGGGCAGACGACCGCGAAGTCCGGTTGAACGGCGGTCGCGTCGGAGACATCCTCCAGGTTGACGTACGGCACGGCGAGCGCGGTCACCATGGTGGCCTCGCCGGAGGAGGTCGCCTTGGCATGCGCCTGGGTGAGTTCGGCGGCTGTGACGGCGACATCGCCGCGACAGTCACGCCGGCGCACGGCTTCCGGGCGGGGGAGGTCGAGCTGTCCGACTGTCTTCGTGAGCAGTTCGGAGACGAAGCGCTCGGAGTGCACGAGGCTCTCGAAGGTTATCGCCCGCATCCAGCGGGCCTCCGGGATCCCGGCGGTGATGTCGGGATGGCCGACCTGCACGGCCAGTGCCTTACGGGTCCTGCGGGTGAGGAACGGATCCGTCAGCCGGAACCGCTCGCATCCGGCATGCGCCGAGGCGGCGACGGCGCTCGTGCCACCTCCTGACTGAAGTCCCCCCACGTTCTGTGCTCCTTACTTCCCTGTCGCTTCCGCTAGGGCACTGTAGAACGAGCCCCGGACACATGGGCCGTCATCGCTCTGAGACAGGTCCTCAGCGTCAGTCGGGGAAGCTAAGGCCGCGGACGTACCGGACGCCGGTCCCGCCGCGGGTGTCAACTGAGAAACGGCGAATTTCGCCGTTTCTCAGTTGTGCTCAGTTGTGTGCTCAGTGGTCACGGGCGTCGGGGACGGCGGAGGTACGGCGATGCCGGTAGTGCTGGGTGACCAGCGCGATGACGCAGACCAGGGCGACCGTCCCGAACGCGATGTCGACGATGACGTCGCCGTCGACGAGGGACGTGATCACGTTGCCGGCCCCGCTGATTATCAGCAGCAGCCAGAGCGCGGGGCGTAGGAATCCGATGCGAGTGGAATCCTGGTCCGCATCGGAATCTCCTCGGTGGTGTGCGTTCATCACGGCAGGCTCCCCTTGGTGTGATCTTCTGGGTCTGTCCTGCGATGACGCTATGAACCGGTGTCGCCGCCCGCGATCCAGCGGACCGGACGGATGGGGTACAGCAGGCTGTACTTCTGTCCGATCGATCTGACGACGGTCTGCCCGGTGTTCTATCGTTATCGATCATGGGAGCATCCGCCCATGGCCGTGTACCGTCCCCCGGATCGGGGTCGGCGCGCCCGCGTCACCTGGTCGTACGCGCCCGCGCCGTCCTCGACGGGTTCGAACATCTCGTGGGCGGGCTCGGCACCGCGGTGTTGGCGCTGCTCATGCTGGTCTGTCTGATCGTCACCGCGTTTGCCTGCCTCGCCGGCATCGGCATCGTCCTGCTGCCCGGCATGCTGCGCGCGCTACGCGCCGTCGCCGATCGGGAGCGCGCCCGGCTGTCGCGCTGGGGCCCGGAGATCGTCGGTGCCGATCCGGTGCCGGCTGGTTGGCGTGCCGCCCTCGCGGACCCGGCCGTCCGGCGGGAGCTGTGCTGGCTGGTCTGTCACGCCACGCTCGGGCTGCTGCTCGGGGCGATCGGCGTGACGCTGCCCATCAAGGCGATGCAGGACGTCGTGTTCCCGCTGTGGTGGCATCTTCTGCCGCCCGAGGACGCCTCCGGCGAGGCGTTCGGACTCTGGACGGTGGACGGCGTGCCCGGCGCTCTCGGAGTCAGCCTGCTGGGCCTGGGATGGGTCGCGGTGACCCTGCCGGCCGAACCGGCTCTCGCGTGGCTGCAGGCCTGGCCCGGCCGACGGCTGCTCGCCCCCGATCGCGGCACCGACCTCGCGCTGCGCGTCGCGCGGCTCACCGCGACCCGCGCGGCCGCACTCGACGCGCACGCCGCCGAACTGCGGCGGATCGAACGGTCGCTCCACGACGGCACGCAGAACCGGCTCGTCGCCGTCACCGTGCTGCTCGGCGCGGCCCGCCGGGCATTGGCCCGCGATCCCGGCCAGGCCGAGGCCGTCCTCGAACGCGCACAGGACGCGGCGGAGCAGGCGCTGGCCGAGCTGCGCGCGGTGGTCCGCGGCATCCTGCCGCCGGTGCTGACCGATCGCAGCCTCGCCGACGCGCTGACAGGTCTGGCCGCGGGCTGCCCGGTCCCCTGCCGGGCAGACGCTGAATCCGGCGTGCGGTGCGTCGCGTCCGTCGAGGCCACCGCCTACTTCGTGGCGGCCGAGGCGCTCACCAACATCGCCAGGCACAGCGGGGCCCGGCAGGCCGCCGTCACGCTACGCCACCGCGGCGACCGGCTCCACCTCCGCGTCACGGACGACGGCGACGGTGGTGCGGACGAGCGCCGCGGCTCCGGTCTCGTCGGCATCCGCCGTCGTGTCGAGTCGCACGACGGGACCCTCACGCTCGACAGCCCGCCCGGCGGGCCCACCACACTGGAAGTGAGTCTGCCATGCGGATCGTGATCGCCGAGGATGATCCACTCCTGCGCGAGGGGCTGGCACTGCTGCTGCGCGCCGAGTCGCTCGACGTCGTGGCCACCGCCGACAATCCCGACGGTTTCCTGAGCGCCGTCGACGAGCACGGGCCCGACGTGGCCATCGTCGACGTCAGAATGCCGCCGACCCACACCGACGAGGGGATCGTCGCGGCCGTCGAGGCCAGGCGCCGCCGGCCCGGCCTGGCCGTACTCGTGCTGTCGGCCTACGTCGAGCAGGCGTTCGCCACCGAACTGCTCGCGCAGGGCAGCTCCCGGCTCGGCTATCTGCTCAAGGAGCGGGTCGGGCGGGTGGCGGAGTTCCTGTCCGCCCTGCACCGGGTCGCGGACGGCGGAACCGCGATCGACCCGGAGGTCGTCGCCCAGCTCTTCGCCCGCACCCGTCCCGACGCCGCTCTGAGCCGGCTCAGCCCACGCGAACGCGACGTGCTGGCCCTGATGGCCGAGGGGCTGGGCAACGTGGCCATCGCACAGCGGCTGTACGTCACCGAGGGCGCCGTTCACAAGCACATTCGCAGCATCTTCGCCAAACTCGACCTGGCCCCCACCGACCAGGCCGACCGGCGCGTCACCGCCGTACTGCGCTATCTGGAGAGCGCCCGCCTGCGAGCCTGAGAACTCCTGCGTCTCAGGAATGGTGGCGCCAGCCGTACCCTCGGATTCCAGTACACGGGATCGATCGTGAAGGGGGCTCGGCGGCACGCTGGACAGCGTCGAAACCACAACCATCCAGCAGGGAGTCCCCCATGTCGCATTCGCGTACCGCATCGCCGTCCACGCGCCGTCTGCTCGCGGCGGGCGCGCTCGCGGCTTCGCTCACCCTGGCCGTGGGCGCCGGTACGGCACCGGCCATCGCCGGAACCCGCGATACCCAGGCCGTCGCACAGAAGGAGCTGGACAAGCTGGTGCGCTCGGGTGAGTTCCCCGGCGCGCTGGCCCAGGTGCGCGACCGGGACGGGAACATTCACGACTACACAGCGGGCGTCGGCGACGTGCGTACCAAGGCGAAGGTGCCGGTCGACGGCCGGGTGCGCATCGGCAGCAACACCAAGACGTTCGTCGCCACGGTCATGCTGCAGCTCGTCGGCGAGGGCAAGGTGGGCCTGGACGCGAAGGTCGAGAAGTACCTGCCGAAGCTGATCCGCGGCAACGGCAACGACGGCCGGAAGATCACAATCCGCCAGCTGCTCCAGCACACCAGCGGCCTGCCGAACTACACCCGCTGGATCCCGGACATCTCCAAGCTCCAGCACCTCTACTCAGAACCCCGGGAGCTGCTCGACATGGCACTGGCGCACAGGCGGTCGTTCGTTCCGGGGAAGGGCTGGGAGTACAGCAACACCAACTATGTGGTGGCCGGCCTGATCGTGCAGAAGGTCACCGGCCGCCCGATCAGCGAGGAGATCGACAAGCGGATCACCGACCGTCTCGGGCTGCGGGACACGTACTGGCCGGGCATCGGCGACCAGACGATCCGAGGGACGCACCCTCACGGGTACACGGTCAAGAAGCCGGGCGCGAAGCCGGTCGACGTCACGAAGCTGGACCCGTCCTGGGGCTGGGCGGCCGGACAGCTCATCGGCAGCCCGGGGGACCTCAACCGGTTCTACCGCGCACTGCTCGACGGGAAGCTGCTCAAACCGGAGCAGTTGCGGCAGATGCGGGAGACGGTCAAGGCGAAGGGCCTGCCGGACGGCTGGGAGTACGGCCTCGGGCTGGTCAGGATACGCCTGAGCTGCGGCGGCTACGCGTGGGGTCACGGCGGCGACATCGACGGTTACGAGACGCGCAACGCCGCCACCGACGACGGCCGGGCGGCCGCGATCGCCGTGACGGCCCTGCCGAGCACCGAGGCCGGGGCGCTCAGAATGGTCGACTCCCTGGACCGCATCCTCTGCGCCGCCTCCTGACAACCGGTGGACAAACCGTATGAGGGCCGGGCGAAATGGCCTACGAAGCTCTCCGGTGGTCTGCGAAACTTTCGCGGTGACGACCAACGAAGGGGATTGGGAGCAGCGGATCGCGACCCTGTGGGCTGCCATCGACGACCACGAGCCCGAGGAGTTTCTCGCGAAGGTCCGCGAGCTGACCTCAGAACGCGTGCCGGATGACGCGAACGCGCTGTTCGAGCTGGCCTCGGCGAACGACTCAACCGGCCACGGCGACCAGGCCGCCCCGCTCTACCGGCAGGCCCTCGACATCGGGCTGACGGGTGAGCGGCGGCGGCGGGCCGTTATCCAGTTGGCCAGCACCCTGCGCAACCTCGGCCGGGTCGAGGAGAGCGTGGCCCTGCTGACCGCCGAACGGGAGGCCGGATCGGATCACCTCGATGACGCGGTCGCCGCGTTCCTGGCCCTGGCGCTCGCCGACGCCGGGCGGGAGAGGGAGGCCGCCTCGCTCGCGCTCGGCGCGCTGGCCCGTCATCTGCCCAGGTACAACCGCTCCCTCGCCTACTACGCCCAAGCCCTGCTCGACACCCCCGAACCCGCATGACCCCCTTGGTCGGGGAGTCGGGTTTACGAATGACATGAACGTGTCATGACCCTTCGTAGCGCTTTTGCGGATCGGGCGGTCGAAGGAGGACGCGCGTGATGGGGACATCGGCGGCCGGAGTGCTGGCGGCGGCCCCGCTGGGAGGGGAGGGCTGGTCCGAGGTCGTCAAACTGGGGTTGGCGTTCGTCCTGTCCGCGCTCATCGGGTTGGAACGGGAGTGGCGGAACAAGAGCGCCGGCCTGCGCACCCACACCCTGGTAGGGGTCGGCGCGGCGCTGTTCATGCTGGTCTCCAAGTACGGCTTCGGCGATGTGATCACCTCCGAACTCGTGGTGCTGGACCCGTCCCGGATGGCCGCCCAGATCGTCTCCGGGATCGGTTTCATCGGCGGTGGTGTGATCTTCGTGCGGCGGGACGCGGTGCGCGGGCTGACGACGGCCGCCGTCGTGTGGGTGGTCGCGGCGGTCGGGGCGGCGGCCGGGGCCGGTCTGCCCATCCTGGCCACGGGGGTGGCCGTCGGGCACTTCCTCGTGGTGTTCGGGCTGACCCCGATCGCCAACCGGCTTCCCCGCCCGGCCCGGCTGCCGTTCCAGCTCCGGCTGACCTACCTGGAGATCTCCGAGGCGCTGCCGGAGGTGTTGGAGACCTGTCGCCGCCGGAAGTTCACCGTCTCCGACGTCAGCGTCGAACGGTCCGCCTTTCACGTCGAACACGGCCACCTCATGGAGGCCGGCCGTGACAACGGCCGGGAGCATCTGCTGGGGGAGCAGATCGCCGGATCGTCCAAGACGTCGGCGGTGCTGTCCATGCGGGGGACCGGTTCGATCCCCGACCTGGTGGCCGAGGTGGCGGCCCTGCCGGGGATCGTCACCGTCAGCGGCGGCGTCACCGAGACCCCCAACGAATGACACGGCCCGTCCGCTCATCGGTGTGCTCACCGCCGTCTCGGTGGGCGCGGCGAGCATCCTGGTCCTGCTGACCCTTCTGGCCATCACTGTCGCGCTCAAGCGAATGTTTCGCGAAGCTCTGGCGAGCCCGCCACTGACGTGACACTCCCTAGCTCTTGCAGATGTTCTGGGTGGCGGTCCGGGCCGAGGGGGTCGCCGTGGGCGTGGGGGAGGAGGCCGCCACAGGAGCGACCGTCACCTTCTTGACGGTGTTGTGCTGCTGGCCGAGGACGACCTCGATGCCGGAGACGTCCGGCTGCTCGCGCAGCTCTGAGCCGGGGAACGCGGCGGCGACCGTGCGGGCCGAGTCCTCCCGGCCCGGCGGATAGCGGACCACGGTGCTCGCGAAATCGTGCTTGGCCGTGTTGCCGGGTGTCGACGGCACCTGGAACCCGGCGGCGACGAGAGCGGTCTTCGTGCGGGCGCCCAGCCCCGTGAGCGTCGTCCCGTTGAGCACGCGGACCGCGATCCGCTCCGGCGCGATCGTGAGCGCGGTCGGCGACGGCGACGGTGCCGGCTGCCCCGACGGCCTGGCGGAGGCCGAGGCGGAAGCCGTACCGGAGGGCTTGGGCGACGTCTCGATCAGGGGTTGGTCCTTGGCGATGCGCTGGAAGAGCTCCTGCGCGGCCGACTTGTCCCACAGCACCGCGGACTCGCCGGTCGGTGTCCGGTAGTTCACGTCGGCCAGCGGCACGGTCGCGAACGCCACGTCGTCGGTCGAGACGCTCTTGAGCTGGTTGGCCAACCCGAGCAGGTCGTCCGCCAGGGCCTTGTCGACGGTGATCGCCTTGAGTGCCGAGCCGACCATCCCGGTGAGCCTCGCCGGGTTGCTCAGCGTGCCGCCGCTGATCGCCTTGCTCAGCAGGGCCGAGATCACCTGCTGCTGCCGGTCGATCCGGTCGAGGTCGGACCGGGCCGTGGCACGAGTACGCGCGTAGGCCAGCGCGTTGACGCCGTCCAGGTTGTGCGTCCCGGGCTGCATGGTGAGCCGGGTCTTCGGGTCGTCGATCGGCACCGGGGTGCAGACGGTCACGCCGCCGAGCGAGTCCACGACATCGATGAAGCCGAGCACGTTGACCTCGATGTAGTGGTTGATGCGCAGTCCCGTCACCTGCTCGACGGTTCGTACGGCCAGTCTGGCGCCGCCGAACTGATAGGCGGCATTGATCTTGTGGGTGCCCTTGCCGGGGATCTCGGTCCAGGTGTCTCTGGGCAGGCTGACGACCGTCACCCGCTCGTGATCCTCCGACAGGTGGATGACCATCATCGTGTCTGTGCGCTGACCGACCTCGCGGCCGAGATGGAGCTGGTTCTGCTGCTTTCTGCTGAGGTCGTCCCGTTTGTCGACGCCGACCAGGAGGATGTTCATCGCGCCGCGTGGTCCGGCGCCACCCGCGGTTCCGGCGTCCACTGACTGGATCTGCTTGGCGGCGTAACCGGACGCCAGCCACAGTCCGCCGGAGCCGATCAGCACAACTCCCGAAAGGGTGCCGGAGATAATGACCGATCGGAGATTTGTCCGTTTTTGGCGGGCGCGTCGGGCTGCGATCTTGACCCCGCCGTAGCCGTCGCCGCCTATGCGGACGCCGGAGTCCTCCTCTTGGTCGCCAGGCATTCCCGTCCTCCGGTTGCCGCCTCCACCCCCCCGTACAGTAGCGTGAGCGCAACCATGAAGCCCTTTTCCGACTCGCGCCAGCAGAGTCAGACGCCCACGCGCGGCTGGCCACCGGTCTCCGTGATCATGCCGGTGCTCAACGAGGAGCGGCACCTGCGCGAAGCCGTACGGCAGGTCTTGGACCAGGACTACGAGGGCCCGTTGGAGGTCGTCCTCAGCGTCGGCCCGTCCAAGGACCGCACGCAGGAGGTGGCCGACGCGATCGCCGCGGAGGACCCGCGCGTCATCGTCGTGCCCAACCCGACCGGTCGCACCCCGAACGCGTTGAACGCGGCCATCGTCGCGTCCCACAACCAGATCGTGGCCCGGGTCGACGGACACGCGATGCTGCCCCGCGACTACCTCCGCACGGCCGTGGAGACTCTGGAGACCACCGGGGCCGACAACGTCGGCGGCATCATGGCGGCCGAGGGCATCACCCCGTTCGAACAGGCCGTCGCGTGCGCGATGACCTCGAAGATCGGTGTAGGCAACGCGCGTTTCCACACCGGGGGACAGGCCGGCCCGGCCGACACCGTCTATCTGGGCGTCTTCCGCCGTACGGCACTGGACCGGGTCAGCGGCTACGACGAGCATTTCCAGCGCGCGCAGGATTGGGAGATGAACCACCGCATCCGGGAGACCGGCGGCCTGGTCTGGTTCCAGCCGCGCATGCGGGTCACCTACCGTCCGCGGCCCAACGTCCGCGCGCTGGCCAAGCAGTACTTCCATTACGGCAGATGGCGTCGCGTGGTCGCGCGCACCCACCAGGGCACGATCAATTTACGTTATCTGGCGCCGCCCGCCGCGGTGGCGGCCATCGCGCTCGGCCTCGTGGTCTCGCCGTTCTTCTGGCCCGGGTTATTGATCCCCGGCGGCTACGTCGCGGCGATCATCGCCGGCTCCGTCGCCACCGGCCGGGGTCTGCCGGCGGCCGCGCTGGTACGGCTCCCGCTCGTGTACGCGGCCATGCACCTGTCGTGGGGCACGGGCTTCCTGACCAGCCCGCCCAGCCTCAGCAAGCAGCCGTCCGGCAGTCAGCGGGTCGGCAGGTCGAGCCAGGAGGCCGAGCGGGTCGGCCTAGAGGACCTCTTTGAAGACTGACGTGTCCAGGGTGAAGTCGATCGGGTCGGGAATGTAGATCTCCCGCCCGAACGTCACCGTCGAGATCACCTGGTAGCGGCCCTCCTTGGGCTCGCTGAACACGGTCACCGTCCCAGACTCGGCGAGGGGGTCGATGAGCAGCATCACGGGGACGCCGCCGCGCGCGTAGATGTCCGGCTTCAACTCCCGGTCGTCGTGGGCGCTGCCCGGGGAGACGACCTCGGCGACCAGCTTCAGACCGGACGACAGCAACTCCCTGCCACCCCAGCGGGTGCAGTTCACCGGGGCGAGCACGAAGTCGGGCACGACCGGTTCGTGCGTGCCATCGATGCACACATCGACGTTGCGCGTCCAGGCATGCCAACCGCGCTCGTCGATGATCGGGATGAGCGACTCGAAAAGCTGCATAGCCGCCCTGGCATGCTCGATGGTGCCCAAGCGGCTTACGGTCAGTCGACCGTCGATGATCTCTGCGCGGAGACACTCAAGGGGAGGCAGCGCGTCGAACAGCGCGCGAGGTGTGCTGGGCAGTGGCCGACCGGGAACCGGCGCCAGCGCCGGGCCGAGCGAAGTTTCCGAGTCCGCGACCATGGTTCGCACATCCCTTCGTATCCATGTCGATACGCACTGTAGACAACGCGAGTATTGCACCTGTCCCTGACAAGCGCATTCCTATGCGTGTACGGGCTCTCGCCGGGCCGCCCGGGCACAGGCGGTCTTGATCGCCTCCTCGAAGCGTGCCGGGGAGTCCCGGTGGTCCGGGCCGCCGAGCAGGTGGGCGCGCAGCCGCCGCCGGTCTTCCGCCATGACGTCCTCGCCGTCCCCGAGCAGGCGGAGGATGCCGTCGAGCTCGTCGAGATCCCCGGTGAGCAGGTAGGCCGCCTCGGTGCTCGGATAACGCGTGCGGAACTCCGCGTCCGGCAACCCGGCGACATTCGTGACGACGTACGGCTTGCCGCTGGCCAGGAAATCGGACACGACGCTCGATATGTCGGAGATGAGCAGGTCGGCGTCGTTGAAGCAGTCGTACAGGGCGGGCTCAGATTTGGTGACGGCCACATGTGGCACGGCCGAGCCCCCCGCTGAGCCGTCCGATGAACCCTCCGCCGCACGCAGCATCGCCATGATCTTCCGGTGGGCGGCGCGGGCGGCGGCCGACCGGTGGCCGGTCAGCGGGTGGGGCTTGTAGATCAACCGGACGCCCTGTCCCAGCAGGGCGCGCACCAGCGCCGGGCCCATCGTGACGATCGACGTGTGGAACAGGTCGTCGCTCCAGCCCTCCCAGGTCGGCGCGTAGAGAACCGTGCGGTACGGCACGGCCCCCTCGACGTACGGGCTCGTGCTCGCGATGCCGGCGAGCTGGGGGCGGCCGACCTCGGCGATGTCCTCGTCACGGACGCCCACGTCCGCGCGGCGGTATCTGTCGCGTCCGGCCGGACCGGCCACCCACACCTCGTCGTACACCCTGGTGAACGGGTTGAACGAGGCCTCCTTGTCGCTGTCGCCGTGGCCGATGAACACGCTGCGGATCCCCGGCACCCGCAGCATGTGGATGTTGTTGCCGGTGTTCGCGGGGAACAGGGCGACCCGGGCCGAGTCGAACCCCCGGAAGCTCATCAGGTCCACCGACGAGGGGACGCACACCACGGGCAGCGTCGTCGGACCCAGCGCGGCGACCATGGCGCGCTCCCGGAGGACGACGAGCACCCGCAGACCGATCCGCTCCAGCGTGCCGAGCCACATCGTGGCCTGGTAGGTCGCGCTGCGCGGCCCGGAGAAGTAGAGCAGCACCTCCGGCCGGTAGGCCCGCACCCGATCCTCCACGGCCGCGACGATCCGCCCGCGGTCACGCAGGTGCCAGGCCCGGCGCAGACAGACCACGAGGGCGGCCACCGCGGCCGTCTCGATCAGGAGCGCCGTGCCCGCTCCGGCCACACCCGGCAGACCGGCGGCCGTGCCGTACTCGCCGGACGGCCCGCCGACCGACTGGCCGAACGACCAGACGAGCGTGCCGAAGGCGGCCAGCCCGACGGGCAGCGCGTCCAGATACAGCAGGCGCAGGCCACGCCATCGGACGAGCGCCTTCGGCGGCGGCGGGGGGATGCGCAGCGACGGCAGGTCGAGGTTCCTGGTCGTCATCGGCATCAGTTCGTGGCACCGGTGCAACTGGTTGGCGAGCCCGGTCTGCACGGCCCGCGCCCCCTGGAACAGGAACAGCCCCCCGGCGAGCAGCACGAACCACCGGGTCCGGATCCCGGGCGTCCGCGCGAGCAGCAGTACGGCGGCCGCCTCCCGCGTCATGAACCGGAGCGTCGTGCCCAGATGGGCCCGGCCGAGCGCGTCGGCCGCCCGTTTCGGCAGTGCTATCTCCGCCGCGTACGAAAGCGGCACCAGCGCGGCGAACGCCCACGGCAGCGGCCACAGCGCCGCCGCCGTCAGCGCCGGATAGGAAGCGAGCAGCAGTCCGGTGAGCAGGGCGTTGCGCCCCTTGAGCCATCCCCCCATGCCTCGCTGCCTACCCACCACGGCAGCCGTTTGATCATCGTGTCATCGCAGGTCAAACCATCTCAGACACGGCTCAGTCGTACATCCACGACCTGCCCGGTGAGGCGGGACAGGAGGACGTCGAGGCTGGTGCGGGCGACGGCCTCGGCCGACAGCAGGGTCGTGGCGGGTTCGTCGCCGAAGGCGCGCAGGCGCATGGGAGTGGCGGTCCGCTCCGGGTTGACGCAGTTGACCCGGACCCCGTGGCCGGCCCACTCGTCGGCGAGCGCCTGTGTGAGGTTCACGACGGCGGCTTTGGAAGAGGAGTAGAGGCTGTAGGCCGCCCGGCCGCGCGTGTAGGACGAGGAGGTGTACAGCAGCAGGTGTCCGTCGCTCTCCGCGAGGTACTTGAACGACGCGCGGGCGACGTTGATCGGTCCGAGGTAGTTGACCCCGACCGTCTCCTCGATGACGTGCGGGCCCGCCTCGTCGAGCCTGCCCATGTGCAGTACGGCGGCGGTGTTGACGACGTAGTCGATCCGGCCGGTCTCGCCGTACACGCGGGCGAGGGCGTCGGCCACCGCCGCCGGGTCCTCGACCCGGACGCCGTTCTGGGTGCGGGAGAACGAGTGGACGGCCGCGCCGTACCCCTTGGCGAGCTCCACGATCTCCGCGCCGATGCCGTAGCTCCCGCCGAAGACGACCAGCGTGCGCCCGGCCAGGCCGTCGCGGTAGGCGTCGCCGGTCAGGGCCGGAGCGGTGCTCTCGGCGAGTTGGAAGAGCTTGTCGGCGATGAACACGTCGACGGGGTGGGTGACCTTCATGTTGTGCTCGCTGCCGGGCACGATGTAGATCGGCACGTCGGGCAGGTAGCGCAGCACCACGCCGCAGTCGTCGGTCGCCGGCCGCTCGGCGAAGGCCGGGTCGGCGAACGCGCGCTCGTACGCCGCCCGGATCACCGACAGCCGGAAGCACTGCGGGGTCTGCCCGCGCCGCAGCAGCGAGCGGTCGGGGATGTCGCGGATGATCTCTCCGCGTGGGCCGGGGGCGGCGACCACGATCGTGTCGGCGGACGGGATCGCCACCTCGACGGCCTCGTACCGTTCGAGCGCCGCGACGCACTCGCTGATGATCCGCGGCTCGACCAGCGGCCGGACCGCGTCGTGCAGCAGCACGTCGCATTCGGCGTCACCGATGGCGCGCAGGGCCAGCCAGGTCGACTCGGTACGGCTCGCGCCGCCCTCGACGACCTTGGTGACCTTCCGGTAGCCGTTCCGGCGCACCAGTTCCTCGGCCTCGCCGACGAAGCCGGGGGCCATCAGCACGACCACCTCGTCGATCTCCGGATGGCCGTCGAACACGTCGATGGTGTGCTCCAGGATCGTCTTACCGGCGATCTTCAGAAGCTGCTTGGGGGTGTTGAGGCCGATCCGCTGGCCGACACCGCCGGCCAGCACCACCCCGACCCTGCGCAGACGCGATTCCGCGATCATGTTTTCCTCCCCGCATCCGAAGATACCGGGGCACCAGGCGGGGAAAGGTGATTGCCACCACGTGATCGCTCGGTTACTTTGCGAGGTGAGCATGCGGTGACCGAGGTGAATTCGGAATGTCAATGCGGGCCGATCCGGACAGATCCGGCACGGCGCCGGGGATGAATCCAGGCGGTGACGCGGTGGCGGTGGTCCTGGCGACCACACCGGCCGCCGATCTGCCCTGCCCAGACGGCGCCAGTCTCCTGGAGCGGCTCACCCGCCAGCTCGTCACGCTGCCCGTCCGGGACGTCCACGTGGTGGCCAGACCGGACGGCACCCGCCCGTACGCGGCCGGGCCGTACGAAGTGCCCCACAGGCTGCCGGACACCATGAGCGACGGGCTCGCCGAAGACCTGCGGGTCGTGGCCAAGACGGCCAGGACCGCCACGTCACCGGTGATCGTGCTCGTGGCCGACGTCGTCGCCCACACCGAGGCCCTGGCCACGCTGGTCGCGGGCCCCTCCCGGCTCACCGGAGCCATCGTCGGGCCCATCGTCGGGGCCACGGCCGAGGCCGGTGAGCGGTCCCCGCTGCACCCGCCCGTACGGACGGAGTCGGGCCGGGTCGTGTCGGCGGGCAACTCCTTTCACGAGGTCGAGCGGGCCGACGGCGTCTTCGGCGGTGTGCTCCAGGTGGGGGAGGCGCACCTGACGAGCCTCGCCGAGGTGGCGGAGGAGCTGGCCGACCTGGCGGAGCGCCGTCGTCTCGGCCGGGTGAGCGACGCCGAGGTGCCCGACCTGCTGCTGGCCGGGCTCGTACGCTCCGGGGTGCCGGTCCGATCCGTCACGGTCGGCGCGCTGCGCTGTGACCGGGTGGCCGACAGCGCCGGGGCGGAGATGGCGATCAGCGGCCTGGCCGGGGTCGACGAGTCGCGGGCCCGGCTGGACGCGGCCGTCAAGACCGGCGACGGCTTCTTCACGACCTTCTTCGTCAGCTCCTGGTCGCGTCATCTCGTACGGCTCGCGGCCATGCTGGGGCTGACGCCCAACGCCGTCACCGGCATCTCGGTGGGCCTGGCGCTCATCGCGGCGATCTGGTTCTCCGACGGGCATCGGACGGGCCTGGTGGTCGGCGCCGTCGCGCTCTACCTGTCGTTCGTGCTCGACTGCGTCGACGGGCAGCTCGCCCGCTACACGCGGCGGTTCTCGACTCTGGGCGGCTGGCTCGACGGGATCTGCGACCGGCTGAAGGAGTACGTCGTGCTCGCCGGGCTGGCCTTCGGCTACCAGGCGCAGTCGGGCGAGCCCGGCGGCGTGTGGCCGCTCGCGGTGGCCGCGGTGATCCTCCAGGTGGTGCGGCACATGGTCGACTTCTCCTATGCCGGAGCCGTGGCCGACTCCGGCGCCGGGCACACCGCCGGGCCGCGTCGCCCCCTCGCCGAGCCCCGAGACGGGCCCAGGGACGAGCCCAGGGACGAGCCCCGGGACGGGCTGCTCCTGACCGAGCCGCGGGACGAGCCTCGGGGTGGGCCGGACAAGCCGGTCCGGATCACGACATCCCAGGCCGGGCCCTCCCAAGCCCTGCCGGGCAAGGTCACCTCGGGTGAGGCGGCCGCCTCGGTCGCGTCTCCACGCGCGCGGAGCGCGGCGTACTGGCTCAGAAAGATCATCGTGCTGCCGATCGGGGAGCGGATGGCGCTGATCGCGATCACGGCGGCCCTGTTCGACGCGCGGGTGACGTTCCTGGCCCTCCTCGGCTGGGGCGTGGTCGCGCTGGCCTACATGTCGGCCGGCCGGATCAGGAGGTCGTTCGGATGAGCATGGCATCCGCGGACACGACGGCGGCGCCACGCGGCACCGTGGTGGCCTACCGTGACGACGGGCCGCTGGCCCGGGCCATGGCCCTGCTGATCTCCGGTCAGCTCCCGCCACTCCCACCCGTGATCGCGGGTGCCTTCGTGACGGGCGCCCTGCTGCTCGCGGGGGCGACGGGACGCGACGATCTCGCCATGTTCGCCCCGGCCGTGCTCCTGCTGCTGGCCGGATCGGGCGGCGCCCACGCGCACGACGGCCGTCTCGACTGGCTGGTGCCGCCGATCCTGCGGCTCACGGAGTACGGTTTCATCACGGCCGTCGGCTTCGGCCGGTCCATCTCCCCGGTGCTGATCTTCGCGCTGCTCGGAGCGCTGGCCTTCCACCACTACGACGTCGTCTACCGGGTGCGGCAGCATGTCTGTCCGCCCCCGTGGCTGGCCGCGGTCGGGCTGGGCTGGGACGGCCGGCTGCTCATCGTCGCGGTCGCGGGCCTGTTCGACACGGTGACCATGGCGTTCGTGCTGCTGGCCGGATACCTGTGGGGCGTGTTCGGCTGGGAGAGCGTAACCTGCTGGGGCGCCACGCCGGGGGGTGGGGCCGCCGCGTCGGGAGGTGGGACGGCGGTGCCGGGAGCCCAAGAATGACTGTGTGGGCGGGGGGATTACGCGCACTGTGCCGAAAGCCAACTAACCTTTGGGGTTACTGCCTCACGCTCGACCTCAAGGAGTGCGCGAAATTGCTCGGAATGGTGCTGGCCGCCGGGGCCGGACGTCGCCTGCGGCCGTACACCGACACGCTGCCCAAGGCGCTGGTGCCGGTCGACGGTGAGACCACGATCCTCGACATCGCTCTGCGCAACCTCTCGGCGGTCGGCCTCCGCGACGTCGTCGTCATCATCGGCTATCAGGCCCAGGCGGTGCACGACCGCAAGGCCGACCTGGAGAGCCGCCACGGCGTCACGCTGACGCTGGTCCACAACGACAAGGCCGAGGAGTGGAACAACGCCTACTCCCTGTGGTGCGCCCGCGACTACTTCGCCCAGGGCGCGCTGCTGGTCAACGGCGACACCGTGCACCCCGTGTCGGTGGAACGGACCCTGCTCGCGGCCGAGAACGACGGCTCGGACATCCTGCTCGCCGTGGACGACGTGAAGTCGCTCGCCGACGAGGAGATGAAGGTCACACTCACCGGCGGCCGCCTCAAGGGGATCACCAAGCTGATGGATCCCACCGAGGCGTACGGCGAGTACATCGGCGCGACGCTCATCCGGCCCGGCGCCGCCGACCGGCTGGCCGACGCGCTGCGGACGACCTTCGAGCGGGACCCGCAGCTCTACTACGAGGACGGCTACCAGGAGATGGTCGACCGCGGTGAGAAGATCACGGTGGCGCCCATCGGCAAGGTCGAGTGGGTCGAGGTGGACAACCACGACGACCTCGCGAAGGCCCGTGAGATCGCATGGCGATACTGATCCTCACGGGTCTCCACGGGTCCCGGCGAGGAGATCTTCCCCGCGCTTCCACGGACGACCTCCCTTCCGGCCGCCCGCGGGCCCCTATCGTCGTCTGAGGAGTTCTGATGCCGATTTTGGCAAGGATGCTGCCGGCCCCCCTCACGATGGAGGTGCGACGGGGCGCGATCGCGCAGCTCGGCTCGCTGCTCGCCGACAGCCGGGTGGCCACCTCCGGGCAGGTGGCGATCGCGGTCGGCCCGAACCAGGGTGACCGGATCGCCGAGACGATCGCCCCTTCGCTCGGCGACGCCAAGGTCTTCCGGGTGGCCGATGGAACGGTCGACGCAGCCATCGCGCTCGGCGGCGATCTGCGCAAGGGCGCGTTCGAGGCGGTCGTCGGAATCGGCGGCGGCAAGACGATCGACGCCACGAAGTACGCCGCGTCGCTGGCCGGGATCCCGATGGTCGCGGTGGCCACCAACCTCTCACACGACGGCATCTGCTCGCCCGTGGCCTCCCTCGTGCACGACGGGGGCAAACCCTCCTTCGGCGTGCCGATGCCTCTGGCGATCATGGTGGACCTCGACTTCGTCCACGACGCCCCGCCGTCCCTCGTACGGGCCGGGGTCGGCGACGTGCTCGCGAACCTGTCCGCGATCGAGGACTGGCAACTGGGCAGGACCGAGCGCGGCGAGCCCATCGACGGAGTGGCGATCTCCATGGCCCGCACCGCAGCGGAGGCGGTGCTCGGGCGCTCCGACTCCATCGAGTCCGACGCGTTCCTGACCGTCCTGGCCGAGGCGTTGATCCTCTCGGGTATGTCGATGGTCATCGCCGGGTCGAGTCGGCCGGCCAGCGGCGGCGACCATGAGATCATGCATGCCGTGGACCAGCTCTTCCCCGGGACCGCCAGCCACGGCGAGCTGGCGGGGATCGGCACGGCCTTCTGCTTCTTCCTCCGTGAGGACGCCCACCGGCTCGGTCAGGTCAGGGGCTGCCTGCGGCGGCACGGGCTGCCCGTCACCCCCGGCGAGGTCGGCCTGTCGAACGAACAGTTCACCGAGGCCGTCATGCTGGCCCCGAGCACCCGGCCCGGTCGTTACACCATCCTCGAGCACCTTCGCCTGTCTGAGGCCGAGGTCAGGGCGAAAGTTGAGGACTATGTCCGCGCCATCGGTCGCTGAACTCCGCGCGGTCGCCCAGCCGCAGACCACGATGGATCGCCGCAGCGGCGAACACTGGGCCGGCCTGCTGTACATGAGGCGGCTGTCCATCTACGCCACCTGGCTGCTGGCCAAGACGCCGATCACACCCAACCAGGTGACCGGCCTGATGATCGGCTGCGGTGTGGCGGCCGGAGCCGTACTGGCCCTGCCGGGGATCTGGGCGGCTCTGGGCGCCGCGCTGCTGATCCAGGTCTATCTGCTGCTCGACTGCTCGGACGGCGAGCTGGCCCGATGGACGGGCCGCACGTCGATCACCGGGGTCTACCTCGACCGGGTGGGGCACTACTTCGCCGAGGCCGCGCTGCTCATCGGTCTGGGTTTCCGGGCCTCGCAGGTGGTGCCGGACTGGTACACGGTGCTCGGCTTCGCCGCCGCGCTGGGCGCGATCCTGATCAAGTCGGAGACCGACCTGGTCGACGTGGCCCGGGCCCGGTCCGGGCTGGTCGCCGCGACCGAGGCGCAGGCGGGGCAGTTCGCCTCCCGCCGGCTCGGCCTTGCCCGCAGGATCGTCGGGGCGACCCGGTTCCACCGGTTGATCCAGGCGGTCGAGCTGTCGCTGATCGTCGTGATCGTGGCCGTGCTCGACCTGTGGTTCCCCGCCACCCGGGTGCTGGTCGTCGCCTGTGCCGCCGTCGCGGGGATCCAGCTCGTGCTGCACCTGGTGAGCATCCTCGCGTCGCGGCGGTTGTCGTGACCACGCGGGGACGGGGGCGGGGATGGGGGCGTCGATATCCTCCTGGGAACTGTCGCGGCTTCACCTGCGGTTCGGTAACAGTTCGCTGGCAGTTCCGATACCCTTTTGCTTCAGTGTATTCCTCAGCGATACGCGGCGGATTCCGGATGGCCTGGCCACACAGACTCGGTGATCATGAAATCGTGTGCAGTGCGCCCAACGTCGAGGCGATGACGCCGTGAAGATTTCGTGTGTCATCCTCACCATGGGCAACAGGACCGCCGAGCTCGACCGTGCGGTCACGTCCGCGCTCACGCAGGCCGACGCCGACGTCGAGGTGGTGGTCGTCGGGAACGGCGCCGATGTTCCCGAGCTCACGGCCCGGCCGCTGCCGGGTTCCGCCGCCGCGGTCAAGACCGTACGGCTCCCGCGGAACGTCGGCATTCCGGAGGGGCGCAACCACGGCGTGCAGGAATGCACCGGAGACATCGTCCTCTTCCTCGACGACGACGGGTGGTACGCCGACTCCGCGGTCGCGGCGCACGTCCGCGACCGGTTCGCGCATGAGCCGGACCTCGCCGCGATCTCGTTCCGGGTGATGGACCCGGAGGGCGGCTCGGTGCAGCGGCGGCACGTGCCCCGGCTGCGCGCCGGCGACCCTGAGCGGTCGTCTCCGGTGACGACCTTCCTCGGCGGCGCCTGCGCGATCAGGAAGTCCGCTTTCCTGCAGGTGGGCGGGCTTCCGGAGCGGTTCTTCTACGCGCATGAGGAGACCGACCTGGCCTGGCGGCTGCTGGGCGAGGGCTACCGGATCGAGTACGACGCGCAGACCGTGATGTATCACCCGCTGGTGCTGCCGAGCCGGCACGCGGACTTCTACCGGCTGAACGCCCGCAACCGGGTCTGGCTGGCGCGCCGCAATCTGCCCTGGCTGCTCGCCGCGTGCTATCTGCTCAACTGGATCGTCCTCACGCTCGTCCGTGAGCGGTCCGCGACGGCGATCAAGGCGTGGTTCCGCGGCTTCGCCGAAGGGCTGCGCGAGCCGGCCGGTGACCGCCGCCCGATGGCCTGGCGCACCGCCTGGCGCATGCTCCGCCTCGGCCGCCCGCCCATCGTTTAGGTCATGCCTCCTCGGCGGCGGCGAACTCCATCGCCACGCGTTTGACGGTGGTGGTCATCAGGGCGTGCTTGGGCAGGCCGAGCTCGCTCAACTCCTTCGCGACCGGGTGGTTTCCCAGCCTGATCAGCGCGCCACCCGGTCGCCAGCGGATGCCGCTCGGGCGCACGATCCAGGGGACGCGACGGGTGACCCCGTCGGTGTGCGTGTAGGCGTCGATCATTTCGATGTCGTCCCGGCCGCCCGGCAGCGCCGCAGGTGGCGGCAGCGGGATGCCCGGCCGGATCAGCAGGTCGACGACCAGTCGGCCGTCCTTGCGCACGATGCACCGCTTGTACGGTGTCGCGAGGCGGAGGTCGATCTCCGCCAGTTCCTTGGGGAACCCCCAGATGCTTCGACCCGCCTCCAGCGTGAAGCCCTGGGTGACCGGCAGCCAGTGGATGAAGGCGCCGCCTCCGGTCGCGCCCAGATCTTTCAGACCGGCCAGCGGTCCACGCCGGGGCGGCGGTCCCGCCTCCGGCGGCCGTACGAGGAACCCCACGCCGAACTCGTTGTAGGCGTCCAGGTCGGAGTCCCGATACTGCACGAACAGCAGCATGCAGACGGCCCTGCCGGGCAGCACCTCGGTGACGTCCATCCCGGAGTAGGCGAGAACCGCCCGGGCGGGATCGGCCCGCACGAGATAGGTGGCGGCGCAGAGCGAGGCGTCCCGCACCTTCACCGGCATGTCCACCCGGCGTCCCTGAACAAGATGGCTGGCGTGGCTCGGCATGGCGTCGCGTGGTGACATGACTCCAAGTACAGCAAGCCCGGCGGTCGGATGACAGCCGTATCCTCCGGCGGGTCACGACCTGCACCCGGCTCTACGGGATCACAAGGGGGTGATCGCCGGGCAGGAGGGGCGAATCACCTCGCCTGTCCGGCATATGTCTGTGTCTGCTGCGAATGGGGCTGCTGTGCCTGGGATTGCTCTGGTTGTGCGGGGGGCTGCTGGACGCGCGGCCTGCGGTAGAGCCAGGTCAGCCTTGGTTCGAGCAGATAGCGGAACACGGTGCGGGTGATCGGCAGGCACAGCACGATGGACAGCGCGAACGTGGTGAAGGCGATCGTCGCCACCCCGAGCGGGCCGTACAGCCAGGGGAAGCTCAGCCAGCCCATCTGCTTTGCGATCAGAACGGGCACGCCGTGGAGCAGGTAGCAGTACAACGTGCGGGTGCCGAGGTCGGTGAACCACGTCTCCCTGCGGGGGATCAGTGACAGCACGGCCGTCGACATGGCGAGTGCGGCGGCGAGCAGGGCGACCCGCAGCGCCATGCCCTTCCACCAGACCAGGTGCAGTTGGTGATAGCTGTTCTTCCAGTAGATCGGGCCGAGCTTGACCGTGTAGTTCTTCACGAGGTAGATGGCCACCGCGGCGGCGACGACCAGTACGATCACGGACAGCACCCGCACCCAGCGCTGCCGGAGGAACTCGAAGAACTCGGGCTTGAGCACGAGGCCGATGACGAAGAACGGCATGAGCCCGAAGAAACGGTCCATGCTGAAGTCGCCGCTCAGGTTGGAGAAGCCCGCGAACAGGTAGATGGCCACGGCGATGGGCACGGGGTAGCGCATGCGCTTCCAGACCGGCGTGGACAGCCGCCAGAACAGCAGCGCCACCAGGTACCAGTTCAGCCAGGCCGGATCCATGATCGTGAGGGACCACTTCTGCCCCAGTGCGGTGCGGAGTAAGGCGTAGCCCACCTCGACGATCACGTACGGCACCACGAACGTGTCGACCAACTTGTTGGTCTTGGCGTTGGAGTTCCAGAAGTTCTTGGACAGGTAACCGCTGATGATGACGAACAGCGGCATGTGGAAGACGTAGACGAACAGGTAGGTCGCCCGTGCCGAGTGGGCGGCCAGGGTCGGCACCAGTGAGTGGCCCAGTGGCACCAGGGCGATCAGGAGAAACTTGACGTTGTCCAGATAGGGATCGCGCTGCCGCCTGCGGGAAGGCCGCGGGGCGGGATCCGGCTCCGGATCCGCCTGCCGCTCGTGATCCGTCTGTCGATTCCGATTCTGGTCGGCGGGCGGGTGGAGGAAGCCGAACCCGCCCTGACGGGCCGCTTGGCGCCCACCGAAGGGGTCGGCCTCCGGGCCTCTGGGAAACCCTTGGAGCCCATGGGGCTCAGGCGTGGCGTCCGGGCGACCTGAGTCGTCTCCGTCATCCCAGGTCCTGGCCGGCACCCAGGCGGGCAGCGGGGGTGGCGCCCCCTCGGCGAGCGCGTCCTCCCTTGAGTCCCCCGGGCCGCCGGATCTGCCCGCCGGAGGCGGCCCCGCCGAGGTCCGATGCCACGGGTCCCACTGCACGGGCGGCGGTGCGGCCTCGCCCGCGAGATCCGGCCACTGCGGCGCATGGAACTGAGACGGCTGGATCTCCGTCGCCGGGCCGCCCTGGTCCCAGTCCCCGTACGGCTCGGGCCGGTCGAAGGCCGCCGAGGGAGCTGAAGGAGTTGCGGGGTCGGGATGACCGTCCCGGGAGGTGGAGAAGTAGTTGAACTCGGCGGAGGCCGGGGAATCGTCTGGCGTCCCGCCGAGCCCGGCGGCACCCCGCCTGCGCGGGCGTCGGACCGGCAGGGGCTCCTTGTCGAGCTGCGCCCACGCCGCGGCGTCCGGCCCGGACGGATCATCCGGTCGGGCCGGGTTGTCTGGGTTGTCTGGATTGTCCGAGGCGCCGAGTGGGCCCGGCGTGGCCGGGGGTGTCGAGGCGGCCGTGGCCGCGGGAGCCGAGGTGCTGGGGGAGCCCGAGGTGCTGGGGAAGCCCGAGGTCGAGGGGCCGGGGGCGTTCTTCGCGCGCGCGTGATCGTCGTCGTCCGCCGGGCCCGGCCACTCCGCGGTGATCCGGCTGATCACGCCGGTGGGGGCCTCCTCCTCGGCATCGGGGGTGACGCCGGACTGCGGGACTTGGACCGGAGGGCGATGACGGATGTCGCTCACGAGAGAAACGCTCAGCTATCTGTTGGAGGCTCGGGCTGGTGGGGCTCGGAGGGACGACCGCGCCCCGCGAATCCTCGGATCGTGCGACGCGGTCCTGTTCGGACACTAGCGAAGGCGGCCCGGCACATCACCCTGAACGGGCGAACAAGGCGCGTTCGCCGATCACCAACCCTAACGTTCCCAAGAACGACTGTCGCCTCTGGGGCGAAACGTAACCGAGGCGACACCCAGCCCCCGTCCCGTGATCTTGCAGTTTCTCGCACGCCACCCTCCTGGCCTGCGTGAATCTCAATCGTGATCTTGCAGTTTCTCGCACCCGAGCGCTCTGGCCTGCGCCTATACCGTTCATGATCTTGCAGTCGTCAGTGCAAGATCATGAACGGCGTTTCCGCTGCTCAGGGCGTACGCCTGCGAGAAACTGCAAGATCATGGAACGCGAAATGCCTGGTCAGGGCTCGACGTGCGAGCATTCGCAAGATCACGGGATTGGGGGTGGGGGTTAGGGTCGGGAGATGGAAATATCGGTCACGTCTTGCACGCCAGGCATCTCCTTGAAGATCTTTCGGAGCTCGGCCATCGCCGGCGGCTTCTTCAGCTTCACGTAGAACGTCTCGGCTGCGTGGCGGAGATCGTGCATGGCGGACCCGTTCTCATCCCAATAGGAGTGACGGAGCATCTTGAGGTAGTGGACCGGGTCCTCCAGGTAGACGGCCTCGACGTCGGGCAGGGCCTTGATGCGGTCGAAAACGGCGCGCTTCTCGTCCTCGGTCGGCCTTCCCCGCTTCACGCAGCCGAATGCCGGCAGGCTGCTCGGCTCCGGGCAGAGCGAGATCTCGATGTCCGCCTTGTCCCACCAGAAGCCATCCCTGGTCAGAAAGACGTCCGACACTCCCATCAGAGTCTCGAACCGGCTCTTCAGCGCCCGCCAGTCCCCGGAGCCGATGCGGGCCTGGTACGACTCCGGAAAGTCGATGAGGTCGGGTTCCTGCCCCCCGGTCGACCTTTCCCGGAAGTCCGACAGGGCCTCCTCCCGGCTCTTGAAACGGAGATCCCGTAGTTCGGGCACCGCCCTGAGGGTGGCCTCGATCTTCTGCTTGTCGGCGGCCGTGGCGGATCCTCCGTCACGGCAGGTCTTCCGGCCGGTGTCCAACCGGGTCCCCCCGCACAAATACACCGAAAGAGTGCCCATCTGGGGCCACGGGCCGTCCGGGGGCGGCAGCGGCCGGTTGGATTTCTCGTACAGATGCCAGCCGCCCACACCGAGTCCGGCCACCAGTGCCGCCGACAGCCCGACCACGACCAGAAGCCGTCGATGCGCCCTCGACCAGTTGACCGCCCAGGCGGCTGCCCGCTCACCCGGTCGCGGGCCGTCGTCCGGATCGGCGCCGAACGACAGTTCCTCACTCTGCGAAGATTCCGGAGTCGAGTGCATGCGGGGACTGTACCGATCACGAGCGCGGGCTGGTCATCCAGACGTCGATGCTGAGCGACCAGGTGCCGTCGGGCGGGTCCACCAGAGACCGCTCGTCCTGGCGGGTGCGCAGGGCCACCACGCGGGTGGCCGTGCCGTACGGCTCGAGCTGGCCCGCCTCGGCCGCGAGCAGCACGGGAACGCGGCCGGTGGCCCGCACCTTGCCGATCAGCCGCGCCACGTCGGCGTACAACGGCACGCTGGTGCCGGGCGGGAAGTCGACCCGGGCGGCGGGCACGTCGCACACCCCGCGCACGAGCGGGCCGAAGCGGTCACCGGTGACCCGCTCGACGAACAGCACGGACGCGTTCGGCGGGATCGCGGCGCACAGGTCGGCCGCCGCAGCGGCCTCCCCCCGGTTGACCGGCGAGAACGCCGTGCCGATCGACGTGACGGCGGCCGGGGCCACGAGCAGGACGGCCCCGGCGGCGGCCACCAGCGGACCGGCACGGCGCCGCCCCGAGTTCCGGGCGCGCGCACGCAGCCACCGCAGCCCCCAGACGGCGAGCAGGATCAGCCCGGGGATCACCACGGGCACCAGCCGCCGCGAGGCCCACGGGTGATCGGGTGTGATGCCGGGCCGCCACAGCGTCGTCAGCGTCGTCCACCCGATGATCGCCAGCGGCAGCAGCCAGCCGATCTCCCTTCCCCGGGCCAGGCGGCGTACGAGCACGGCGGCCGTCAGCGTGGCCAGCACGACCGCGGGAACCCCGACGTACCAGAACACCCAGTGCAGCGAGTCCTCGTAGTAGAGACGGGTGCCGTCGATCGGCAGGCGGCCCGCCTCCTGCGTCTTCTCGATGAAATCCGCGGTCAGCCTGTCCTCCGGACTGATCGGGACCCGGTGTACGGTCTGCACCCAGGGGCGTACGGCGAGGCCCGCCATGACCAGCACGACGAGCCCGGCCGCGGCCTCGGGAAGCCATCGGATCAACCGCCGAACCCGCTGCGGAACCGGCTGCCGAAGCGACCGCCGGGCCGCGATCCACGGCGCCAGAGCCGTACCGGCCGCCGTGAGCACCAGGACGGCGGCACAGATGCCGAGCAGGGGCTTGAGCGAGCCGGAGAGATATTCCGCGTACGGCTTGGCGAGGGTGTAGCAGGCGGTGAGGCCCCACAGCGCTCCCACGGCGAGCCCACCCAGCAGCGGCACGCCCAGCCGCCGGTCCGCGTCGGCGAAGCCCGATGCGCCTCTCGTACGGGCGCGGGAGCGGGAGATGCGGTTGAGCGCGATGAGCAGTCCGGCGAACGGCAGCGCGGGCAGCACGTCGCGCAGGCCGTCGATGCGGACGAGCAGGGCGAGCCCGAAGAGCAACCCGGAAAGCGCGGCGGCGATCGCGCCGGCCCGGTCTGCGCCGGCCCGGCGCCTGGCGTCGGCCAGCAGGCTCAGGCCGCCGAAGATCAGGATCAGCGACGGAATCTCGCTGAAGGTGGTCCTGGAGGTGTAGAGAACGGGGAGGCTGACCGCGAAGGCGAGCGCCGCCGGTGGGGCCCAGCGGGCGCCGACCAGACGGGCCGTCGTCCCCGCGAAGATCAGCACGGCGAGCGCGCCCAGCACCGGCGGCACGAGCAGCAGGCCGGGGATGCCCGCCACCCAGTCGCCGATGGCGTGGATCATCGGCGGCCCGGCCATGAACTGCGGGAGGATCCCGTCGTCGGTGCCGTAGAAGCCCATGCCGTCGAACCGCAGGGCCGGGTCGGGGCCGCCGAAGTCTCCCCGGGGGATCGGTAGCGAGCCATGCCGCGCCAGCCAGACGGCGTACTCCGCGTAGGTGCCCGGATCACGCCTGACCAGCAGTTGCTCTCCGTGGAAGATCCCGTTGAAGACGCCGGAGGCGACCGCGATGCCGAAAACGGCCGCCGTCCGCCCGGCCGTCGCCGAGCCGTCCACCTCGGGCATGCGCCGCAGGCCGTACCGGCACAGCAGCACGGCCGACGCGCCGCCGACCAGCAGCATCGGCAGCGGCCGGAACCAGCCGAGAAGCAGCAGCGGCAGTCCCGCGAGCAGCCATCCGCCGAGGACGAGGGCGGGCAGCGCGGACCCGACGGCGAGCACGCGGCCCGCCGACGGCAGGGGAGAACGGGGAGACCGGTCGGTGGCGATGACGCCGAGCGTAACCGCCCGCTGCGACAATCGCCCGCTCTCCGGCTTCAAAGCGATCACGCGACTCCCCCGCACGTTCCGGTAGCGTACGCCGATGACCAGCAGTGCGGCCGGAAGGAATGTGTCGGTCTTGGCCCGGCGGCACGGGTGGTTTCCGCACAGCTGGTTTCTGGGGGTCTTCGGGCTGGGAACGGCCCTGCGGATCGTGACCATGCTCGGGTACCGACCGGCGCTGTGGTTCCCGGACTCCTACACCTACGTGGTGACCGCCATGCGGCCCCGGCCCGACCTCGTCCGGCCGGCCGGCTACTCGATGTTCCTGCGCCTGTTCGAGCCGTTCCACAGCTTCGCCCTGGTCACGTTCGTCCAGCACCTGCTCGGGCTGCTCGCCGGGACCATGATCTATGTCACCGTGCTGCGATGGTGCGGGCGCTCTCGGCGGAGTGTCCTGGCCGCCGCCGCGGCCACGGTCCCGATCCTGCTCGACGCGTATCAGATCGAGATGGAACACCTGCTCGTCTCCGACTCGCTGTTCACGTTCCTCGTCGTGGCCGCCGCCTGCCTCGTGCTGCGCCGCCCGCCGTCCACCCATCGGCCGTCGACGCCCGCTGTGGTCGCCCTCGGCCTGATCCTGGCCGCCGCGACGCTGACCAGGACCGTCGGACTCCCGCTCATCGCCGTCTTCGCTTTCTTTCTGGTCTGGTACGGCCTGCGCGGAGCGGGAGCCGTACGACGGGACGCGCCGCGGCGGGTGGGGGCGTTCGCGCTGGCCGCGCTCCTGCCGCTCGCGGCGTACGCGGGGTGGTTCTACGCGGCCCACCACCGGGTCGGCCTGGTCGGATCCAACGGGGTCTTCCTCTACGGCCGGGCGATGACGTTCGCCGACTGCTCGATCATGCGGCCGACCGCGGACCTGGCCGTGCTGTGCGATCCCCGGCCCCCGGCGGAGCGCCCGGCCATGCAGGACTACGTCTGGAGCGACGACTCGCCCCTGGTCCGGCTGCCCGGCATCACGTTCACCGAGGAGACCGACGCGCTGGCCGGGCGGTTCGCCTGGCTCGCGATCCGGAGCCAGCCGCTCGACTACGCGGCCGGGGCCCTGACCGAGCTGGGGCGGACGTTCAGCTGGCAGCGGCACGTCTATCCCGACGCGGAGACCTACGGGTACTACGAGTTCCCCGCGACCACGCCCGCACCGCCGGACCGGCACCCGGCGATCGTCGGGAAGGAGTTCGCCGAGCGGTACGAACGGGGATCCGTCGCGGTGCGGATCGCCGAGCCGTACGCCCAGTGGATGCGGGCCTACCAGCGGGTGGCGTCCCTGCCGGGGGCGTTGCTGCTGGTCGTGCTCGCCATTCCGTTACTTCGGCTGGTTCGGCTGGTTCGGCTGGTTCGGCTGATGCGGCGCGGCGCGGCGCGGGGATCGGGGGTGCCGTGGGGGCTTCCCTGGGCGACCGCCTGGGTTCTGCTGGTCGTTCCGGCGGCCACGGCGCAGTTCGATTACCGGTACGTGCTGCCCGCGACCCCGCTCGCCTGCCTCGCGGCGGCCCTGGCGATGAGCCCGGACGACCGACGTGACCAGCGGAACCGGTAAAACAACGGTAAAGTGGACGCAAATGCAATACCGCAAAATGTCCTAGTTTTAGTATGCTCTGCCGCTGAATCACCCGGGATCTCGCAGAGTGATCACAGTAGAGTGACCACGGTCCGGATCCCGCCGATCACGGCGCCTCGACTCGCCTCCGTGACCTAATCTCGTGAGCGCGAGGAGTGATCGCCAAGCAAGGAGGACACGTGCGCGAGCCGATCAGTAGCACCTCCGATCGTTCGCCCGTGCCTCTGCCGCACTCCGCGCCGAGGAGCGACCGATGAGCGAGCGTCGCCGCGCCTCCGCTCGCGACCAACAACCCCCATCCGTTCCGGCCGACCAGAAGGTCTGGGGGCCGCAGAACCCCGGGGCGTACGGCGGCGGTGCGCCGAGTGGCGGTTACGACGCCCCGGCCGGCGCGCGCGGTCGGCGAGGCCGTCGCGGCGATTCCTCCTACGAGGGCTCGTACGGCGACTCGTACAACGAGTCGTACGGCGACTCGTACGGCGCCGGCTCATATGGCGACGCCTACCAGGATTCTTATGGCGGTCCGGAGGAGTACGAGCCCTCTCGCGGGCGGCGGCGCGGCGGTCACCCGGCCGGTGCGGACACCCGGACCTACGCGTCGGCCGACGGCGGCGGCCTCTACGAGGCGGACCAGCCGAGGCGGCGTCGCGGGCGCAGGGGCGGCGACGAGGAGTCGGCCGCGGCGTTCGAGGCGGCGGCCCCTTCCGGCTACGACTCCGACGATTCCGGTGGCTCCGGTGGCTCCGGCCGTCGTGGTCGCCGTGGCGGTCGCGGCGGTGGCGGTCGCGGCGGTGGTGGGGACTCCGGCGATGGAGGGGGCGGCGCACGGCGCGGACCGGGAGCATGGGGCTGGGTCAGCATCGTCATGACCACCGTGCTGGCGGCCGGCACGCTCACCGCGTACAAGACGTATCGCAGCACAATGGACCTGATCAGCCGCGAGAAGTCCACCGACGAAATCGACAAGAACCGCCCCGAGAACCAGACGGGTGCGATCAATGTTCTGCTCGTCGGGTCGGACACGCGGACCGGGGCCAACAAGCGGTACGGCCAGCACATGGAGAACGACGGCGAGCGCACTGACACGATCATGCTCCTGCACGTGTCCCCGGACCGGGATGGCGCGACACTGCTCAGCTTCCCGCGCGACTCGATGGTGATGATCTCCGCTTGTAAGAACACGAAGACCGGCGCGATCATCCCGCAGCACCTGGGACAGATCAACGCGGCGTTCTCCGAAGGGGGGATGATCTGCACCCGGCGGACCATCGAGGACCTGACGAAGATCCGCGTCGACCACTTCGTGAAGGTCGACTTCACCGGCTTCAAGAACATCGTGAACGCGCTCGGCGGCATCGAGATCTGCCTGCCCCAGGCGGTGAACGACAAGAAGTCGAAGCTGGACCTCCCCGCGGGGCGACAGGTGGTCAAAGGCGAGGCCGCTCTCGGCTACGTACGGCTGCGGTACGGCATCGGCGACAACAGCGACCTCGGCCGGATCAAGCGCCAGCAGGTCTTCATCTCCCAGGTGGTGAAGAAGGCGACCAGCCGGGCCCTGCTCACCGATGTGGGCAAGCTGCAGGCTTTCATCGAGGCCACGGCCGAGTCGGTGACCATGAACGAAGACCTCAACACCGACACGCTCATCCAGATCGCGCAGAGCGCCTCGAAGCTCACCGCCAAGGGGTTCAAGGCGACGACCGTGCCGTGGGAGCCGTACGTCGCCGACAAGAACCGCGTGCAGTGGAAGCAGCCGGACGCGAACAACCTGTTCAACGCGATCCGAAGCGACGTCGATGTGACCCCGACCGCGTCTCCGAGCGCCGCCGCTGCCTCACCCGGCGCGAAGCCGAGCGGGCCGGCCGTCACCAAGCCGTCCCAGGTGAAGGTGCAGGTGTTCAACGGCACCAGCATGGACGGGAAGGCGCGGGAGGTGGCCGAGGCGCTGGCCGCCCAGGGTTTCGTGGTCACCGGCGTCGGCGACGCGCGCAGGCCGGACGGCACCGACCAGCCCAAGACGATGATCCGCTACACCGGGCAGGGCTGGGACTACGCCAAGATCCTCACGGGGAAGGTGCAGATCCGCAAGGGGGAGGAGATCGGCCAGGTCGCCCCCGAGACCGGGAAGACCGCCACCGGCCCGGCCACGCCCTTCACGCCCTCGTCACCCCCTCCGGACGCGCCGAAGGGCAAGGTCCGGGGTCCGGTGCTCCAGCTCGTGATCGGCAACGACTGGGAGGGCGTCAAGACCCCGATCCAGATCGGGGACAACGCCGTGACGTCCGAGACGAACATCTGCGCGAGCTGACCGTCACCCGCGGCGTCAGCCGTACGAGGGCGGGGTGATCCGAAGTGAGGCCGTGGTTTGACCGGGAAGAGTACCCTTGCCGGACGTGAGACCGCCTGAGACCTCTGGAAGCGCCGTGTCTGCCGTCGATAACCCGTACGTGACGATCGTCCTGCCGTGCTACAACGAGCAGGACCATGTGATCGACGAGGTCGAGCGCATCTGCGCGGCCATGGACGACAGCGGGTACACCTACGAACTGCTGGCCGTGGACGACTGCTCCACGGACGAGACCCTGGCCCGGCTCCGTGAGGCCGAGCCCCGGTTCCCGCACATGCGGATCAAGGCGTTCCACCGCAACGGCGGTTCCGGCACGGTCCGCAGGATCGGCACCCAGGAGGCCCGCGGCGAGATCGTCGTGTGGACCGACGCCGACATGACGTACCCGAACGAGCGCATTCCCGAGCTGGTCCAGATCCTGGAGAAGGACCATGCGATCGATCAGGTCGTCGGCGCGCGCACCAGCGAGGAGGGGTCGCACAAGTTCCTGCGCGTGCCCGCCAAGTGGTTCATCCGCAAGGTCGCCGAACGGCTGGCCGGGCAGAAGATCCCCGACCTCAACTCCGGCCTGCGGGCCTTCCGCAAGTCGGTGGCCAGGCCGTACCTGCGGCTGCTGCCCCCCGGCTTCTCCTGCGTCACGACGATCACGCTGGCGTTCCTGTCGAACCAGCACGACGTCCACTACATGCCCATCGACTACGCCAAGCGGGCCGGGAAGTCGAAGTTCAGCTTCGTCTCCGACGCCTACCGCTACATCCTGCAGGTGCTGCGGATGATCATGTACTTCAACCCGCTCAAGGTGCTGATGCCGGTGGCGCTCTGGCTGATCGGCATCGGCCTGGTCAAGGGCGTGTTCGACATGGTCACGGAGCTGTTCTACATCCGCACCAACACGATCACGATCTTCATGACGGGCCTGATCATCGCGGCGGTGGCGCTGCTGGCCGACCTGATCGTGCGTTCGAGAGGCGATTCGTGAGGATCGCGATCGTCGGCCCGACCTACCCCTACAAGGGCGGCGGAGCGCAGCACACCACGGAGTTGGCCCACCGACTGCGGGCCGAGGGCCACGACGTGGTGATCGAGTCATGGCGGGCGCAGTACCCGGCGTTCCTCTACCCCGGACAGCAGACGATCGACAGCCCGGAGGGCGAGCCGTACCCGAACACCCGCCGCGACCTCGACTGGCGGCGACCGGATGGCTGGATCCGCTGCGGCAGGCGGCTGCGCGAGGCCGACCTCGTCGTCCTCGCCGTGCTCAGCCCCGTGCAGGTGCCCGCCTACCTGGGCATCCTGTACGGCCTGGGCGGGCAGGCGAAGGTCGTGGCACTGTGTCACAACGTGCTGCCGCACGAGCGCAAGCCGTACGACGTGCCGCTCATGAAGGCCCTGCTGCGGCGGGTCGGCGGGGTCGACGGCGGGGTCAACGGCGGGGTTCTCGTGCACTCCGAGCAGCAGGCGGACGTCGCCGGTGAGCTCACCGGCACGCCGGTGCGGGTGGCCGCGCTCCCGCCGCACCTGCCCGCGCGCAGCCCGGGCGCCTCGGGCGGGCGCGAGCCGTACGGCAGGCTGCTGTTCTTCGGCATCGTCCGCCCCTACAAGGGGCTCGACCTGCTCCTGCGGGCGCTGACCCAACTGCCGGACGTCGGTCTGACCGTGGCCGGCGAGTTCTGGGGCGGTCTTGAGGAGACCAGGGCCCTCATCGCGGAGTTGGGCCTGAGCGACCGGGTCGAGTTGCGGCCGGGGTACGTCGCGGCCGACGACGTGCCGGGACTGTTCGCCGGGGCGGACGCCCTCGTGCTGCCGTACCGCACGGCGACCGCCAGCCAGAACGTGTGGCTCGGCCACGAGCACGGCGTCCCGGTGATCGCCACCCGCGTCGGCGCGCTGGCCGACAACGTGTCCGACGGCGTCGACGGCCTGCTGGTGGAGCCCGACTCGGTGGGCGCGCTGGCGGAGGCGCTCAAGCGGTTCTACGAACCGGGCACACCAGAGCGGCTGCGCGCCGGGGTCACCCCCGTCGACCCCGAGCCCTACTGGACCACCTACCTCGACACCCTCCTCCTCCCCCCCTCCACCTGACCCACCCACCCACCCACCCACCCCCGCGTGAGCTTGCAGTTGCTGGCACGTGTGCCCGCTCACCTGGGCATCTCCCTTTCGTGATCTTGCAGAAACTCGCACACAAGGTCGCTGAACAGCGGAAATATCTTCCGTGATCTTGCACTGCAAGATCACGGAAGGTGAAATCGCAGGTGAGCTTGGTGGGGTGCGAGTTTCTGCAAGATCACGAAGGTGATTTGCGCAGGTCAACTGCCATCACTGCGAGTATTC
>NZ_JBHMQT010000044.1:432610-432684 GCF_042435035.1 Sphaerimonospora cavernae
GGGGGGGGGGGGGGGGGGGGGGGGCTGTCGCTGCTGCCGTCGCTGGTCGTGGTTCAAGGCTGTGATTCGCAACG
>NZ_JBHMQT010000045.1:0-15768 GCF_042435035.1 Sphaerimonospora cavernae
AGCGGTCAGATCGACGCCGGGCCAGCGGCCATCACGCTCTGCGCACCGGCTGGTTGTTTACGCGCAGTGAAATCACTGGGGCGCAACGCGACGCAGCGGGCGACGCAGGGGCCCCCGACGCCACGGTGGAGCTGTCCAGGGAATTGCACGACCTCCTCGAAGAAGATCAGCGCGAGCCGGTGTTCACGGCGCTGGTGCGCGATCTGGTGCGAATTTCGCGTGCTGACGGGCATGCTGCGGACGCCGAGCGTGAGCGAATCGTGCTGGTCGCAGGACTCGTGTTCCCCGAGTCAGCTGACAAGGTCGTGCAGGCTACCGAACAGATGGTGATTACCGAAGAGGACTTCGCTTCCGGCAAGATCACGACCAGCCAGCTGGAGACCACCGCCAAGGACATCGCTGCCAAGGCGGCTGCGTTCGGTGCCCCGATCGCCGCGGTCAGTCTTGCCGGCAGCGTCGCCGGCCTCAGCGGGGCGGGAATCACCTCGGGTCTGGCGGCCCTGGGGTTCGGCGGCCTGCTGGGCCTGAGCGCGATGGTCACCGGGATCGGCACGGTGGTGATTCTCGGGGTCGCGGTTCATCAGGGCGCGCGTTACCTGCTGGCCACCAACGAGCGTGAACGAGAGAAGCGACGCGAGCATCTGATTCAGCAAGTCATCAAGAATCACCAGCAGGCAATGGCCGAGCTCACCGACGACATCGCGGGGCTCGCTCACCGGATGGAGGCCTACCTCTCCCAGACCACGAGGAACGAAGAGCGACTCGCCACACTGAGGGCTGAGTTGGCAGCCTTTCAGCTGGCCCTGGTGAATCTGCAGACCAGTCAGGAGGCATTCGAACGGCGGGAGCCGCTCCATGTCGGGTGACCAGCTTTCGGCGGCTGCCGCAGTCGTGGCTTACCAGGCCGTCACGCTGACCGAACTGCGGGGCTTGTTCGACCAGGTGGAATTCGACCTCAAGGAGGTCCTCGAACGCGAACTTCGCGTCAGCGACACCCTGGACTCGGTCGAATCCGAGTTCGACGCGGTGCGCGCCCGTTTCCAGGCAATGGGCGTCCTCGTACCTGCCCAAGAGCCCCAGCCGAGCGCAGCGACCACCGTGAGTGTCGAGACACCGAACTGTCCCCGTTACGCCGTGCCCATCGTCTCGACTGATGACGACTTCGATCAGCTCGTCAGGCTTGCCGAAGCCCGGTTGGATCTGTTGGGTATCGATCTGGCCCGGGACCCGCTCCAACAGGTTCTTCCCTCCGGCCAGGTAGCTCGCAGCCTGCGCAGCTACGCCGAGGAACATGGCGACGTCAGCTGGGACAAGGCCGACTGGACGGTCGTCCTGGTCGCCGGAGTCCTCGCGACCCTCCTTGACGTCATCCTCGTCCGCATCCCCCGGGATTCCACCTTCCTGGGCAAGAAGTACGCCGGATCGCCCCTCACCAAGTGGTTAAAGGACCGTGACCGCGCACGAGACATCCACGATCATTTCTTCAAGAGGTTCGAGAGGATGGCCAAAGTTCCCTTTGACGCCTCCACCACGGAGGCCACCGGGGGCCTGGTCAGCGGCATGCGGCCGGATACCCATCGGCTCCAGAGCCTCGGCCACGATCCGGCTCTTGGTTTCCTCGTCGGCGTGGCAGATCTCATGCACGGCACCGGCACCTACATCGACAAGGCAGGGCGACTGGTCCAGGTCGCTACCGACGCCACCCCGATCGACCTGATCAACGCTCTCATCACCCAGGTACGTCATCTGCTCTCGGATGTCTACACTCCTGCCGGGCTGCAGCCCCCGTTGTTCAGCCTGCTTCAGCTCGGCCAGGTTGCTTCCCCGTTCGCATTGTGCCCCTCCGGTGTCAAGGTGCCCTGGACCGACGTCGCCCGCTACATGTATACGAACGGCTATGACCTGCGCCATTTCTTCACAATGGGCATCACTCCTGGCGTCGTGTCCGCGATCATCCGCGGGTACTGGCTTCTCAAGAGCTATGCCACCGGCGGTACCACAGCGCAACGGAAGCTGGAGCACGCCAAACTCACCTCCATGCTGCTACTCGGGCACGCCATCGCCACCTCAGGCACGCTTCTCAAGACCGGACTGCTGTTTGGCATGAACCCGGCCGCCCTCAACTACAACCAGATTCTCGCCATGGCGCCCGCGACCATCGCCTGGTTCAAAGAAGCCATCGCCCGCGACCATCGAATCAATCAAGCCTTGGAGAAGGAATGGGAATTGCTCCTCACCGAATCCGAGAGGCAATCGTGATCAGCCATCTCGACTGGGCGAACTGGCGATCATCTGAGGGCCACCAAGGAACGGGCCAAGTGCTGCCATATCGCGCTCCACCATTCGCCATACCGTGATATGGTAATTGTATGGCTAGCAAGAAGGTAACGATCACGCTCGACGAGGCGCTCGTCGAGGCCATGGGTGCAGCGGCCCGGGAGGCCGGCGTGCCCTTGTCGCGGCTGATTGCCAGTGCTGCGGAGCGCGAGTTGCGGCTACGCCTCGGGCGGGCGGAAGTGGCCGAGTGGCAAGCGGAGCACGGTGCCTTCACTCCCGAGGAACTGGCCGCGGTCCGGGCGGAGATGGCTGCTGCTGACGCCGAGTATCTGGGTGGCACGGGGGCCAGTGCCGCGTGAGCATTCCCTATGTGTACGACGCGGGTGCGTTGATCGCCATCGACAACAACGACCGGCGCATGTGGGCCCGTCACGACCTCGCTTTGCAGGATGGCCGGGATATCTACGTCCCAGCCGTCGTGGTGGGTCAGGCCTGGCGCGATGCCCGCCGTCAGGTCCGCTTGGGCAGGTTCCTGGCAAGTTGCCGCGTCGAACTCGTGGGGCTGGAGACGGCCAAGGCCGCCGGCACCCTGTGCGGCAAGGCCAAGACCGCCGACGTCGTCGACGCCACTGTCGTCGTCATGGCCGCCGCCTTGGGCGCGATCATCTGGACCTCCGACCCTGACGACATCCGCACCCTGGCGGACGCCGCCGATACCAAACCTGCTCTGGCCATCCGCTCCATCTCGTGAGAGGGCATGTCCCGCAGCTGAGGATCATGGGCAATGGCTGCTGCTGGGCACGTGGTTGAACAGGTGTCGGGACAGCATGTTCCGCCAACTGGAGCCGTGGCGTGGCACCAGCGGAGTCAGGTGCGCGCGGGCGCTCCTTGCCGCGGTGTCGTACGTCGGTCGCCTGCGGGGAGCCCGCATGATGGAGATCAATAGGCGTGTCTATGCAGGTTCACATTGCCATTGACGGTCGATAAGAGATATCGATAGGGGCACGGTTGCTGCACATCGCTGCTACTCTCGTGCTGAATTACGAATTCAAGTGGATCTGAGCTTAGCTGTCCATGTGGCGATTGAGCTGGACTGACTCTCGGCGATGGGATGCGCGAACGATCTTCGGTCCGTGAATTGCCTGGATCCCGTCATATCTTCTTGGCCGGCCAATCGTGGAGTGCTCTAGGCTGGAACCCGCACAGGAAACAGCCCTGCTCGTTTTGAAAGGATGGGCCGGGTAGATCCTTCCAGTCAACAACCTCCTTCGCCGGTGGAGGTGCGATCTTCACCTTTACGCCCCAGCGGTAATAGCGAGTGTCGACCACCTCGTGTCGAATTGTCTTGACCTCTTTTCCTTCCATGGTAGGCAGGCTGTCTTTCTCCTTGTATTCCGTAATGAGGCGGATGGGCAGACCTGCTTTATTTAAGAATAGCCTGAAGGAGATAGTGTGTCGATCGGGGTTCATTGGGCCGAGTTCGGCGTACAGATCTTCGGTCCTGAGGGTACCTCGATATTCGCCGGGTCTTACCTGGATCGCCTTAGAGAGGGCGAATTTCAGCCTTTTTGGATGGATTACATCGGCCAGTTGGCTCCCCCGTTGACCATAGTCCTGCCATGATGCATTGTTCTTGCCACCGAAGCGGGTCCAAGGTCTCCCTTCGGGCCTCTCGCCCCATTCGAATGGAGAAACGTAGGTGTATTTTCCCACCTTGATTGCGTGAGTGCGACTGTTGGATTTATCTTCGGAAGAGTCGAAGCCAAGCAGTTCTAGGAGTTGCGGGCTGGACGTCCATCCGGTCGTTAGATCGTAATTGACCGCACCGGATGCATTGAATCCGATACTGCCGTTTGTTGCGACTTTTGTTGTTCCTTTGATTCCCTTGTAGGTAGCTGTTGCCACTTCGGAGATTAGTACGCCATGTCCACCTTTAAATTGGCTTTTTATGGACTGGGCTGGGTCTATTGGATGGGGGATGGCCTGGGCGGGGGTAGTGCCAATGAACAGCACGGCAATTATTCCAGGTGCAACAACAGAAAGGCGCATTGTCTCGCTCCCTTGGGTACATGGTCTGTGCGCGTTAAGCATGAAGCGCCTAGATCACATTGGGATCTCAAATCCAGCGTGAATGTGTCTTCAGGGCCATGGCAATCAGACCCGTACCGCAGGGCCGCCCAGGGTCAGGAAGTGGCGATTCGCAGGTGCGGGCGACTGTCGCCGCGGACCAGACGGGAGGCAACGACGAACAGGCGCAGCCGCAGCCGTTTGGGCTGGCGGACGGGGTGCCGTGCAGGGCGAGCATTTGTATCCAGGCCTGCAGGTCGTAGACCAGCGTGACCACCTCGCACCAGATCTGATTCTGGGGTGAAGTCGTGCAGTGGCAGGTTGCGCAGCCCGCTGTCCTTGGCGGCGCGGATGTGGTCTCACCCCGCGGCGGCAGGTGTTGGCGTCTCGCGGGGACGATTGCGTTCGGCCAGCCGGTCGGAGCAGCTCGTGCCGTGGAACGTCGAGTACAGCAGTCGCCATGGAACGCTTGGTCGCCGCCGGCTCGGTCATCGCGCTCTCCGGGCCCTGGCGGTCATCCGGCGGGGCGGACGGCATAGCCGCCGAGAGAGGGTTCCAGGAGGCCGAAAGCGGCGTCGATGTAGCGAGTGAGAACCGCCGCGATCTCCGGGTCGCCCTGCCCCGCGATGGTACGGCGGAGTGTCTCATCGAACAGCAGCCGGTGGACGCCGCCGAGCTGGGCGGCGGCCACCCGGGGCAGGATGTCGTCGGGCCCGGCGCCGGTCTCCATGGCGAGCGCGTCGGCCAGAGCCTTCTCGCGCTCGTCGTGGAATTCCCGTAGCCGGGCGGTCAGGGCCGGGCTGGCGTCGATCATCCGGGCGAACGCGGGGCCGGAGAAGCCGATGACCGGGTCGTGCTCGGCGACCGCGGCCAGGTAGGCGCGGCGGAGCGAGGCCAGGACGGATTCGCCGGGCGCCCTTCGGCGGACGGTCCGGGCCAGAGACTGCACGAACTCCTCGCCCAGATCGAAGACCAGGTCCTCCTTGCGGGGGAAGTAGTTCGTGACCGTCATCTTGGCCACCTGCGCGGCCTCCGCCACATCGGCGATCGTCACCTTGTCGAAGCCGTGTTCCAGGAAGAGCCGCGTGGCCTGGTGGGAGATGTTCTCCCTGGTCTGCTGCTTCTTCAGCTCTCTGAGTCCCATCTTCTGCGTGCTCACGCACCCACCTTACCTCGAATCAGCCTAAGTTTGGTGTTGACATATTTCTAGGTTGGCCCTAAATTTAGGTCGTGCCTGCCAACTCGCGCTGACATGACCACGGAAGGACATGCCGTTGACCACTGCCGCTCTCGCCGCCCGCCACCCGAAGGGAGTCGTCGACATCGACCCGGTGAAGGACTACCTCAATCAGATCGGGCGCACCCCGCTGCTCACCGCCGAGCAGGAAGTGGAGCTGGGCCGGCGCATCGAGGCCGGCAGGCTCGCCGGGGAGCGTCTCGCCGCCGGGTGCGACGGGCCGTCCGAGCGGCGCGAGCTGGAACGGCTGGCCGCCGACGGCCGCCATGCCAGGAACCACATGGTCGAGGCGAACCTGCGGCTGGTCGTCTCGATCGGCCGGCGGTACGCCGCAGCCGGCGGCGGGCTGCCGCTGCTGGACCTTATCCAGGAGGGCACCATCGGGATGATGCGCGCGGTGGAGAAGTTCGACCACCGGCGCGGGCTGAAATTCTCCACGTACGCCACCTGGTGGATCAAGCAGGCGATCGGCCGCGCGCTGGCCGACCAGAGCCGGACGATCCGCCTCCCCACGCACGTGGTCGAGGACCTCAACCGGGTCAACCGGGCCCGTCGCGCGATGCTGCGGGAGCTGGGCCGCGAGGCCACCGCCGAGGAGCTGGCGGCCGAGCTCGATCTGACGCCAGAGAAGGTCGAGCAGTTGCTGCGGCACGGCCGCGAGCCGGTCTCGCTGCACACCCCGATCGGTGAGGACGGCGCCAAGCTGGGCGACCTTCTCGCCGACGACGCACCGGACCCCGCCACCGAGGTCGCCGATTCCTCGCTTCGCCGCGACCTGGAGGCGGTGCTGGCGACGCTGCCTGAGCGGGAGTCGGCCGTCCTCACCCAGCGGTACGGCCTGGCCGACGACACGCCCCGAACCCTGGACGAGATCGGCCGGACCTTCGGGGTGACCCGGGAACGCATCCGCCAGATCGAAGCCAAAGGCATGCACAAGCTGCGCGAGCCCGCTCGCGCCCGCGTCCTGGCCGACCTCCTCGCCTGACTTTCCTCAGAAAGGATTCCTCCTTTGATTCCCGACCCGATGATCGTGCACCCGATGCCCGCCCACGAGCGGGTGGTCTTCCTCAAACCGCTGGTCAGCTCACCGAACATCGAGGTGGGTGAGTACACCTACTACGACGACCCCGACGGCGCGACCGGCTTCGAGCACCGCAATGTGCTGTACGCCTACGGGCCAGAGAAGCTGATCATCGGTAAGTACTGCGCCATCGCCTCCGGCACCCGCTTCCTGATGGCCGGCGCCGACCACCCGACGATGGGCGTGTCCACCTTCCCGTTCACCATGTTCGGCGGCGAGTGGACCGAACGCACCCTCGACATCGTCACCGGCATGCCCAGCCGCGGCGACACCGTGATCGGCAACGATGTCTGGTTCGGCTACCAGGCCACGGTCATGCCCGGGGTGACCATCGGTGACGGCGCCATCATCGCGACCGGCGCCGTGGTCACCGTCGACGTCCCGCCGTACACCATCGTCGGCGGAAACCCGGCCAAGCCCATCCGCCGCCGCTTCGACGACGCCGACATCGAACGACTGCTACGGGCCGCCTGGTGGGACTGGCCCACCGAACTGGTGACCGAGCACGCCCGCACCATCATGGCCGGCACCCCGGCCGACATCGCCCGCATCGCCGCCGAACACCGACTGGAGAAGAGCCTTTGACCCACGTGACCACCGAAGAGTACGCCGTGGCCGGCCGTGACGCCGGGCCGTACGCGATCACTACGGGACCGGACGGCGCACTGTGGTTCACCATGGTCCACAGCGGCCGGATCGGCCGCCTGGTCCCCGGGGCCGAGCCGACGAGCTACGAACTCGACTCCGGCTGCGGGCCGACGATCATCGTCCCCGGCCCGGACGGCGCGCTGTGGTTCACCGAATACCAGGCGCACCGGATCGGGAGGATCACCACCACCACCGGCGGCGTCATCGACGAGTTCGCGTTGCCCACCCCCGGCTGCGGGCCGTACGGCATCGCCCCGGGGCCGGACGGCGCGCTGTGGTTCACCGAGACCGCCGCCGACCGCATCGGACGCATCACCATCGATGGCCAGGTCACCGAGTTCCCGCTGCCGGTCGCCGGCGCGTTTCCCTCCGCCATCGTCGCGGGAGGCGACGGCGCGCTGTGGTTCACCCTGAACCAGGCAGACGCCCTTGGCCGGATCGGCACGGACGGCGTGATCACCCTCTACCCGTTGCCGACCGAGGCCGCAGCGCCGGTGGGGATCGCAGCGGGCCAAGACGGCGCCCTCTGGTTCGTGGAGATCGCCGCCGGCCAGATCGGGCGGATCACCACCGATGGCCAGGTCACCGAGTTCCCCCTGCCCGACCGGGCCGCCCGGCCGCACGCCATCACCACCGACACCGCCGGCACCGCCTGGTTCACCGAATGGGGCACGGGCCGCGTCGGCTCCATCACCGCCGACGGTGCCATCGCGGTACACAGCCTGCCCACACCCGGTTCCGAACCGCACGGCATCACCCTCGGCCCGGACGGTGCCCTGTGGACGGCGCTGGAAATCGGCGCGCTGGCCCGCATCGCTCCAGCGCAGCCCCCTTCTTCTGACGTCGAGAGGATTTCATGATCCAGCCGACCCCCTTCGAGCCGGGCGCCGAGTTCGACCGGCAGGTCCGTACCCTGATCGACCTCGACTACCCGGCCATGGCCGGACTCGACTCCGCGCGGTTCGACGCGATGCTCACCCCGCTACGCGAGCTCGCCACCCGTTACGGGCACACGACGTGCGATCCGGAGACCGGCCGCGTGCCGTTCCTGCTCGTGCTCACCCGCCAGGTCGCCGCGATCGAGCAGACCATGCCGCGCACCACCCTGCACGGAAAACGCAAACCCGGATTCGTCGATCACTCCTTCGAGCCCGGCGCCCTCGAACGATTCGTCGCCACCCCTGCCGTCGCGCTCCCCAACCAGCACGTCTACCTGCTGTTCGATATCGAGCGCGGCGAGGAGTTCTGCAACGCCGTCCCCAGCGACGCCATGAACACCATCACCGCCAGAGGACGCACCCCGCTCACCATCGAGGAAGGCATCGCCCTTATCACCCACTTCCCCCAGATCCTGGTCAAGAACAAATGCTTCTCCCTTGGCGGCTCCCGCTCCGGCGACCGCCGGGTCCCCGCCATCTGGATCAGCCAGAACTCCCCCAAACTCGGCTGGTGCTGGGAAGGAAACCCCCACACCTGGCTCGGCATGGCCTCCGCCGGCACCCGGCGGACCACCACATAGACAACACCAGGCGGCACGGCGGCTAACCTTCGCTGTCGAACTGGTCGTGTCCCCGCCGGCGTCTCGCCCGTACGACTTCCGGCACGCGGCGGCGCGCCGGCCAGACGCGACGCAAACCTACGGCGCTCTCGCCTGCGGTTTCCTCTGGTCGTCTCGTCGTTGAACCCCGCACCAAGGTGGCCAGGGAGGCACGGCGTGGTGATCACCCAAGAGGCAAGCCCAGTGACCCTTGTGAGCGCCGCCCCCCCGATCGGTCATCTCGACGAAACCCGTTCGTCAGACAACTTGTTCGTTAGCATGTTTACAAACATGTCGGCGAGCAAGCTCGGGGGTTCGTGGTGCTGCCTACCGATCTCAGGGAGATCGTCCAGAACCTTCGGACGCTGGGTGCGGACATCAGCGACGTCGAGGTCAAGAGGGCAGAGGGCGGGCTGCCGAAGTCATTGCGAGAGACACTGTCCGCGTTCGCCAACGGGCACGGCGGGGTGATCATCCTCGGACTCGAAGAGGGACGCGGATTCAAGGCCACGGGATTGGCGGATCCCGCAAAGCTCGCGGCCGATCTCGGCGCGATGTGCGCGGAGGAGATGGAACCGCCGGTACGGGCAGAGATCGGCATCCATGAGTTCGAGGGTCGCCATGTTCTCGTCGCGGAGATCCCCGAAGCCCTTCCCACACAGAGACCCTGCTTCTACAAAGGCGCAGGGATCAGCAAGGGCAGCTTCATCCGGGTGAGCGATGGAGACCGGCGGCTGACCACCTACGAGGTACAACTCATGCTGTCATCGCGTGGACAGCCCAGGGAGGATGAGGAACCCGTGCCGGGCGTGGGCCTCGAATGCCTCGACGCAGCGGGTGTCGAAGCGTTGGTCGCCCGACTGCGCGTCACGCGCCCTTACGCGTTTCAGGGACTTGATCGAGACAGTGTCCTCAGGCGCGCCAAGGTGATCGTCCGTGCGCCGGATGGTGGCGACGCCGTCTCACTCGGCGGGCTGCTGGCCCTTGGAAGCTATCCCCAGGAACACTTTCCCCAGCTCATGATCACATTCGTCTCCTATCCCACCATCACCGGCGCTCCCTTGCCCTCAGGTGAACGCTTTCTGGACAACATCGCGTTTGAGGGACCGATTCCGGTAATGGTCCGAGACGCGCTCAACACGATCCGGCGGAACATGTCTCGGCGCGCCGTAATCGTGGGACTCGGCCGTCAAGACGTCTGGGAGTATCCCGAGACGGCGCTGCGCGAGGCACTCGTCAACGCCTTGGTGCATCGAGACCTGTCCTCAGCGGCGCGAGGCGGACAGGTCCAGATCGAGATGTACCCCGACCGGCTAGTCATCCGGAATCCCGGAGGCCTATACGGCGCGCTCACAGTCGACGATCTGGGCGAGGAAGGCGTCTCCTCCGCACGCAACGCGACCCTGATGAGACTCCTGGAAGACGTGCCGGTCCCCGGCGAGACCCGAACCGTGTGCGAGAACCGCGGCTCCGGCATCCGTGCGATGCTCGACGCCCTGCGCAGCGCCGGGATGAGCCCACCCCGTTTCGAGGACAAGATCTCTCGGTTCTCGGTGACCTTCCCCAATCACACGCTGCTCAGCGCAGAGACGATCGCGTGGATAGCCGGGCTCGAACAGACCGGCCTCACCGACAGCCAAGGGCTCTTCCTCGCCCTCCTGCGGCAAGGCGAAGACGAGCCGATGGACAACAGGTCCTATCGCGAGCACACCGGCGTCGACTCACGCGTCGCGACATTCGAACTCCGGGATCTGGTCTCCCGCGAACTGATCCTTCCGGAAGGAACCGGCCGGTGGACCCGCTATCGTCTGACGGAATATCGATCCACACCGCACCCGCAGCGCGCCGACCGCCGGCAGACGATCCTCGCCGCTCTGGGTCACGAAACGCTCTCCCGCGCCGAACTGTCCTCACGCACCGGTCTCGGAGACCAGATCGTCCGCAGATGGCTTCGCGTCCTGCGTGAAGAGAACGTCATCGAGACCGTCGGTGGCAGCCATCGCAGCCCGAACGTCCGATACCGCCGCGCCCAGCAGGAACCGCTCTTCCCCCCACGCAGTTGAGGCGTTGTCGGCACCTCTGGCAGGTCGGCCAGGAGCAGGTAGAGGATCCCGGCCTGGTCATCAAGACTTGATCGAGGTCCTCCGTGGGAAGGTCGCGGTTCTGCCAACGCAGCCTCAAAACCTACTCCCGGAACAGCCCGTTCCGCCAGCCTGTCCCGCAGCCGTTCGCTTCCTCATACCTGATCTGCACGGATGTGACAGTGGCTATCCCGCTATATCCCGGGACCAGCGGCGTACGGCTGCCGAGAGTGATCTACGACTGCCTAAGATCGCTGGTCGGCTACGGAGAAACCCCAGGTGAGGGGCTGTTTGGCCTGATCAAAGAGTGCCCCCGGCAGGATTCGAACCTGCGGCACCCGCTTTAGGAGAGCGGCGGCCGTACGGCTGGCTCATACGGCATGAGCTGCGCGAACGGTCCACACAGCCCATATCGCTTGCAAGATCATCCCGCACATGTCCCGCACTCGCCAGAGTCAGTATCGGAAGCGACGCGGGACGTGACCGCCTGTTTGCAATCGGGAGCCAGTCATAACGTCGAGCGGCCCTCCTCCCGGTCAAGGGGTGCGCGGGTGTTGCTGTACAGCAACTTGGGCACGACCCGGTTCTACCGACTGACGTCCATAACGATCACGTAGAGCGTGACTGTGCTCATTGGCAAGCGTTGCGCCTGGTAACACCTCTTTCTGATTCTGCGATGCCCTTAGTGTCGCGGGTTTCGAGCTGGTCGGCATTCCTTGCTTGCCCTGCGGCCGCAGTCATCGCCGTCGTAGTGCTTCGCCAGCCTCTGGCACAAGCATTGGGCAAGTGTGCTGAATGAGGGATATCGAATGGACGAGGCGCATCGGGAATCTCATACTATAAGGCCCATCTATGGTCACTTTCTTACAGATGGCCCTTGGTGTAGTAGTATCCTACGTTCTATTTCGTATAATAGTTGACCCTGTTCGCGTAACGTCTCACATACGTGAAGCATGGCCACTCGACAGTAGTGAGGTTCGGCAAATGGCAGCTCCTGAATATACGGGACCTGTTGAGCAGTTGTTGCAGATTAATCGTGAGATCCTTAAAAAAGAGCTCGAGTTGCAACGCACTAAAAGGCAGCGGCTGGCGTTTCGGGCTGGCCTTATGCTCGCACCAACCCTGTTTTTCGCAATCTATATAGCCACGGCGGTGACATGGGGAAAGTTCGATATGCTGCTGATCAATATCATTGCAGTCCCGATAGATATCCTACTTATTGTCGGTGCGATAACCTATGCAGCTAATCGCAGAAGTGGGCGCATTGGGGCACTCAAATTAGTGGGGGACGTCGAACTCGACCTGACTGTTCTACGTGAACGCAGGCGATTTATGGCACTTGATCTCACGCTGACGCTTACTCAGCGCCGGTCCATCTATAAAGATGACACCAATCGGGATATAGAACTTTTTAGGCGAGACAGTCGGCGCTATAGAAGAATCAACAACATATTTCAATCGCTAGTCATTGTAGGCTCCCTGTTCGCCGCCTCCATGAGTAGCCTCGCGGTTGAGCAAGAAAGCTTCCGATGGGCCACTGTTGTTGCGACATTCTTAGTCGGCATATCGGCGGGCTTTACCGGCTATTTCAAATTCAAAGATAGAGGGTTCTATCTCCAGCAAACAGCTGATGCGCTAGAACATGAATGGAGCATCTACGATCTAGGTATAGGTCGATACAAACGCCTAAAGCCGGAGGAAGCGCTCGCTGATTTTGTGGAGGAGGCCGAGAGGATCAAAGCCGAGCAAAGGCAGAGAGAGCAGAATCTCGACCAACCGTCGGACGGTCGCGATTCTGCAAGCCAGCAATAGAATGAAAGTGTCTTGCTGCCCAGCGGTTGGGCCGGCGGCACTACGGCAGATGACCGCCCGGTTGTCAAGGCGGAACAATCACCCTGCTCCGCCTCTGCAGCACGTGGCCAGCGGTGCTCCACGAATCCTGCTGCGTGCTCCTGGTGGCCGACGTTATCGTCACCGTTGTCGTCAGGTCAGCCACCGAGTCGCCGAGTAGGCGTGGGTGGGGGAAGAGGCATGGGTTAGGGAATTGACGTGAACTGACGTCAGCGGCGCGAGCTCATGATGAATAAAAGTCGCTCTCTCTACGCAGACGATCTATGATCGCCCGCGTACCGATTCCCCGTTCGAGTGGCTCTTCGTCGTCCCATAGGATGTGGTCAATCTTCTCAAACCCGATGCCCCAGCGCTCGGTTGCCACCGTGATCGTGGCAATCAAACGACCAGTGACCATCTCGGGGACCTCGGTTAGGAGCGGACCGGCTAAGTGCAGCGAATCAGTTGCCATCTTGATTGCCGATGGCGCATAGCGCATTTCTAGCAGTCGGAGGATTTGCAGCATCTCCACGCTCATGCGGCCAGCGGAAGCTTGTCGCTGTAGCTCACCGCATAGGTCAAGGAAGACTCGCCCCTTCAACGTCGCCCGCGCAAGTGTTGCGCCGCCTCCAAATTGGGTTAGAAATCCGCATCCGAGGAGACGGAGTAGACGTTCTCGGATCGCTCCTGCAGATACACCAAACTGGGCCGCAAGATCCTGGACTCGTAAGTACGGCTCCTGCGCTGTCGAGATCGATTGAAGGAGAGCGAGATGTAGCCCAGCTAGGCCACTGGTACGGACAAAGAATCGCACATCTTCTGCGATAAGATTGCCGAATACGACATTCATGAGGATGTCTCGGCTAACGCTCTCCTTGAGTAATTCGGCAACGAACTCTCGCTGCGCCTCGTCATCGGCATCGAAGTCTTGTGGCACCCAGAAGACCCGAAGCCGATGCGGTGCTACAGGGATACCACTTGTGCGGAAATCCTTCATAACTTCCGAGATGAGTCGACGAGCCTTGACGGTATCTCTAGCGACGTATGTACAGATCTCCGCATCCTGGTCGAGCATCATCGTGCGAAGGTCTTTGTCGATCCCAGCGGTGTGATTCCAAAGGGTCTGACCGACGAGGGGGCGGGACCAGTCGCGCAGGAGTTCACACGCGAAGTCGAACTTTCGCCGCTCCGCTTCTACATAAGCGTAAAGATTCGTATGTGACAGCTGGCTCAGCACGCTCGTGACGCACTCGGACAAGAACTGGTGCTCTGCGGATTCCGTCATGAGACAAGAATAGGGCAGGGAAGGCCCTCTTGTTGAGGGTTCGACGCCCTACGCCTGCTTGTCCACCCGATCGCCGTTGGCCGCAGTCAGCGGCTGTTCGAGGGCACTCCGACCCACGCTGAAGCTGGTCAAGTCGGAAACATTCAACATCGGCGTGCTCAACCTGACCTACATTCCGGACGCCGGCTGAACGACACTCGGTAGACGGCCGTCGGTGGAGAAGCGAAACCCCGTTGACCAATCAAGAGAGGCGGGGGGTTCCGGATGTCGGGGCTACTTCAGCAGTTGGCGGGCCATGACCATACGCTGGATCTGGTGTTGATGCCCTCGTAGATCTGGGTGTTCTCCGCCGTGTTCCTGGCACACCTGGGGCCACCCCCCGATCTAGCCCTTGACCTGCCCGTACGCCTCCGGACGCTTGTCATGGTCTCTCGCTGGCTTACGCCCTCTCACGGAACACCCACGGAACAAGATTGCGATTGCGGTGCCTTGACTCACAATCCGGCGCCGAGCGCCGCGAGTAGACTCGGGACTCCAGGGGTCGGCAGGCAGGCCGCAGGACCTGAAGCCGCGCAGGCGCCTGCTTGCCGACAGTAACGCCTATCGCCTGACTTGAGCGACCTCACCACGGTTCTGGGGACGCGCACTCGTCGGTGGCGCGGGATCTCCGGCCCAACGGGACCCTCTCAGCCGGAGGTATTACTCGTTCGACTGTTGCCGTTTCAAGTAGTCGCGGACATAGTCGATCCACAACTGCCCCGGCACTCGGCCACGGGCTCCCAGCGGTCGGCCGGTTTCCTGCGCCCATTCTCTGACGAGTCTTTCCTGTAGGAGCGTATCGGGCCCAAGAAGCTGCACATGACCTGCCCGGTGCAGCCAATAGGAGGCGGTTACCCGATCGGGCACTCGCCCACTGCCACCGATAATGATTCCCAGACTGCGAGCCCATTCACGAGCGGCCGAGGTATCGGCTCGAGAAATGACGGGTCGCGGCTGTCGCTTAACCTTTTCCTGCAGGCAACCACAGCTTCGAGCTGGGCTATGGGCGCGGCTGAGTGAACAAGCCGGGCTCAGTCTCGATGAGGATGCCGCGGCTGACCAGGCGTTTGAGCTTGGAGCGGATGTTCTCGGTGTTCTTCGACACGATGGGCAGGTCCAGGGCCTGGCACAGATCGCGAGCGCGCAAAGGCCGGTCGAGGTCGGCGAAGACGGTCAGAATCTGCTGGTAGGCGGGGTGGTCGGGAAGCGCGGGAGGTGGTGCGGTCGGCTCGGTGTCGTCTTCACCGGTGAGCGAGATGAGGGTCTTGCGGGTGATCCGCGGATTATCGATCGCCTCGTCGAGCTCGCGCGGTCGCGCGGTGAGTTCGTCGATCCGGGTGCGTGTCTGTTCGGCCTCGCAGGTCAGGGCGGTCTCGCGTGCGTCGATCTTGTCCAGCAGCGGTCTGCTCGTCTCGTGGCCGGTCATGCGCCGCGCCAGGAGGGGCTGGAGGCGCTGGTCAACCGGCGGGCCATCACGTCGCTCATCGCCCAGTACACCCGCGATTCGGAGCTGGCGGGGCGGTGCTCGTAGTCGCGGACCAGGCGGCGGTGCAGGGCGAGGATGCCATAGGTCTGCTCGACGACCCACCGCTTGGGCTGGGGGACGAACCCCTTGTCCGCGGGATTGCGTTCGACGATCTTCACGTCGATGCCGAGCGTGGCGCCGTGGGTGACGACCGCGTTCTT
>NZ_JBHMQT010000046.1:0-5949 GCF_042435035.1 Sphaerimonospora cavernae
GCCACCGACGTTCCGGCGGATTCCTCGGTCGTGGTGACCTTCAGCGAACCGGTGACGGAGGCTCAAATCGCCGTCAAGGACTCGCGAGGCACGGTCCTCTCCGGCCGGTCGTCTCCCGATGCCGCCGGCACCGTGCTGGTCTTCGATCCGGAGCAGCCGTTGGCCGAGACCACCACCTACACCGCAGAGGTGACTGGGGCTAAGGACACCGCTGGCAACGTCATGACCGAACCGTATAACTGGTCGTTCACCACCGGCACGAACGGACCAACTCCGATACCGGGGCTGGTTGCGGCATATGGCATGGAGGAGGGCGCCGGCACGGTGGTGGCGGACATCTCCGGGCAGAACAACACGGGTACCGCCCGCGACACCACCTGGGTCACCGACGGCAAGCACGGCAAGGCACTGTCCTTCAACGGCACCTCCAGCTGGGTCACCGTCAATGATGCGCCCTCGCTACGCTTGTCTAAAGGCATGACGCTGTCGGCCTGGGTCAAACCATCCACCGTCGTCGACTGGCGCACAGTGGTGATGAAGGATCTCGTCAGCGACGATTACCTGTCCTACTCTCTGTACGCGTCATCCGATGACAGCACTCCCGGAGGATTCCTTGGGATGGAGAACCCGGATCAGGATGCCGCTGCCTGGGGCAACACGGCCCTGCCTATCAACACCTGGAGCCATCTGGCACTCAGCTATGACGGCACTACCATGCGGATGTACGTCAATGGCAGCCAAGTCGGCCAGGCCGCCACTAACGGCACGATCGCAAATGATGAAGGTGTGCTGCGAATCGGCGGCAACGACCTATGGGGCGAGTATTTCAAGGGTCTGATCGACGAGGTGCGCGTCTACAACCGTGCCCAGACCCAAGCCGAGATTCAGACCGACATGAACACCCCGGTCAGTGGTACCGCATCCCCGACTCCGACCCCCACACCAACACCCACGCCAACACCGACTCCGTCGCCGAACCCTGTTCCGGGGCTGGTTGCGGCATATGGCATGGAGGAGGGCGCCGGCACGGTGGTGGCGGACGCCTCCGGGCAGAACAACACGGGTACCGCCCGCGACACCACCTGGGTCACCGACGGCAAGCACGGCAAGGCACTGTCCTTCAACGGCACCTCCAGCTGGGTCACCGTCAATGATGCGCCCTCGCTACGCTTGTCTAAAGGCATGACGCTGTCGGCCTGGGTCAAACCATCCGACGTCGCCGAGTGGCGCACAGTGGTGATGAAGGATCTCGTCAACGACGATTACCTGTCCTACGCCCTGTACGCGTCCGATGGTGACACTCCGTCCGGAGAACTCGCGATGGAGGACCCTAGCCTAGACACCTTCTTGCCAGGCGATAGACCTCTACCGATCGATACTTGGAGTCATCTCGCGTTCACCTATGACGGCAGCACCGCGCTGTTATACGTCAATGGAAATGAAGTCGGCAGAACCGCCGTCAGAAGCCGCATCGACCTTGACGAGGGTGCGCTGCGCATCGGCGGCAACGCCATCTGGGGCGAGCACTTCCGCGGCCTGATCGACGAGGTGCGCGTCTACAACCGCTCCCAAACCCGGGCCGAGATCCAGTCTGACATGAACACCCCGATCGGCGCCGCCCCAGCCCTGATGCAAGCCGGACTGAGTAAGGCGTCCGTCGACAGTGCACCGAGCACCACGAAACTGGTGGCAACCCCCGGTGACGAGGCTTCCGGCACCACCCCGCAGCTCACGGTCTGGGTGGACGACCCACAGGACCGTCAGACGGCGGTGGAGGTAGAGGTGGCCCGTCAACCCGCCAAGCCGTCGGCCACTAAATCACGGACAACCAAAGAGTTGATCTGGTCGGGCACGACCAGTCAGGCCGACGTCGCCAGTCATACGCATACGCTGCAGATCCCGCCCGGCAAGCTGAAGCAGGGCGAGCAGATGCTTTGGCGCGCGAGAGCGACAGCCGCCAACGAATCCGGCGCGTGGTCGGAATGGCAGCAATTCAAAGTCGGCATCATCGAATCGGGTGACGAGTCGCCAACACGGACTGTCGAGCAGGGCGTGCCGACGGTGTCATCGCTGCAGGTGACTCCGTCGAAGGAAAGTGGTGTCTCTACCACGTCCACCCTGACGCCCTGGTTCAACGCGACATTGACGGACCCCCAGGGGCGTCCAATGAGGTTGAGCATCGAAGTAGAGCACGACCCCAGCGCGTCTGAGCAAGGCACCGGTCTGGTCTGGTCCGGAACTACCACTTCAGCGACCAGCTCAGGGGCGAAAGCCGCGATCAGTGTCCCATCCGGGTACTTGATCGACGGATGGAAGATTCGTTGGCGCGCTCAAGCGATCAGTGACGGGGCCCGCAGCAACTGGACCCAATGGCGAGAGCTCATCATCGATGAGTCTGCAAAGCAGAAGAAGCTCCGCCTGGCGACAAAGAGCGCCGTGCCGACTGCAAACCAAATCGTCTCTCCAACAGCCGATGACCCGACCACCGGCACGACGCCATTCAGACGACGCACGCTGGATTGGTGCGAAATCAACGCAATCAAGAAGGATGGAGGCGGTATATGGGGTGAACCGGGCCCCTACGACATTTGCTATAGCAGATTTACTGCCTACAGTCTCTACATCGACAGCTACGCGCCGAATGTCCCCTTACTGAACGACGGCACGCTGAACTTCCAGATGACGACGGTCGCGCAAACGCATGTAGGAGACCGTGGTGGACACGTGTCACTTGATAACATGTACCGGCGCCCGCGCGACATCGACATGTGGATACGCATCAACATGATTGTGGCCCTTAACTGGAGCCGCGAGAACATACTCAAGGACATCACCCTGCAACTCAACGCGCAGACGGCACCAGAATCAGGCCACGCTGCGTCCACCTGTCAGCTCGTTGAAGGGTCGCGGCAGCTAGTCAAGGGCAGCCTCGCCGATTGGAGGGCTAATAATACTGCCTACTTCCGCTTCTACTCCGATCCGTCCTCGCTCCCGATTACAAACATTGACAAGGCGACCAGCTGCACCCTCAAGCCGCATCTCAGAGTCAACGCACCAAACGCGGAACTCGGCGTTTTCTTTGAACACGACGACACGGTGCCGGCTTACCCCTATTACGATCGAAACGAACCGCTGCGGGAGCAGCCCGGAATCGTCACCGCCTGCGACACTTCGCCGTCGATCACGAAGTACCTGGGCGGGTGCAGGTTCATCTCCTACCGGCCTATATACATCGCAAATCGAGCTCAGGGCAACGTGGAGTCGGGTATCGCCCAACACATCTGGACGGCCTTCAAATATCCTGGCACCACCTGGCCGCTTAAGCCCGGAAAGTGGGTACCCGGAAACGCCGACGCGCCCAGGAGGTCCGACCAGGGTAAGGAGCTAACAAGGGAAGCGTTTAGGATCAATGACAGATCGTTCATCAATACTCCCTGCCAGGCGCTCAGGATTCGCGATGGGAAGGTCGGAGACGACTCCTTCGAGTGTGACGAGTACCCATTCAACTCCACTAAACAGCGAGCACGGTACGCCGACGGCAACTACTCGCTGATGCTACTGCCCGCCGAACAGAATTCAGGCTCCGCCAGCAATCACCTATGGGCCTTCTACGAACGCTACAGGCTGCTGGAACAGGACCCGTTCTGGGTGAAGATCCAGTAGGGTCGGGCAGCGAAGGCGGGTGTCCGCAAGGTTCAACCTGCGGACACCCGTCCCATACCATGAACAGCTAATCAGAAGATCAGAAGGCTCAGCGATGGACGCAATTCAATTCGAGGAGAACGTACTGGAACCGCATGGGCTATTGCCCAGGTTCTGTGGCACTTGGGTGAATGATCCCGACATCGAAGAAGTAGCGTGCAAGCTGGGTGCCGATCTGCCCTCCCAACTGGATGCTTCATGGCAAGAGACCGAGGAAGGACAACTGCTCGTCGATCGCTTCGGCGACTGGACTCTCGCACTCGAGCGCGACACCCGGCGCGGAGCAGACCGGCACATCTTAAGGTCACTCTCCTCCACGAGCTTGTCGGCGGTGAATATCTGGTGGGACGTTAACGGAGTCAGTTCACTCACCTACGGCGCAAACGGCCGGATTCTCGCGAAGTTCGAACTCGCATTAGGCGCTCGCGAGCACTGGACGGGAGAAGATCCCCGAGCACTCGACCGCTACCTTGACGATCTCCCCCTTGGCATGGCCACCGCTAATGATAGTGATTGCCGATTTGCTGCGTTCGTGCTCATAAAAAAGATGACCGGGATAATGCTCAATTCCGAATGGCTCGGCGACGAGCATCCTTGCTACACGTTTCAATATCGGCGCGACCAGCTCTAGCCTCGTTTTCCGCACATGGTCGATCTTCAGCGGAGGTCTCTGGGATCCACGTCGAGGAGGTCGAGCAGATGGATCTGGAGATCGGTGGGCTGAGGAATGATCGGTGGTGACTGGCCGGTACCCGAGATGATCCGGATACCGGCCAGGGCGTCGAAGATGAGCCGGCCGGTGGGGATCGCGGACCGGCCGGCGTACAGGCCCTCGACCTTGGTGGCGCCTCGTGCGGCCAAAGCGCGCCGTACCTGGCGTTCGACCAGGCAGAAGATGAGCAGGGCCAGGCAGATGACCGTGATCAGCGCGGCGATGCGGCGGTTGTTCTTCAGGTACAGAGCGGCCACGGCCAGCGGCCCCTTGAACCAGGGCCGATGCGTTCTCAATCGGTGAGACCGAGTAGCTGAAGGCCATGGTCGGGATGGGCTCGGTAGTGGTCGATGGCCGCTGCGATGTTGTCCCAGCCGATCAGATGGGCCAGGCCAATCGCGATATTGCGGAAGGTCGCCATAGCCCGTGGCGTAGTCCCGGTCCGGATCTTGGAGTGGTCCTCTCGGTAGGTGGCGTCGCGGATGTGGTGCAGGGCCTCCACCGACCAGTGGCCGCGAATGAGCGCGGCGATCTGCGCCGGTGTGGCCTGGTAGGGGTTCAGGCTGGTGATGGCGTAAATCGTGACGATGGTGGTCTTGCCCGTCTTGCGGTTGGTGCGGCGGCGTTTGACCTGAATCGCCTGGCAGGCGTGCGGGAACGACAGGCCCGGCCGGACCGTGCAGATCTTGAGCCGACGGATCTCGCGTCGGCCGTGCGCGGCGCTGTCGGTACGATCGTCGAGCGGAATGTCGCGCCAGGGCAGGTCCTTGAGAGGACGATTCGAGAGTTAATGTCTCTTTTGTCGTTGGGGTTGGAAGAGGCGGGCTGGTCAGGGGGCCGGCTGCTGGGCTATGGGCGCGGCTGAGTGAACAAGCCGGGCTCGGTCTCGATGAGGATGCCGCGGCTGACCAGGCGTTTGAGCTTGGAGCGGATGTTCTCGGTGTTCTTCGACACGATGGGCAGGCCCAGGGCCTGGCACAGATCGCGAGCGCGCAAAGGCCGGTCGACGTCGGCGAAGACGGTCAGAATCTGCTGGTAGGCGGGGTGGTCGGGAAGCGCGGGAGGCGGTGCGGTCGGCTCGGTGTCGTCTTCGCCGGTGAGCGAGATGAGGGTCTTGCGGGTGATCTGTAGATGATCGATCGCCTCGTCGAGCTCGCGCAGTCGCGCGGTGAGTTCGTCGATCCGGGTGCGTGTCTGTTCGGCCTCGCAGGTCAGGGCGGTCTCGCGTGCGTCGATCTTGTCCAGCAGCGGTCTGCTCGTCTCGTGGCCGGTCATGCGCCGCGCCAGGAGGGGCTGGAGGCGCTGGTCAGCCGGCGGGCCATCACGTCGCTCATCGCCCAGTACACCCGCGATTCGGAGCTGGCGGGGCGGTGCTCGTAGTCGCGGACCAGGCGGCGGTGCAGGGCGAGGATGCCATAGGTCTGCTCGACGACCCACCGCTTGGGCTGGGGGACGAACCCCTTGTCCGCGGGGTTGCGTTCGACGATCTTCACGTCGATGCCGAGCGTGGCGCCGTGGGTGACGACCGCGTTCTT
>NZ_JBHMQT010000047.1:0-68520 GCF_042435035.1 Sphaerimonospora cavernae
GTGTCGACGCTCTGGCCGGTCTTGTCGGTGGCCACGATCACGTCGCCGCCGTAGACGGGCAGGCCGCGGTAGCTGCGCTGGTAGCTCAGGTACTGCAGGCCGCGGGTGCCGGCGATGCTCCGTACCAGCTTGAACTCGTCATCGGCCGACTTGTACAGCGCCGCCGTGTCCCCGGCGAGGGCCTTGTCGGCGCTGGCGATGGCACTCTTGCTCTGCTGGGCGTTCGGCGGAGCGAACGCCGGCGGTGCGGGCTCCTGGGCCCGGACGGCCGCTGTGTCGGCCGCCGTGTTGGGCGCCGCCGAGGCGGCGGTGACCGCCGTCAGCGAGGTCGTGGTCATGGTGACCGCCGCGAGCACCGCGACGACCCCTGACCTCTTCCTGGGATTCACTCTTGGTGACTCCTCTGCATGGGGGGTGAAAGTCCGAAAGAACGGACCGGACCCCAAGCTGGCACCAAGAGCGCCTACGGAATACCCTCCAATTTTCTATAACTTAGAGATATAGATCGATCTCGGAAAAAGCCCCATTGAATGCGAAACCAGGCGTCAAGTATTGACGCCTGGTATGTATCAGCCGCTATGCCCGGCGATCACGGCAGAAAGCCGGGACCTCACCCGGGTCAGAGCGCGCCTCAGAAGGCGCGCGGGAGATGCCCGAGGCCGGGCCGGCGCAGCGGGAGCGAGTAGGTCTCACCGCGCATCAGGTAGTGCACGAGGTGGGACAGCCCCAGACGCCGGACGTTCCGCTGGAGATCCGTGAGCGAGGAGGTGAACGCCTCATAGTCGTCATAGTGAACGGTCAGCGCGGTGAACGGTTTGATCAGCCGGAGCCACTCGGCTCCCTGAACACCGTCCATCGTAACCAGCATGCCGAGGACGCGGGTGCCGCCGAGATGCACGATGCCCACGTCGATGTCCGGGAAGCGCCGTGGGATCTCCGACAGGCACGGGTGCATGATCGTGTCGCCGCTTATGTGGAGGCGCAGGTCCGTCCGTCCCCCGCCATCGGGCCCTCCGCTCCGACCCCTTCCGTCACCGCCGAGGTCACCACCCAAGTCACCGCTGACGTCACCGCTGAAGTCGAGGACACTGCCCATGACCGGCGGCAGGAGTCGCCGCGCGGGGCCCGGGGCGTGCCTGGCCGGTGTGGCGGTGATCTTCAGCTGCCGGTCTCCCCGGTGCACGCGGTGCTCCTGCCAGGTGTCCAGGCCGACGGCTCGGTGGAATCCCTGGCGCCGCAACCGCCGGGCCGCGTGGTGGGTGGTGACGATCGGCAGGTCCTTGTCCAGGCCGTCCCGGGCCACATCGTCCCAGTGATCACCGTGCATGTGAGACAGGACGACCAGGTCGATCGGGGGCAGTTCGTCGATGTCGATGGCCGGGTCGGTACGGCGACGCGTGCCGAGTCCCCAACCGAGGTGTGCCCGCTGACCGCGGTGGAGGAAGTTGGGGTCGGTCAGCAGGGTGAACCCGTGACAACGGATGATCATCGTGGCGTTTCCGATGAAGAACACGCTCGCGTCTGCTGAATCGGGCATCTCGTCCCCCCCTGCCTTCCGACAGAGCTACCCATATCGCTACAAATAACCTCGCTGCTCGTCGAATCACACGAGATCGCCGGCGAGCTCGAGCGAGAGACCGAGCTGTACGTAGAGCTCAAGCTGATCGAAGTAGTCGCGATACGTGATGACCAGTCCATCCTCCACCGCGCAGGCTCCGCACCCCCGGACGGCGATCCGGCGCCCGGTCCCGTCGAGAACCTCCCCCCGCGGCAGCAGGAAGGGACCGGTGTGCGTGCCGGTCATCGTCCATTCCGTGAACATGGGATCTTCGCACGTGACCTTGTGCCACACCGTGATGCCGAGGTCCGGGAATCCCTTGATCAGGTGCTCGAAGTACCAGGCGATCTCCCCGTGGCCCTCGGCCACCCCGATCGGGCTCACGAGGACGGCGTCCGAACTGAAGTGCCGTAAAGCCCGCTCCACATCGTGGTCGTTCAGCGCGCCCAACACCAGGTCCACGAGATCTCGAACATCGGGCATGTGATCCCCCCTCATGCCTCTATCCAAGCTATCGTGACCCGGCTCCGCCCCCCGTCGGCCGGTGACGGTCTCGAGTCCGCGGACTCGCCTTCGCGGACTCAGCCGAGCAGACGCCGCACCAGGAACCCGTCGACGGCGGACAGTGCGCGGACGATGTGCGGCATGAGGAAGGCCAGCGCCAGGCCGCTCACGGTGACGGCCACGCTCACCACGGGGTTCTCACCTCGCAGGTTGGCGGACCCGAGACCGATGGCATCGGGCGGGAGCAGCCAGACCCACAGCTGCGAGGTCGCCGCGGCGACCGCCGAGGTCCACCCCAGCAGGGCCACCACCGCGTTGACGATGCCGACCGGGAACATGACGAGGGTGTAGAGGCAGCTCTTCCACGCACGGCCACTCGCCGCGACACGGAGCATCTGCCGTACGGACTGCGGGCACACGGCGAGGTCGGCCCGGACCGTGGCGTCGAGGAGAGCACGCGCCCTGGCATGCTCGAACCGGCCGACGAGGGCGGCGCCGTTGAGCGTCAGGACGAGGAGTGCCAGACCTGCCCCGGCGAGGGGCGTCAGAGCCGCCGACAGCGTCAGCAACACGGTGAACCCGGAGAACAGGGCGATGGCGATGGGCAGATCGGCGAGAAGGTGCAGCGTCGCCTTCCACGTTCTGCCGCTCATCACCGTCCATTCGTCCCACTCATCGTCGACGACGTAATCGGCGGCTGCGGTGCTCAATTTCTCTCCTACTGGAGGATGTCTTCACTGGTCCCTCGGTTGGTCGCGGGCCTTGTTCAACGCCCGCAGGATGTCCTCCGGACTGCCGTTCTTCTCGACGTAGTCGGCCGCACCGGCGGCGAGCGCCGGTTCCCGGCTCGATCCGTCGATGCTCAACGCGACAACGTGATGGCCCGGCGACAGGCTCCTGATCAGGGCGATGCCGTCCTCACGTCTGGGCAGGAGCACGTCGACGATGACGACATCGACCCGATGAGCCGCCAGCACGGCGTGGGCCTCGCGCGTCGAGGCCACCGCGGCGACGACCTCGACGTCGGGGATCCCCGCGAGCAGCGTGGTCAGGGCCGCCCGCACCCGTGAATCGTCATCGACGAGCAGTATCGAAATCATCTGAGTGTCTCCCGTGTGCCGGCCCGGACGCGTGTGGCCCGCACCGACGGCTCCCCCGATCGGTCGACATGACGGTCGCCTTCCCCCCTTGGATGCTGGTTCGAGTGCTGAGGTTGTTTGGAGTTCTGGGCACGGCCGCGACGAGCGCGGTGTCCCCGGTAGCCGGCTGATGTCATGAACCACTCTCGTGCATCGGCGGCCCGTACGGATCGGCCCGACTGCCGTCAGCCCCTCGGCACTCCGGCCGCTCGGCTCCCGGCCGAATGACGTACGGCCGGAACGCGTACGCGAACCGTCGTGCCCGCCCCCGGACTGCTGACGATCTCCAGTCTTCCACCCACGGCCGCGGCCCGGTCACCCATGGTCCGCCGTCCCATCCGGCCTGGCGGCACCGCCTCCGGATCGAAGCCGCACCCGTTGTCAGTGATGCACACGACCAGGTCCGGGCCGTCTTCCCCGACCTGGATCCCGGCCTCGGCGGCGTTCGCGTGCTTCACCACGTTGTTCAGCGCCTCGATGGCGAGCCGGTAAAGGTGTTCCTCCGTCTCCGGCTCCAGTCGCGGCCGCCGGGGTGGGCCCGTCACCTCGATCGCGAGACCGGATCGGCCCTCGATCGCCGCCGCCTGCTTCCTCAGCGCGGCGACCAGTCCCTCCTCGGCCAGCGCACCGGGCCGCAGTTCGAAGATGAGCGCCCGCATCTCGGCGAGCGCGCCCTGGGTCAGCTCGCGCAGCCGCTCGACCTCACGCACCGCCGCGCCGTCCGGGTCGAGCCCGGCCGCGGTCAGGTGCCGCTGCGCCGCACGGGCGTGCAGTGTCATCGAGAACAGCGCCTGGCTCACCGAGTCGTGCAGTTCGCGGGCGAGACGCTGACGTTCGAGCAGCGTGGCGTTCTGCCGCGCCGTCCCGAACAGATCGGCGTTCTGTACGGCGACGGCCGCCTGATCGGCGAGCGCGGTGAGGAACACCTCGTCATCGTCGGCCGGCTCGGCTCCGGCGTGGAAACAGACGTGCAGCTCACCGAAGCAGCGCCCCTGGAACGTCAGCGGCACGACCGCGAGGTCGTCCCAGGGCGCGTCCGCCCAGAAAGGCCACATCGCGGCGAACCTCGGATCGGTCAGGTTCCGCCGCCGGAAATCACGCATCATCAACGTCGTACCGGGAGGTCGGCCGGGACCGGTGACGAGAGGGTGATCGCCGAAGGTCCGCCGCAGCGCGTCGGCGTAACCGGCCGGGAACGAGTCGTCCGCGTACGCCTCCGGGCCGAGGCCGTCGGCGCTTCCGGCGCCGGATCCGCGTAGGACGACGGAGGAACCCGCCGCACCCGGAAGCCCGCCGGCCGCCGTGTTCACCCCACGCAGAATGACCTCCAGCGGCTGGTCCACCGTCATCGCCGAGGCGAGCCGGGTGAACGCGCGAACACGCTGCTCAAGCCGTTCATGGGCGAAAACCCGCTCTGTGGCGTCGGTCGCGATGTCCACGAAGCCGACGACCTCGCCGTCACGGAACGTCGGAGCGAACACGAAATCCCAGTACGTCACGACGGACCGGTGGGTGAGCCTGAGCGCGGCCTGCCGTACCGTCTGCCCGGCGAAGACCGCGTCGAGCAGCGGCGCGAGTGACTCCTCCCCTTCGGGAATCAGCTCGTAGAGGTGCCGTCCCGGAGACGCGTAACCGTCGGGAACGCCCATGTAATGGGTGAGGAATCCGGTCCATGTCCGGTTGCAGCGGAGCAGCCGGGCCTCCGCGTCGAAGACGGCGATGCCCATCGGGACCCGGTCGAAGAAGATGTCGACGAGTTGCTCGTCCATCGAGCCCTCGATCGGGCGGGCCGGTTCGCTGTGCGGTGTCGCGGGAAGGCGGGCGCTGCGGACCGGGCGCGGCGCGGCGCTCACCTACGCGCTCCCCCAGCCCCGATCCCCCCGGCTTTCCCGGCGCCCGCTCCCCTGGCCGCGGTTTCCGTTCCCCCCGCCGTCACAAGGCCCTCCCTGACGGCCCACATGGCCGCCTGGGTTCGGCTGGCGAGACCGAGCTTGCCCAGGATGTTCGACACGTGGGTACGGGCGGTCCGCTCGGTCACGCCGAGGTGCGCGGCGATCTGCCGGTTGGTGCCGCCCCCGGCGACCAGGATGAGGACTTCCCGCTCCCGGGGCGTGAGCGACGCCACGGCCGAGGGCCGGGGTGAGCGCAGCGAGGCCGTGAGCGCCTTGGCCGCCGCGGGGTCGAGATGCACCTCACCGCGATGGGCGGCCCGGATGGCGTCGGCGACGTCCTCTGCGTCCGCGTCCTTGAGGAGATAACCTGCCGCGCCCGCCTCGAGCGCGGCCCGGATCTTGCTCTCCTCGAGGAAACTGGTCACGGCGACGACTTCCACATCCGGCCAGCGACGCTTGATCTCCGCGGTGGCCGTGATGCCGTCCATGTCGGGCATGAGCACATCCATGAGCACCACGTCCGGCAGCCCGTCCTGGTTCTCCATGACGGCCAGCTCATCGAGGGCGCGCCTGCCGTTGGAGGCCTGCCCGACCACCCGTATGCCCGGCTCGGTCTCCAGGTAGGCGGCGAGTCCCACTCGCACGATGGCGTGGTCGTCCACCAGGAAGACCGTTATCTCCGCCTCAGCCTGTTCCGGCATACACCGCTCCTCGAGGGTCTTACCGGATAAAGCGTGCCACACAGCCAGGATCCACGTCATCCACCCCGGTGTCCCCAATATGGAGCATCCGTACCAGTGCTCGTCGATGCTCAGCGGGGCACGACCTGCGCCCGCACACCCGGTAGATCGTCGAAAGCAGCGGACGCGTCCATCGTGATCACGATTCGTGCCGTGGCAGCGGCGGTCGCGGCGATCAGTAGATCGTACGCTCCCCGTGTCTTACCCAGGCGCCGGACGTGCGCCATCAGACGAGCGTGGACTCTGGCGACATCTGTCGTGTACTCCTCAACGGGAATGAGTGCGAGGACCTCGTCCACGAACGCCTGGCGCTGTGGACGACGAACCTCGTCCGCCATTTCTACGCCGACAAGCAGTTCCGCCACCGTTATGGCCGCGATCGCCACGTCATCGTCGTCTCCGATCACCTCGTCCAACGAGCCCCTGCCGCGTTCCGCGGCGATGAGCACCCCGGTGTCCAGGATCAGGCGTCGGGCCACGCATCCCTCATCTCATCGTCGGTCGCATCCCGCGCTGCCGCGACATCGGACTCGAAGTCGGCGTCCAACGACCCCGCGCTCCTGGCCAGGAAGGCCTTCACCATGCGGCCCGGTGCCGTGGGGGCGGGACCGATCACCGCGATCCGCCGTCCGCCACGGGTGACCACGATCGTCTCTCCTCGCTCGGCCTCATCGAGAACGACCGCGAAACTACGAGAGGCCTCGGTTGCAGTCATCACCTTCACAGCAATCAGATTATCTGATAAACCGAGCGTAGCGCGATACCGCGCTCCGCCATTGGTTGCGGCATCCAGGCCCTCCACGCGGTCGGGCTCCGCCTGGCCGCCCTCATCGCCGTCCGTCCCCTGCCGTTTCAATAGGCGGTGCTCATCGCGGCGCGGACCTCGTCGAGGGTGGTCTCGGCGATGGCGTTGGCCCGCTCGTTGCCGTCGCGCAGGACCTGGCGGACATAGCCGCGGTCTTCGGCGAGTTGCGTACGGCGGAGCCGTACCGGCGCCAGGTATTCGTTGACGGCCTCGGTGACCAGGCTTTTCAGGGCGGCGGCTCCCCGGCCGCCGATGTCCTGGGCGACCAGATGAGGATCACGGCCGAGACACAGTGCGGCCAGCAGGACCAGGCTGGAGACCTCGGGGCGGGTGGCGGGCTCGTAGGTGATGTGCCGGCCCGGGTCGGTCTTTGCGCCGCGGATCAGCCTGGCCGTCTCGTCCGCGCTCGCCGCCAAGGTGATGGCGTTGCCTCGGCTCTTGCTCATCTTGGCGCCGTCGGTGCCCAGCAGCAGCGGAGCGGCCGACAACAGGGCCTCGGGCACGGGGAACAGTGTGGCCCCGCCGTCGCCGTACCGCCTGTTGAAGCGGCGGGCGATGGTGCGGGTGACCTCCAGGTGCGGCAACTGATCCTGGCCGACCGGAACCAGGTTCGCCTTGCAGAAGAGGATGTCGGCCGCCTGGTGCACCGGGTAGGTGAACATCAGCCCGCTGACGGAGGACTGGCGGGATTGGGAGATCTCTTCCTTGACCGTGGGATTGCGGTTCAACTCCGCGACCGAGATCAGGCTGAGGAACGGCACGAGCAACTGGTTCAGCGCCGGGATCGCGCTGTGGGCGAAAATCGTCGATCGGTCCGGGTCGATGCCGATCGCCAGGTAGTCCAGCACCAGGTCCGCCACGTGCTCGGTGAGCCGGTCGGCGACGTCGCGATCGGTGAGGACCTGGTAGTCCGCGATGACCACCATGGTCTCCACCCCCAGTTCCTGCAGGCGCACCCGGTTGTGGAGAGTGCCGAAGTAGTGCCCGAGATGCAGCCGCCCGGTCGGACGGTCCCCGGTCAGCACCCGGAAGCGCCCGGGGTCCTTGCGGATCGATTCCTCCAGTACGGCACTGCGGCGCCGGGCGGCGGGCACTCCGAGTTCTTCCGCGGAAACCGAAACATCGGCTGCGGTGGTGGCATCGAGATGAGTGGTCATCCGGCTCTCCTGTTCGTCAAGTGGTCTGCCGTCTCAGATGGCGACCCCCTTGACCGGGGAGAACACGAAGGGCCGTCCATCCGAACGGCCCGATCATGTACGCGTGTGAGATGGCCGCTCCTAGAAGGAGCGCCACCAGTTCAGACACAGCGCACGATTCATGCGATCAGCATAACGTCATCGCGGCGAACTTGTCCCTCACGGGCGCCGCTGGCGGGGTAGGTGTACGCGGTCGTCGCTGCGAATGACCTGATAGCCCTCTTCCTCCAGGTAGCCGATGGCGGTCGTCATGTCCCGACGAATCGCCGCTTTCAGTTGCATCTCATGAAACCTGCTGCGCCCCGGTTCGATGGCCCGTTGCCAGCCGGGCTTGCCGGGCACGATGCCCTCAATGACGAGAAACTCGACGACGTCTTCCAGACACCAGCGGAACCGGCGGTGACCTGCGGGAAAGTGAAGCCGCTGAAGGCCGCGTTCGAGGAGATCGCCACCCCGCATCCGCAGCACCGGCGAATCGCCGTACACCTGGATGTGCGCCTCCGGATAGCCGTCGGCCTTGTCGCGCTCATAGTCGAAGTGGCACAGGCAAAATTTCCCGTCCGGGTCCCCATAGATCGCAATGAAGGAGGACAGGACGGTGAGATATTCGCCTTCAGGGTCGTAGCAGAACCGGAAGGACAGCTCCATCCACGCGCGTACCGGACTCCCCACGCCGACGCAGAGCGGGAAGGGCTCACCGGCGAGGCCGGTCCTGCTCAGACCTCTCCCGACGATGACTTCGTTGCGCCGCCTGGGTGAGGCCATCGCGGAAATCTTGACGTTGTCGCAGACGCTGGTGTTGAGGGTGCGCTGAACGTGCTCGCAGAACTTGCGGGCTTCCTGGTGGATCTTCCGAGCGTCAGTATTCGCGGACGAGGAGCCAGACCTTGCGGTGCCTGAGGGAGTCGAACCGGCGTTCTTTAGCCTGTCGTGCCAACTCGTCATAGGTGACCCCGAGTTCCTCGAGCATCCGCCGCGTCGCGGCTTCGTACTCCTCGGCCGTCAACTCGATGACCTCCACATCGGGCTGCTCGTGTGCCACCCGCTGGAGCAGTGCCATGACGACTTCCCTTCCGGTGCTCGACAAGCCGCCCGAATCCGTGTTTTACCGCCAAACTGACCTCGACCTACCAAGAACCAGTCTCACCCACGGTCCCCTAGAGATCACTCTAAGTGTTTCCCGCGGCAGGCCAACCCTATGCCAAAGTGTTGCGGATCGTTGGGTAACAACTCAATGAAGCTGGAGCCCCGCCCACGGGAGTCCTGCCGACCACGCATCGGCGAACTCAGCGGGGCACGGCCCGCTCCGTCGTCGCGTCGTACCGTCTGAACGCGGTGACCGCGAACCCCGTCACCAGCACGAGGACGGCGCAGACCAGGCCGCCGCCCGCCCAGGCGGGAACCAGCCCGAACGCGCTCGCGCTCGCCCCCGCCCGCAGATCGCCGAGGCGGGGTCCCCCCGCCACCACCACCATGAACGCTCCCTGCATGCGGCCGCGTAACTCGTCGGGGGCGTACGTCTGCAGGATCGTCTGACGCCACACGGCCGAGGCCAGGTCGGCAGCACCGCCCATCGCGAGCAGGACCACCATCAGCCACAGCGACTCGGCGAACGCCGCCGCCGACACCGTGACTCCCCAGAACGCGATCACGAGCGTCAGCGCCACGCCCTGTCTGCGGACCCGGCCGACCCAGCCGGAGAACAGGCCCGCCACGACCGACCCGATCGGGATGGCCGCGGAAAGCCAGCCGAAGGCGACCGCCGACCCGGCGAATCCCCCCGCCGCCATCTCCGATCCGGCGAATCTCTCCACAGCCATCTCGGGGAACAACGCCCGCGGCATCGCGAACGCCATGGCGATGATGTCCACCACGAACGACATCAGCACGATCGGCTTGGTGGCGATGTAACTGAGGCCCTCGAAGACCGACCGCAGGCCCGGCCGGGAGATCTCACCCAGCGGATCCAACCGCGGCAGCCGTACGGCGGCGTAGAACCCGGCGCTGAACAGGATCGCGTCGATCAGATACGCCGTGGCGTACCCGCCTTTCGCGAGCACGACCCCCGCCAGCAGCGGCCCGAGGACCGAGCCGATGCTGCTCACCAGGAAGTTCAGCGTGTTGGCCGCGGCCACCCGCTCGGGCGGGACGAGACGGGGAATGATCGCGCCACGGGTCGCCGAGGAGATCGCGAACCCGATCGACTGCACGGCTACGGCGAGGAGGATGAGGTAGCCGTTCCCCAGCCCGGACCAGGCATGGAACAGCAGGGCGAACGTGGCGATCCAGGCCACCGACGACCCGATGAGCAACAGTCGGCGGCGGTCGACCGCGTCGGCGACGGCACCGCCCCACAGCCCGAAGACGACCAGGGGGACGAGGCTGACCGGGCCGATGAAGCCCACCCAGAGCGACGAACCGGTGATCTCGAACATCTGGCCGCTGACCGCCACGGCGGTCAGCTGAAAGCCGATGAACGACACACCCTGCCCCAACAGCAGCCGTCGGTACGCCGGAACGCGCAGCGGCCGGGTGTCGAGAGCGAGTCGTTTCAGGCCTGATCGGACCCCGGCCATCCCACCTCCCCGTTTTCGGGCGGCAACATTACCCGCCCGAATCAGATGCCTTCGCCGGAGGTGTCCCCCGGGAGGATCATAAACGCTCTTGATCAGCTGACCGCCTGGGACGGCGCCGGAACCGTGGCCTCGACCGGGGCCCGCAGCCTGCGGACACCAGGGGAGAGCAGCGCGGCGAGCGAGGCGAGCACGACGATCAACGCGCAGCCGATCAGCGCGGGCCTCGGGCCGAACGCGATCGCGACCGGCCCGGCCACCAGCAGCCCGATCGGGCCGAACATCAGGGATCCGAGCGCGTCGTAGGAACTCACCCGCGACAGGGACTCGGCCGGGATCTCCCGCTGCATCGTGGTGCTCCACAGCACACCGAAGATGTCGAAGCAGACTCCCATCACGACCGCTCCGAGGACCACGGTCCACAGCGGCGCGGCCACACCGAGCAGCAGGTACGGCAGAGCGGTGGGCAGGGTGAGGAGCGTCGCGACCAGGATGGGGCGCCGGGGCCGCAGCCGGAGCGTGAAAACGACACCGACGATCATGCCGACGGCCTCCCCCGTCAGGACGGCCGCCCAGGCCGGCGCCCCGCCCAGGTGCTGCTTGGCGACCAGCGGGCCCAGCACGCCGTGCGCCGCCTCAACCGCCATCAGCAGGATCGAGAACTGCGCGACCACCACCCACAGCCACTGCCGGGAGACGAACTCGCGCCAGCCGTCGCGCAGGTCGGCCAGCACCGACCGCCCGGCGTCGCCGGAGCGTTCCGACGGAGTGAGACGCAGCATCGTGATCAGCAGGCCGGCCACGGCGAACATCACGCCACTGGCCGCCAGCGCCCAGCCTCCGCCGAGCAGTACGACAGCGATCCCGCTGAGGACGAGGCCGGCGACCCGGGAGATGTTGGCGCCGAGGCCCAACAGGGCGTTGGCGGTCTGCAACCGGCCGGCTGGGATGACGTCGGGGATGATGCCGGTGAGCGCGGGATACATGACGGCGCTGGCCACGCCGCTGACCGCGCTGGCCGACACCAGGGCCGGGAGCGGCGTCCACCCGGTGAGCATCATCCCGGCCAGGCAGAAGTACGCGATCGCGTTGAATGTCTCACCGGCCATCATCACGCGGTGACGCGGCATCCGGTCCGCGATCACACCACCGATGAGCATGAAGCCCACCATCGGCAGGGCCTGCGCCGCGAGGACCACCGACAGCGTCGTCGCCGATGCCCCCGGCAGTGCGAGGACGCCGAATGCGAGCGCCACCGGGGCGAAGGCGCTGCCCAGCACCGACACGGTCCGGGCCGAGAGCAGCAACGCGAAGCGCCGCTCCCGGAGTATGCCGAGATCACGACGGAGACTGGGCACGGCCGATCCTCGCTGAAGGCGGAAGGGAACGGTCCATGCTCTCCTCCGCCGGGGCACCCTGTCACCTGGTTAAGGCGCGGGCGTCCGCCGCCTGGTTTCGGACCGGCCTTCGCTGGGCAGCGGAAGATCGGCCGCCAGGTGTCTGTCCGTAGATGAGACGCTTGGCGGCAGGCCATGTGTTCGGTGTGCCGGGGTCCGGTATCGGGTGGTGGCGTGGACGCTTATAGTTCTCAACTGGAGTGCCTGACTTTCATCAGCGTGAGTGACACTCCGGGGTAGGTGAGGAGGGATGTCCTCTTTCTGCTCTGGGTCTGCTCTGGACCGGCTCCGCACCGGCTCGACGGCGGCACCGCGCCCTGGGGTCGCGTCCCGCGGAGGGTGGCAGGCGGTTCAAGTGGGTGGAGGTGACGACATTTCGCACTCGACTCCCATCGCCGTGTCATCCGATGGCGTCGACCCGTCTCGGGATTCCGATCTCGCCAAGCGCCTCGAGACCCGGCTGGCCCACACCGAGCGCCTGGGCAATCTCGGCTGGGCCCGCTGGGGCATCGGCGACGGCGACGCCGACTGGTCCGACCAGCTCTACGTGATCCACCGGATGGACCCGGCCGGCGGACCGCTCGACCTTGAGGGATACCGGGCGATCGTTCATCGTGACGACCTGCCGGTCTTCGACGACGCCATGACGGTCCTGGAGGAGGAGGACGGGCCGCACGAGTTCGAGTTCCGGATCCGTGTCGGCGACGCCTCACGCCTGATAGTCGCCAGGGCGGAGACGGTTCGGGACGCCGCCGGTGGCCTGGTCGAGGTCCACGCGGTCCTCCAGGACATCACGGACTGGCGGCGGACCGCCGACCAACTCGCCGTGGTCAGCCAACGGCTGGAGGAGGAGTCGCAGCTCACAGCCCGTCTCCAGGACATCATCCTGCCCGTGCAGGATGAGCCGTTCACCGTGCCCGGCCTGCGGGTCGCCACGCGCTACGATCCGGCCGAGACGGCTCCGCTCGGCGGCGACTGGTTCCAGGCGATCCGCATGGACGACGACGAGGCGCTGCTCGCCGTGGGCGACGTCGCCGGACACGGTCTCGCCGCCGCCTCAGCCATGGCCAAACTCCGTCACGCGATAACCGGACTGGCCTTCGCGCACCACGAACCGGACCAGATCCTGGTGGCGCTGAACCGGTTGCTGCGCCGGATGCGTCCCGACGTGCTGGCCACGGCCGTCGTCGCCCATTACCGGAGCACGGATCGGGTGCTGACCTGGTGCCACGCCGGGCACCCCCCGATGCTGCTGGTCCGGGGGGACGAGGTGGAGCGACTCCATCATCCCGGCGTGCTGCTCGGCGTCTTCGAGGACGTCGAGTACACCTGCGCGAGCATCCGGCTCGAGCCGGACGACCTCCTGTTGATGTTCACCGACGGCCTCATCGAACGTCCCGGCCGCGACCTCTTCGAGGGGCTGGACGCCCTGAGCGCCACCATCACCCAGATAGTGCGGGCGGCACCGCGTGACCGGTTGTCCACGATCATGGGCGGCCTGGTGCCCAGCAACACCAGCGACGACACCTGCATTCTGGTCGCCCGCGTAACACCGAACACCCTGGAAGTGTCTTGATGCCAGATCCTCACATCTCGACCGCCAAGACGAAGTTCGCCGCAGAACGCGACGGCGACATCGGAGTGCTGACGATCCAGGGCACTCTCGACTACACCACGCACAACCTGGTCGCCGAATTCTTCGACCGAGCGTTCGCCGAGTACGGCCCGAGCCTCGTCGTCGATCTGCTGGACATCGACTTCCTCGACTCCAGGGCGACCGGGCTGCTCATCGCCTGCTGGAAACGCGCGGTGGACGAGGGCGGCAGGTTGTCAGTGGTGGCGCTGGAGCGGGGAGCGACCCGAGTCCTGTGGATAGCGGGGCTGACGGCGCACATCCCGGTCTTCTCCACGAGGGGAGAGGCGCTGGCGAGCGCCCGGCCCCCCGACGACGTCTGAGGGACGGCACACGCGTACGGCACAGGCCGCGCATATGAGACCGCCAAGGTAGTGCCGAGTCCCTGCGGGTAACCCTCCCAGAAAGCTGTCCGGGTTGGGGGGAAGTCATGAAACGTGTCCTTTTCGGCGCGGCGACCCTGCTGGGCACCGGAGCGGCGGTGGCACGGTGGCTCGCTGCACGAGGCCGCGCGCCGGTCGCGACCAAGGACCCGAAGGAGTCACTGCGCTGGCTGGGGGTCACGATCAACCTCCCGCGTGAGGAGGTCATGCCGGACGGCGTGCCGCCGCGGCCGCTGTCCCGGCTCGACGTCGAGGTGCGGGCGGAGCAGGCCCCCGGGGATCGGGGCACCGAGCTCTACGCCCGGCCCCGCCGTGCCGTACCGACCGGCCCCATGGCCATCCTGGGCCGTCTGCGCGGGACGGATCCCCGGCAGGAGGTGCGCAAGGCGCTTCGCGACGCGAAGTCCATCCTCGAAACCGGAGAGGTGCTCCGCCCCGAGCCGGAACTCGCCGGCATCCAGAAGACGAAGACCGCGCTGACCGCGCCGAAGTCACGGGCGGAGAGCATCGCCCAGCCCGTACGGGCCGACCGGTCCGGAGAGCGTCGTCAGCCCGGCCTGCGCGACAGGGTCCTCACGCTGGCGGCCCGACGAGCACCGGGGGAGGGACGACTGTGAAGGCACTGTGCTGGCAGGGCGTCGACGAACTCACGGTCGAGCAGGTGCCCGACCCGCGGATCCTGAACGCCCAGGACGCGATCATCAAGGTCGTCGCGAGCACCACGTGCGGCTCCGACCTGCATCTGCTCGGTGGCTACGTCCCGATGATGAAGTCGGGAGACGTCATCGGACACGAGTTCCTCGGCGAGGTGGTCGAGGTCGGCTCGGAGGTGCGCCGGCGCAGGCCCGGGGAGCGCGTCGTGGTGTGCTCGATCATCGGATGCGGACGGTGCTGGCCATGCCGGCACGACATGTGGTCGCTGTGCGAGAACAGCAATCCCACGTCCGGCATCACCGATCTTCTCTGGGGCGGCTCGACCGCCGGGATTTACGGCTACTCCCATGCGATGGGCGGCTTCCGGGGCAGTCACGCCGAGTACATCCGGGTTCCCTTCGCGGACCACAACGCCTTCCCGGTGCCCGACGACGTCGAGGACATGGACGCGCTGTTCGCCTCCGACGCCGTGCCGACCGGCTGGATGGGCGCCGATCTCGGCGGTGTACGTCCCGGCGACGTGGTGGCGGTCTGGGGCTGCGGCGCGGTCGGTCAGATGGCCGCGCGTGCCGCCGTACTGCTCGGCGCCGAGCGGGTCATAGCGATCGACCGATACCCGGAGCGGCTGCGCATGGTGGAACGGCAGGCCGACTGCGAAGTGATCGACTACACGTCGACCGACGTCGACGCGGAGCTGCGTGAACGCACGGGCGGCCGGGGACCGGACGTCTGCATCGAGGCCGTCGGCCTGGAGGCGGACAGCGCCGGGCCGATGCGGGTCTACGACGAGGTCAAACAGCAGCTCCACCTGGAGCAGGACCGGCCCATCGCGGTACGGGAGGCCATCCACGCCTGCCGCAAGGGCGGGTCCGTCTTCGTGCTGGGGGTCTTCACCGGCTTCGTCGACAAGTTTCCGCTCGGCGCGCTGATGAACAAGGGGCTGACGCTGCGCGGGGCGCAGCAGCACGGGCAGCGGTACATCCCCATGCTGCTCGACCGGATCTCCAAGGGAGAGCTCAAACCCGCCCAGATGGCGACGCACACGATGACGCTGGACGACGGGCCCAGGGGCTACGACATGTTCAAGCACAAGAAGGACGGGTGCGTGCGGGTGGTGTTCCGGCCCTCCTGATCGCAGGAAGCCGGCTCTCAGCAGGCCGACTCTCAGAAGGGCCGGCCACCCCGCTCAGTCAGCGGGATGGCCGGTCCGGCCAACCACTCGACGGGACGGCTGGGGCGGCCAGCCGTTCCGCCTCTTCATGCAGTGCCTCGATCAGGAGGAACTCCAGCCGGAACTCCTCGTCCACGAGGCTCTCCAGGACGTCCATCCGGGCCTCCCTGTTCCAAGACGTCCGGTGCCGCGCAGCGGTTCACTCCCCAAAAGGGGGAAATTCGGGTAATTCGCCAACAAGTCACCGAGCACGGTGAGTGCGGTCACCAGAGCCGAACACTCACCGTTACATGCTGTGTCAGGAAAGATATCAAAGAGCAATAAGAGACAGCCAGGGCCGACGCCCTGGCTGAACCGGCTACGGACGCCCGGGCCACCCGGCGGCTGACCGTCTCACCTCGCTCCGAGATGCTCGATCGGCCGGCGACACCGGATGGGTCCGAGCGATCACCACCTGGAAGGGTGCTGTCCGCAGCGCCACACCCCGCGCTGACTAGGACATCTTTCCCTTGATGTCGTCGGTGGCCCTGCCGGCCTTGTCGCGGGTCTCCTGGGCCTTGTCCCCAACCCATTTGCCGGCGTCCGAGGCGGTGTCCCGCACACTCTCGCGCATGGTGTCGGTCCAGCGCTGGGCGTTGTTGCGATACATCATCACGCCGATCGCACCGATCGCCGCACCCGTGCACAGCGCGGCGACCGGCCAGCGCCGCCGGGTCTTCCTCGCCGCCGACACATCGATGCGCCTGGCCATCTCGGCGAGGAACGCGCTCACGATGGGGGCGATCTGTTCCTCCACCGACTGGGCGGCCTGGTCGAGTTTCGGCGCCGCCCACAGCCGGGCGTCCTCGATGCGGTTCACCGCCACGTCACGCGCGCTGCCCGCCATCGGGGGCATCCGGACGCCGGCCCTCCTGGCCTGGGTCTTCATCCGGCCCAGCCACGTCTGCGGAACCAACACCTCGACGCCGCGCCCTTTCTTCATTGTCAGGGACACGATCCACCTCCCCTATAGATGGGCCCCGAGTCGACCCCTTCCCGCATGGTCGTCGCTCAATCACGACCGGTGTTCGAAGGCATGCTGGATACCCTGTTAACCAGACAACTAACGCCAAGACATAAGGGGGCGGCCCTCGTGGCTGACAACCTCATCGCGAATCTCCGTACCAATCACGGCACGATCCGGGTCCAACTGTTCCCGAACAAAGCACCGAAAACCGTACGCAACTTCGTCGAGCTCGCCGAGGGCACCCGGGAGTGGACGCATCCGGAGACCGGGGCCAAGACCACGGACAAGCTGTACGACGGCACGATCTTCCACCGGGTCATCAACGGCTTCATGATCCAGGGCGGTGACCCGCTGGGGCAGGGCGTCGGCGGCCCGGGCTACGACTTCGACGACGAGATCCACCCCGAGAACCAGTTCAACCGGCCCTACCTGCTCGCCATGGCCAACGCCGGCAAGCGGTTCGGCAAGGGCACGAACGGATCGCAGTTCTTCATCACCGTGTCGCCGACGCCGCACCTCAACCAGGGGCACACGATCTTCGGCGAGGTGGTCGAGGGCACCGAGGTCGTCGACGCGATCGCCAAGGCCCCGACCGGCAGGAACGACCGCCCGGTCAACGACGTGGTGCTCGAAGCGGTCACGATCGAGCGCTCCTGATCACGCCTGACCAGCCCTGACCCCGGCCGCCCCGGCCACACTGCCCACACCGTCCACAGGTGGAAACGGCCGGGGTGGCCGGGGCACCGGCTGCTCGGGGAGCTTCAAAGTGCTGTCCGGACTTCTGAAACACGACCTATAGTCTGGCGGGCAGTGGACCCGCATCTTCTTCCGGAAGGACGCGATGACCGCCCCGCCGCCGAACCCGCCGCCGACACCACCGGGCATGCCCCCTCCCGGGGCGGATGCCGTGCCGACCTGTTATCGGCACCCCGACCGCGAGACCTACGTCCGCTGCCAGCGCTGCGAGCGCCCGATCTGCCCGGACTGCATGCGCGAGGCGGCGGTCGGTCACCAGTGCGTCGAGTGCGTCCGGGAGGGTAACCGCGACGTACGGCGGACGCGGGCGGTCTTCGGCGGCGCCGCCGTCGTCACGCCCCGGGTGACGTGGGCGCTACTGGCCGCCAACGTGCTGGCCTACGGCGCCGAGGTCCTGGCCCGGGATGAGATCCTCAGGAACTTCCAGATGTGGTCGCCCGGCGTCTACTTCTACGACGAGTGGTGGCGCCTGATCACGAGCGCGTTCCTGCACGCGCCGCCGCCGTCGTTCTGGCACATCCTGTTCAACATGTGGGCACTCTTCGTGATCGGCCCGGAGTTGGAGCGGCGGCTGGGCTCGGTGCGCTTCGGCGCGCTCTACCTACTGTCCGCCCTGGGCGGATCGGTCGCCGTCTACCTGTTCGGTATAGCGGCCGTCGGGGCCTCCGGCGCGATCTACGGCCTGTTCGGCGCGCTGTTCGTGGTGGCACGCAGGCTCGGCTACGACGCGCGCGGCGTGCTGTGGTTGATCGGCATCAACGTCGTGATCACCTTCATCGTGCCCGGCATCAGCTGGCAGGGCCACCTCGGCGGCCTGGTGGTCGGCACCCTGGTCGCCGCGACCTTCGCCTACGCGCCCACGCGGAATCGGACCGCTGTCCAGGTCGGATCGGCGACCGCCGTACTACTCGTCCTGATCCTGATCGTCGCCGCCCTGCCACCGTACGCGACCCTGGCCGTCACCGGCTGAAATCACTGCTGCCCACAGGCTGTGGATAAAGGCTGTGGAAAGATTTCCTCCGGTGACGGGCGGTGTCAGCGCCACTTGGTGGACAGCACCACGCCGACGATGATGAGGCCGAACCCGACGAGCAGGTTCCCGTTGCCCAGCGTCGCGATGCCCGGCAGATCGGGCACGATGTAGTAGACCGCGATCCACACGATGCCCACGATCCAGCAAGCGACCATGAGGGGGGCGAGCCAGCGGGGGCTCACCTTGACCGTCTGCGCCTTCTGCGGCGGGGTGTAGACGGCCTTCTTCCGAGTCTTCGACTTGGGCACGGGACTATCTCCTGCTCGGCACCCGCGCGGTTGTGCGGGCTCTGGTTGGGTCGGGCCCCTCGGGTCTTTTGCCTGCCGCGCTCCTCGCTTCGGCAAGATCCCCGGGGGTCACTCCTTAGCGTAGTCGCTCTTAGTGTGAAGTCCCGAGCAAGGATAGTCGGCGGGGTCGCGCGACGGCGATCCCTGATGCCCGGTTCGCGTAGGCTGATAGCCGTAATTCCTCCTGATCGTGGTGAGGCATGGCGGCGGTTCGGGTGCTCGTGGTGGACAATCACGACAGCTTCGTCCACACCATCGTGCAATATCTGCGCGAACTCGGCGCCGACTGTGACGTCCGGCCCCGCGATCACGTCACGCTCGACGACGCGGCGGGATTCGACGGCGTCCTCGTCTCCCCCGGCCCCGGCACCCCCGAGGCGTCAGGGGTGAGCCTCTCGCTCGTACGGCACTGCGCCGAGCGCGGCCTGCCCCTGCTCGGCGTCTGCCTGGGCCACCAGGCCATCGCGGTCGCCTACGGCGCCACGGTCGCCCGCGCGCCCGAACTCATGCACGGCCGGACCAGCCTGATCTCCCATGACGGCCGAGGCGTCTTCCGGTCGATCCCGTCACCGGTCACCATGACCCGATATCACTCGCTCGCGGTCGTCCCCGACACCGTGCCGGACCTGTTGGAGGTCAGCGCCGCCACACCGGACGGCGTCATCATGGGCCTACGGCATCGTTCGGCGCCCATAGAGGGGGTCCAGTTCCATCCCGAGTCGATCGTGTCCGAGCACGGCCATCGCCTCCTCGGCAACTGGCTCACCCAGATCGTGTAACGCCTCGCCCCTGTGCGACGACATCCGAATGAGGGTTTCCGCCATTGCCCCCGAGTGGCGGAAACCCTCTTCTCATGCGCCGTACGGCGAGAGCCGTGACCGGCGGTGAATCTCACCGCCGATCACGGCTCTCGGGAGACCGGTTCCGCCGCCGGTCCGCGGTCAGTTGCCGAACGGGTTCTCGTCGAGGTCGATGCCGCCGTCTCCGCCGTCACCCATGTCACCGGAGTCGTCGTTGCCGGGGTCGTCCGTCGGGAACTCGTCGCTCGGCTGCTGGGTCGGCTGCTGCTGCGGAGGCGGCCCGCTGGAGACGGTCAGGGTGATCGTGATACCCGGCTGGGTCTTGGTCCCCGGCGCCGGGCTCTGGTCGATCACGTTGCCCTTCGCCACCTGGTCGCTCGGCCGCTCCACGATCTTGGTCTTGAATCCGGCGCCTTCGAGCTGGCTCTTCGCGTCGTCGACGGTCAGACCGAGCACGCTCGGGACGTCCTGCATCGCCTTGGGCACATAGAGGCGGACCGCGGAGCCCTTCGGGACCTCCTTGCCGGCCTTGGGGCTGATGTCGTAGACCACACCCTCCGGCTTGCCGGGGGCGACCTTCGCCACGACGCTGAACTTCAGGCCCAGGGCTTCCAGCTCCGCCTGGGCCTCCTCCTTCGTCTTGCCGATGAGATCCGGCGGAACGGTCACGGTCTCCTCGCCCTTGGACAGGACGATGGTGACCGTCACCCCCTTCTCGACCTCTTCGTCGGCGGCCGGATTGGTGCTGACGACCGAGTCCTTGGGCACGTCGCCGCTGAACTCGGGCTCGCCGTACGTGAACTTCAACTCCGCGGCCTTGATCGCCTTCTCGGCCGCCTCCTTGGTCAGGTTGGTGACCTCCGGCACTTTGGTCTTGTCGGCCGCCGCCGAGCCGCCCGAGCTGAGCAGGGCATAGCCCGCGCCGATGAAGCCGGCGATGACGAGCAGTGGGACCAGGATCCACGCGGCGGTCTTCAGCGCCGTGTTGCTCTTCCTCGCGCCGCTGCGCCGCCGCCCGTCATAGCGGCCGCCGCCCCGCTCCTCCTCGCCGTACTCGTAGGCGGGGATCGCCCGGGTGCCCTGCGCGGGCGGGCCGCCGGCGCTGGTCATCGTCCGCGTGCGGTCGGGCGCCCCGCCGTAGGAGTTGAAGTTGTTGGCCATGGCCATGGTCTGCGGGTCCACCGGCATGCCGGACATCGCCCGCTGGATGTCGGCCCGCATCTCGGCCGCGCTCTGGTAACGATGGATCGGGTCCTTGGCCATGGCCTTGAGCACGATCGCGTCGGCCCACCTGGGGATCTCGGGGTCGATCCGCGACGGCGGGATCGGGTCCTCCCGGACGTGCTGGTAGGCGATCGCCACGGGCGAGTCCCCGGTGAACGGCGGCTGGCCGGTCAGCAGTTCGTACAGCACACAGCCGGTCGAGTAGATGTCACTGCGGGCGTCGACGCGCTCGCCGCGCGCCTGCTCCGGCGACAGGTACTGCGCGGTGCCGATCACCTGGGCAGTCTGCGTCATGGTGGCGGCGGAGTCGGCCATCGCCCGGGCGATGCCGAAGTCCATGACTTTGACCTCGCCGCTCACGGTGAGCATGATGTTGGCCGGTTTGATGTCCCGGTGCACGATGCCGCCGCGGTGGCTGTAGTCGAGCGCCCGCAGGATGCCGTCGGTCAGTTCCATCGCCCGTTCCGGCAGCAGCCGCCGGTCCGCCCGCAGCAGGTCGCGCAGCGTCCGCCCGTCGACGAACTCCATCACGATGTACGGCACGGGCGTGCTGTCCATCGTGTCCTCGCCGGTGTCGTAGACCGCGATGATCGAGGGATGGTTCAGCGAGGCCGCCGACTGCGCCTCCCGGCGGAACCGCGCCTGGAACGTGTGGTCCCGCGCGAGATCCGAGCGGAGCGTCTTGATCGCGACAATACGGTCCAGCCGGATGTCCCGGGCGCGATAGACCTCGGCCATGCCACCACGTCCGACGACGCCGTCGAGTTCGTAGCGTCCGCCGAGAAGTCGTGGCTGAGTCATTTCCTGCACTGTCCCTTGCCGTTCATCTTGGGGTGCTGCCGGTGTCCATCATCCGCCCCTTTCCTCACGTGCCCACCTCATCCGGGGGTCCCGTGTCGGTCGGGCTGACCGATGGGGTCGGAACCTCACTGGGCGTGGAGGCCGGGGTGGGCGTCGGAGTGGGGGTAGGAGACGGGGACGGAGCCGACGAGGGCTGCTGGGTGGGTGGTGCCGATGTGCTTACGGTAGCCGACGGAACGGCGCTCGGCTTGGCCGACGCCGCCGGAGGAACCGGATTGGATGCCTTCGGCGTGGTCGGCCACGTGATCGCGGTGGTCGGCCGTGGCGAAGGCGAGAGCGGGGGTGAGACCGGGGGCGGACTCGTCGTCGCGAACGTCGGAGTCTCGGGCCGGCCCGCGGGAAACATCAGAACTCCGCCGACGGCCACGGCCGCCGCGCAGCCCGCGGCGGCCCCGATCACCGCAACCCGGCGGCGGCGCCGTACTCCATGCCCGACCGTTCGCCCTGCCGCGCCGTGCGGCCGGGAGTAGGGCGCCGTGCGCGGGCGGCCGGCCCTGGTCATGGCGTCTGTGGTCGCCGGTGCGATCCGGGACGCGGCCGGCGTGCTCGGCACGGCCGGACGGTTTCGGGTCGCCGGTGGCGTACGGCTACCCCATACCGGGAAGCCGCCCGGATCGGTCAGCGTGTGGAGGGCCGTGCCCGTGACCGCTTCACCCAGGCCCGTGAGCGCTTCACGCAGGGCGGCGACGCGGTTCACCAGGTCCGGTCCGCTGGCGGGCCGCGCGGCGGGCTGCTTGGCCAGCATGTCGGAGACGAGGGCGCGTACCGGGGGCGGCACGGCGGCCGGAAGCGGCGGCGGCTGCTCGTTGATGTGCTTGATCGCGAGTGCGACCTGGGTCTCGGCGGCGAACGGGGGACGGCCCGCCAGGCACTCGTAGGCGACCACGCCGAGCGAGTAGATGTCGGAGGCGGAGGTGAGCGCGCTGCCCGAGGCCTGCTCGGGGCTGACGTACCGCGCGGTGCCGAGCACGATCCCGGTCCGGGTCAGCGGCGCAGCCTCCAGCGCGCGGGCGATGCCGAAATCGGTGATCTTTACCTGCCCGTCCTCGGTGACGAGCAGGTTCCCCGGCTTGATGTCGCGGTGGATGACCCCGGCCCGGTGCGCGGCGTACAGCCCCCTGGCGGTCTGCTGGACCACGTCGAGTGCGACCTGAGGATCGAGCGCCCCATGCCGGGCCAGAATCGCCGCCAGCGGCTCGCCGATCACCAGTTCCATGATGAGGTAGGCGGCGCCGTCGGACTCGCCGTAGTCGAAGACCTGGGCGATGCCGGGGTCGGCCAGACCCGCGGTGATCCGGGCCTCCGCGCGGAACCTGTCGCGGAACGACGGGTCCGCCGCCACATGACTGCGCAGCAACTTCACCGCGACCTCGCGACCCAGCAACTCGTCGACGGCCCGCCAGACCTCCCCCATCCCGCCGGCCGCGATGGGGGAGGTCAGGCGGTAACGTCCGCCGAGTGTCGAGCCCGCTGACGTCACCGGCCGAGCACCGCCCGCATGACGTCGTGCGCGATGGGCGCCGCGATCACGCCGCCGGTCGCGTCGTTCCCCGCGCTGCCGGCCTCGATGAACACCGCCACGGCGACCTTCGGGTCCTCGGCCGGGGCGAACGCGATGAACCACGCGTGGGAGGGCTTGCCCGGCTCGGTCTCCGCCGTGCCCGTCTTGCCGGCGACGGTGATGCCGGGAAGCTGCGCCCTGCTGCCGGTGCCCCGCTGGACCACGTTGATCATCATCTTGGTCAGCTCGTCGGCGACCTCGGGACTGACGGCCTCGTCCAGTTCCTTGGGCCGGGTGGAGTCGATCTCGCTGCCGTCCGGTCCGACGATCTTGCTGACCAGGTACGGCTTCATGACCGTGCCCCGGTTGGCGATGCCGGCCGCGACCATCGCCATCTGCAGCGGCGTCATCTGGTTGCTGCGCTGACCGATCGAGGTCATGGCCAGCGCGGCCTTGTCCTCCTCAGGGCCGATGTCGCTCGGGTTCACCGACAGGGGGATCTCCAGAGACGACCCGATGCCGAACTTCGCGGCCTGCTTCTTCATCTTGTCGTAGCCGAGATCCATGCCCATCTGGGCGAAGGGCGTGTTGCACGAGATGGTCAGGGCCTCGAGCAGCGTCGCGCGGCCGCCGCAGGACTCGCCGTGGTAGTTCTTCAGCGACAGATTCGTGTTCGGCAGCGGCAGCGAGTCCGGCGCGTCGAGCACGGTGTTCTCGTCCCGCGAGGTGTCGTCCTGCAGGTAGGCGGCCGCCGTGATGACCTTGAAGGTGGAGCCCGGCGCGTAGGTCAGGTTGATCGCCCGGTTGAGCAGGGGCTTGTCCTTGTTCTTGTCCAGCTTCCGGTAGGCGTCGTTGACCTTCGCCTTGTCGGCCACGGCGAGCGGATTCGGGTCGTACGACGGCACGGAGACCATGGTGAGGATCGCCCCGGTCTTCGGGTCCATCGCCACGACGGCGCCCCGCTTGCCGGTCCCCGCCAGACCCTTGTAGGCGATCTTCTGCGCCTCGGCGTTCAGGGTCAGGTCGACGCTGGCGCCCTTGGCCGGCTTTCCGCTGATCAGGTCGACGGCGCGGCGTACGACCATGTCGGGATGGCTGCCGTCGAGATAGCGGCCCTCGGCCGCCTCGATGCCCGAGGAACTCTCCGGCGCGAAGAACCCGACGACGTGCGCGAACGGCTTGCCTTCGGGATATTCACGGGCGAACCGGTAATCCTTGCTCCCGGTGTCAACGGTCTTGGCCAGCGTGACCTTCCCGTCGTCCGCGGTGATCCACCCGCGGTCGACGTTGTAGCGGGCCAAGAATGCCCGCACATTGCGGGGATCCTTGCGCAGCCCCTCGGCCTTCACCGCGCCCAGGTAGGTCACGTTGGCCATGAGCAGGCCGAACATGAGCAGGCAGGCCACCGCGATCCGCTTGAGCGTGCCGTTCATCGCTGCATCACCTGGGTGAGTCCCTCGTCCTGGATCGCCTGCGGCGGAGGGCGCCGGGCCGCGTCGGACATCCGTACCAGCAACGCGATCAGCATCCAGTTGGCCAGCAGCGCCGACCCGCCGGCCGACATGAACGGCGTCACCAGGCCGGTCAGCGGGATCAGCCGCGTCACGCCGCCGACGATGATGAACAGCTGCCAGGCCATGATGAACGACAGCCCGCCCGCCAGCAGCTTGGAGAACGGGTCACGGGAGGCCAGTGCCGTACGGAGCCCGCGTTCAACGATCAGCGCGTAGATCATGAGCAGGGCCATCAGGCCGGTGAGGCCCAGCTCCTCCCCTGTAGCGGAGAAGATGAAGTCCGAGAAGGAGAACGGGATCCGGCGGGGGTGGCCCTCTCCGAGCCCGGTGCCGAGGATGCCACCGGAGCCGATGGCGAACAGGCCCTCCATGAGTTGGTAGCTGGTCCCGTTGAAGTAGAGGTCGTTCGACTCGGCGTCCAGCCAGCCGTTGAAACGGACCTGCACGTGGCTGAAGATCTGCCCAGCCAGGATGGCGCCGCCGACGAAGAGCAGCATCCCGATGAGCACCCAAGAGGTGCGCTGGGTCGCGATGTAGAGCATCGCGATGAACGCGCCGAACAGCAGCAGCGAGGTCCCGAGGTCCTTCTCCAGGACCAGGACGGCGATGCTCACCCCCCAGGTGATGAGCACGGGACCGAGGTCACGGGCGCGGGGAAGATCGATGAAGAGCAGCCGGCGCCCGGCCAGGGCCAGTGCGTCACGCTTGACGACGAGGTAACCGGCGAAGAAGACCACGAGGGCGAGCTTGGCGAACTCACCGGGCTGGATGGAGAACCCGCCGATGTGGATCCAGATCCGGGAGCCGTTGATCTCCGTGCCGATGAGCGGCAGCACGGGCAGGATGAGCAGCACGAGGCCGGCGAACCCGGCGGTGTACGTGAAGCGCCGCAGGATGCGGTGGTCCTTCAGCACGATCACGGTCACGGCGAACATCACGACGCCGAGCGCCGTCCACATCAGTTGGTTGGTGGCGTTCGCGCCATCCTGACCGGTCTGCTCGATCCGGTAGATCATCACCAGCCCGAGCCCGTTGACCAGGGTCACGAGGGGAAGCAGCAGGGGGTCGGCCCACGGCGCGAACCGGGCGAGCACCAGGTAGGCGGCGAGCATCAGTCCACCGAGGCCGAGGCCGTACGTGAGCATGCCCGACGGAATCTCGCCGTCGATCCCGAGGCCGACGCTCGCGTAGGCGCCCATCACGATCAGCACGGCGAAGGCGAGCATCCCGAGTTGGGCGCCGCGCCGCTTCGCGGTCATCGGCACGGGCATGGCTTCGGCGGCACTCACTGGCCGGACCTCGCCGAGGTCGAGGTCGGGATCGGGGCGTCCGGGCTGGCGTCCGGGTTCGAGGCGTTCTGTCCGGAAGTGCCCGCCTTGGTGGTGTCCTGCTTGGGGGTGTCCTGCTTGGGGGTGTCGGACGCCTTGAAGCTCTTTATCATCGCGATTCCCGCCCGGAGGTCGTCGACGGGGATCCCACTGCGTACCTGGTCCTGCTGCACGTCGGCGAGCGCCGAGACGCGGGCGTGCTCCTCGGTGTAGGCGACATCCTTGAGGGACACCGGCCCGAGTTGGACGTCGACGCCGCGGAAGACCACCAGCTTGTCCCCGCTGGCGCCGACGTAATACTGGCTCTGAACCCACTGGGAGCCGAAGTAGCCGCCGCCACCCAGCACGGCGCCGATGATCACGACCGCCGTGACCGGCCGCAGCCAGGAACGGCGTTTGTCCGAGCCCGAACCTCTCGACCGCCGTGCGGAGGACCTGGTCCCCCGCACGGGCTCGTCGTCGAGATCCTCATCCATGATCACCGGCTGTGGCGCGGTGGCCGCCATCGCCCCGGGGGCGGGACCACCGCTCGGTGAGACCGGACCGAACGCCCGGCCCGAGCCCGCCGCGCCCACGATCGCCGCGGCCGTGACGGGCGGCGGCGCGTCGCCCACATCGATCACATCGGCGACCACGCAGGTGATGTTGTCCGGCCCGCCGCCCCGGTTGGCCAGGTCGATGAGCTGCCGTACGACGTCTTCGGGGTCTTCGACCGTCGTGAGCGTGTGATGCAGGGTCTCGGCGCTGACGACGGTGGACAGACCGTCGGAGCAGAGCAGGTAGCGGTCGCCCACCTGGGCCTCCCGGCCCTGCAGGTCGGGGTCGACCTCGCCGCTGCCGTCGAGCGCCCGGAGCAGGATCGAGCGTTGCGGGTGGTTGGCCGCCTCCTCCTGAGTGATGCGGCCGTCGTCCACCAGCGACTGGACGAGCGTGTGGTCGTGCGTGATCTGGAACAGCTCGTCGCCCCGCAGCATGTACGCGCGGGAGTCACCCACGTGAACCAGCGCGAAGCGGGAACCGTGCCAGAGCATCGCGGTGAGGGTGGTGCCCATGCCCTTGAGGCTCGGGTCCCGGGCCACCATCGCGTGTAGCTGACGGTTGGCGTCCCGGACCGCCGCCTCGATGTCGCCGAGCAGGTCACCGCCGAAGGCGTCCCCGTGATCCACATCGCGGTCCAGGGACGACATTGCGGCGATGGCGACCGAGCTGGCCACCTCGCCGTGAGCATGCCCGCCCATGCCGTCGGCGACGGCGAGCAGGCGGCCGCTGGCATACGCCGAGTCCTCGTTCCCCTCGCGGAGGAGGCCGACGTCCGAGCGAGCGGCGTAGCGGAGTGCGATTGTCATTTGCGCAATTCGATGACGGTTTTGCCGATGCGGATCGGAACTCCGAGAGGCACCGGGGTCGGGCGGGTCACTTTAGAACGTTCAAGGTACGTACCGTTGGTCGATCCGAGATCTTCCAGGATCCACTGGCCGTCCTGAGGAAACAATCGGGCGTGCCGACTGGAAGCGTAGTCGTCGCTGAGGACCAGCGTGGCGTCGTTCGCCCGGCCTATGGTGATGGGCATCTCCGTAAGGTTGATGATGGTCCCTTGCAGGGGACCACCAGTGACGATCAGTTGACGGGGCTCGCCCTTCTTCTGCTTGGGCTTCGCCATGGGTTTGGCCTGCTTGGCCGGCTTCCGTGCGGACGCGGGAGCCGTACGCGGGCCGAACAGGTCTGTCCGGATGACGCCGACCGCGGCAATCACGAAGAACCACAGCAACGCCAGGAAGGCGAGCCGGATCAGCAGCAGCGTTAGCTCGGACATGGACCGCTTGTCTACCTCTAATCTCGCCGGAACACCAGGGTCGTACGACCCAGTGTGACCCTCGTCCCGTCCTGCATTTCGATCCTACGGACCGGCTGGCCGTTGACGAAGGTACCGTTCGTGGACCCCAGGTCGACGAGCACAACCTGCTGCCCCTCCACCCTTAACTCCGCATGATGCCGTGACACGCCCGGATCCACGAGTCGAAGATCGCAGTCGGTACCGCGGCCAAGCAAGGTCACCGGCGTGGTCAGCTCGTACGACCGCTGCCCCTGCGGATCGTCCTGGGTGGAGACCAGCAGCCGGGGACGGCCGCCGAACGCGCTCGGACGGCCGGCGGGCAGGTCGCTCACCGGCTGGCGGATCTCGTCCTGCTCGACCGTCGCCCCGCGGATCACGCCCGACCGGATCCGGAACAGCCCGACCCCGAGATCGTCCGCGGTCTCGAACCGCACGCGGACCGGCCCCACGAACGAGTACCCCTGCTCCTTCGCGTACTCCCTGGCGAGGTTCGCCAGTTCGTGACTGAGGCTGTCGGCGTACACCTCCAGCCGCTCACTGTCGGTGCTCGACAACTCCACCACGAAGTCGTTGGGCACGAGCGTGCGACCCTGAGCGACGATCGCGGCCCGCTCGTCCATCTCCCTCTGTACGGCGCTGGCCACCTCGACCGGCTGGAGATCGGACTTGAACGCGCGCGCGAAGGCCCCTTCAACCAACCCCTCGAGCCTTCGCTCGAAGCGCTGAAGGACTCCCACCGGATACCTCCCTCCACTCACTGTTGGTCGCGACCGCTCCGGTGCTTGCACAGCCCCATCGCCGACGTCCCTTAGGAGGGATCGTATCCGGGTTCGGTACCACGGGCGGTTACGTGCTAACCTTTCCACGCAACCCCGGAGTGGGGAGCAGCCGCGACGGGCAAGTGGCGGAATGGCAGACGCGCACGGTTCAGGTCCGTGTGTCCGAAAGGACGTGGGGGTTCAACTCCCCCCTTGCCCACCAGACACCAGCCTCGTAGGGCCGGAAGCCAAGCTTCCTCCCACGAGGCTTTTCCATTGCCCCCTCCCCCCGTGCGTGATCTTGCAGTTTCTCGCATGAACAGCCTTCCACCTGCCCTTATAGCTTTCGTGATCTTGCAGAATTTCGGCACAGAAGCAGCCGGGCCACGGAAACGCCGATAGCGATCTCTCAGTCCAGGCTCGGAAGTGCAAGATCACGAAAGGGATCCGGCCAGGTCAGCGCGGATACATGCGAGTTTCTGCAAGATCACGGATGGTGTTCTGCCTGGTGGATGCCCTTTCCTGCGAGAAACTACAAGATCACGCCCAAGGGGTGGTGCCTCGGCCGTCACCCGCACGCCCTGGATGCCCACGCAGCCAGGGGCGGAGCGACTCAAACGGCCAGGAGTTCGCCGAGCAGGGTCGTGAGATCGATCACCCCGATGACCCGGCCGGACACGTCTGTGACCAGGCCCAGCTGCGCATGAGCCTCCTGGAGCACGGTCACCGCGTCGAGAACGGTGGTGGCCGTCGCCACCCGGGGCGCGGAGGTCGCCACCTCCTCCGGGCGGCGTTCCGGGTGGATCAGGGCGTCCCGGACGTGCAGCACGCCGAGCACGTCCTCGCCGGACACCACCAGCATGCGACGCCTGCCGCTGCGGACCGCGGTCTCGCGCACCACCCGGTCGTCGGCGCCCGCCGGCACGGAGGGCACCTCGCCCAGCGGCAGCATTAGCCGTTCCACCGGCTGTGACTGGACCCGCAGCGCCCGGGTGAGCAGGTTGTGTTCGTCTCGGTCGAGCATGCCCATCCGACCGGATTCGGCCACCAGGATGGCGAGTTGGTGCGGGGTGCGCGTGGTGGCGAGTTCGTCGCGCGGCCGCACGCCGAAAACTCCGAGTGTCGCGTTGGTCAGGCCGTTCAGCACCGCGATGACCGGCCGGACGATCCACGTGAAACCGCGGAACGGCAGGGCCAGCCCCATCGCCGCCCGCTCGGGATGGGTCAGCGCCAGCGACTTGGGCGCCATCTCGCCGACGACCATGTGCAGGAACGTCACGAGCGCGAGCGCCACGACGAACGCGGAGGGGGTACGCAGCGACTCGGGCAGGAGGACGAGCACCGGCTCGAGCAGGTGCTCGATGGCGGGCTCCGCGACCATGCCGAGGCCCAGCGAGCACAGCGTGATGCCGAGCTGAGCACCGGCCAGCATGAGCGAAAGCTCGCGTCCACCACGCGCGGCCGTGCGGGCCGCTACCCGGGCCAACCGCCCACCTGAGAGCGCGAGCTCCTCCAGCCGGTGTCGTTTGGCCGACACGAGGGCGAACTCGGCGGCCACGAACAGCCCGTTGGCGATCAGCAGGACCACCCCGAGCAGGATCGCCCCCAGATTTCCGCTCATGCCGTTATCTCCCACAGCAGGCCTTTACGCGAAGCATGTCGCCTTCGGGAGAAATCATGCTTACCGAGCTCCCCGCGCGCCTGCGACTCCCCTGTCTTCCCGGCTGCCTTCCCGGCTGCCTTCCCGGCCTCCCCCGGTCCGTCCGGCTCGTCTGGCCCCTCCTGCTCGCCGGACGCCCGTGACTCGCCGGACCCTCCCGGATCGTCGAGTCCACGGTCGCGGACCGCGAGCCGTACCCACTCGGGGACTCGACGGCGCACGCTCAGGACCGTGAGCAGGGCCCGCCGCGCGCCGGGCTCGTCATCGGCGAACGGGTCGGTCTCCGGCAGCAGCTCGGCGCCGATCTCGTCGCCGGTCTCGGCCATCCGGCCCAGGGCGGCGAGCACCAGCCCGGCGATCGTCTCGTAGTCGTCGCTTTCTGGAAGCCGTACGCCGGTGGCCCGCTCGACCTCGTCGAGGCGGAGCGTGCCCGGCACCTCCCAGCTCCCATCGTCGCGTACGACGACGCCGAGGGGCTCGGGGTCGTTCTCGTCCACGAGCTCACCGACGAGTTCCTCCGCGAGGTCCTCGATCGTGACCACGCCGGCGAGACCGCCGTACTCGTCGATGACGCAGGCGAACGTCTCGCCCGACTCGGCCATCCGGTTCAGCAGCGCGGGCAGTGGCAGCGTGGCCGGCACGAGCACGGGGGCCCGGGTGATGCCGCCGATCAGCCTGGGCGAATCCGCGTGCAGATATTCCGGGATCCCGGTGATGCCGACGACCTCGCCGGTGGCGGCGCCGAGCACCGGATAACGGGAGTGCCCGTGGGTGCGCAGGGCGGTGAGGAGCGCCCCGACCGGCTGCCCGGCACGCAGCGAAACCACGCGGGGGCGCGGGACCATCACGTCCTCGGCGGTACGGTCGCCGAACTCCAGGGCGCGCTCGAGCAGATCGGCGAGCCGGGGTGGCAGCTCGCCGGCCGCGGCGGACTCCGCCACGATGCGGGACAGCTCCTCCGGCGTGGCGCCCTGCGCGAGCTCCTCGACGGGTTCGATGCCCACCAGCCGGACCAGCCGGGACGCGGCGGAGTCGAACAGGCGGATCACCGGCCCGGCGACCTTGAGGTAGACGAGCGTCGGGCCGGCCAGGAAGCGGGCGACGGATTCGGGACGGGCGATGCCCAGGTTCTTCGGCGCCAGCTCGCCGAGGATCATCTGGACGACCGTCGCGATCGCGATGCCCAGCGCCACGGCGATGCCGGGCACCGCGCCGGCGGGTACGCCCAGGCGCTCCAGCGGGTCGCGCAGCAGGCCGGCGATGGCCGGCTCGGCGATGAAGCCCACCAGCAGCGTGGTGACGGTGATGCCGAGCTGTGCGCCGGAGAGCATGAACGAGAGGCGGCCGGTGATGTCGAGGGCACGCCGGGCCGCGGCGTCACCGGCGGCGGCCTGCTCACGCAGTGCCGTACGGTCCGTCGCGACGAAGGCGAACTCCTGGGCGACGAAGAATCCGGTGGCGATGGTCAGGAGGAGTACGGCCAGTAGGCCGGCGGCGGCGCTCATCGAGCGCTCGCCGTATGAATGTGGGGTCCCGTGCCGAGGCACGGGCCGGTACTCCAGGAGTCCGGAGCGGACACGTCATTCCCTTCGTGTGGTGGTACACCACGGTAACGGCTCGGCACCCCCGGTTGGTTTCCCACCTCCGGCCACCGGCTACCCGATCATCGGTCGCTCCGCAGCTCCGGGAACTGGTCGTCCCGCCATTCGCCGCCCGGCGAAGCCCCGTCGGCGGCGGCGTTCTCCCTGGCGCGCAACTCGACACGGCGGATCTTGCCGGAGATGGTCTTGGGCAGCTCGTAGAACTCGAGCCGCCGTACGCGCTGGTAGGGGGCGAGGTTCTCCCTCGCGTGGCGCAGAATCGCCAGCGCCGTCTCGCGGTCGGGCTCCCAACCGGGAGCCAGCGCCACGTACGCCTTGGGCACCGCGAGGCGGATCGGGTCGGGGGCCGGCACGACAGCGGCCTCGGCCACCGCCGGGTGCTCAATGAGCACGCTTTCGAGCTCGAACGGCGAGATCCGGTAGTCGGACGCCTTGAAAACGTCGTCGGTCCGCCCGACGAAGGTGATGTAACCGTCGGCGTCACGGGTGGCGACGTCGCCGGTGCGGTAGTAGCCGCCGGCCATCACCTCGGCGTCGCGCTCCGGGTCGCCGAGATAACCGGTCGTCACGTTGAGAGGACGCCGGGACAGGTCCAGGCAGATCTCACCCTCGTCGGCGGGCCGCCCGGTGACCGGATCGACCAGCACGACGGGCACGCCCGGCAGCGGACGACCCATCGAACCCGGCTTGATCGGGGAGCCCGGCGTGTTGCCGACCAGGGCGGTCGTCTCGGTCTGGCCGTACCCGTCGCGAATGGTCAGCCCCCAGGCCTGCTCCACCTGCGAGATCACCTCGGGGTTCAGCGGCTCCCCGGCGCCGAGCGCCTCCCGCAGTTTGCCCGGCCCGCCCGACAGATCGGCCTGGATCAGCATCCGCCACACCGTCGGCGGGGCGCAGATGGAGGTGACCCCGGCCCGGCGGATCTGGTCGAGCAGCGTGGCTGCGTCGAACCGCGAGTAGTTGTAGATGAAGATCGTCGCCTCGGCGTTCCATGGCGCGAAGAAGGAACTCCAGGCATGCTTGGCCCAGCCGGGTGAGCTGATGTTGAGGTGGACGTCTCCCGGTCGCAGCCCGAGGAAGTACATCGTCGTCAGGTGCCCGACCGGATAGGACACCTGTGTGTGCCGTACCAGTTTGGGTCTGCTGGTCGTGCCGGAGGTGAAGTAGAGCAGCAGGGTGTCACCCGGTGCCGTACGCGCCTGGAACACGTGCGGCGTGGCCACCGCGTAGGCGTCCCGGTAGCGGTGCCAGCCGGTCGGCTCCCGGCTGTCGCCGCCGACACAGATCCGGGTGTAATCGCCGGCGACGGACTCGAACTTCCCGGTGTCCGCCGCGTTCGCGATGACGTACCGCGCCTCGCCGCGGTCGACCCGGTCGGCGAGGTCGGCGCCTCCGCTGGCGGTGGTCGTCGGCATGATGACCGCGCCGAGCTTCATGATCGCCAGCATCGACTCCCACAGTTCGACCTGGTTGCCGAGCATCAGCAGCACTCGGTCGCCGTCGCCCACGCCGAGGCCGGACAGCCAGGTGGCCACCTGGTCGGAGCGGTGGGCCATCTCGTCGAACGAGTAGCGCCGCTCGGCGCCGTCCTCCTCGACTATCCACAGCGCCGTCCGATCGTTGCCCCTGGCGATCACGTCGAACCAGTCGGTCGCCCAGTTGAAGGTCTCTCCGTCGAAGACGGGCCACGTGAACTCCGCCACGGCCTTGCCGTGATCACTGGAAAGCCGCAGCAGCAGGTCACGGGCATCGCGGAAGGCTGCGGTGTTGGTCGTCTGCGGCACGCTGGAACTCCTTTGCCGATGGCCGCGCATGGACCGGCCACCGCCGGCGGTTCCGACCGGGGGCGGAATCCACGCGGCAGAGCCTGCTCGGATAAGCCGGTCTGTCCAATCTGCCCATATTCATTCGCGCGCCGGGGCCCGTCGTCAAGGCACCGGACGAGACGACCCCGCCGTTTCACATGCCGCCGTTTCATGGGCCGCTGCTTTATGGGTCGCTGCTTTATGGGCCGCCGACAACGGCGCGCGTACTTTGACGGTGACGGCGCTACCTTAAAGTCGAGGTCCTACCGTAATGGCCGGGCAAAGTCGGGGGCGGGCGGCACGACGCCGTCCGGGTGCGAGCGTGGGGAGTCACATTGGCCGAGGATGACGAGGCGACCCGGGCCATCCGGCGGCCGGGGGCACGCCCGCCGGCACCGTCCGACCGGCCTCCCACCGGGCCACCGCCCTCCGTGCCGACAGGCCGCGAAGGGATCGGCGCAGGGGGCCGCGACAACACGATCCCGCGAATCAGGTCCGACGTGTACGGCAAGCCCCGGTCCGGCCAGGCTCCGGTACGCCCGCTCAGAGGCGGCAGCGGCGGTGACGGCGGCGGCGGCGACCGGCATGAGCGTGACGGTGACGCGCGGCGGCGGCCGACAGGGAAGATCATCTTTAGAGTCGTCGCCGCCCTGCTCGTCATTCTGATCATCGCCGCCGTCGTCCTGTACTTCTGGATCGGCGGCAGGCTCAAGCACACCGAGGTGCTCGGCGACCACGCCGGACGGCCTGCCGAGACGCCCGGACAGGACTGGCTGCTGGTCGGGTCCGACAGCCGGGAGGGCCTGACGAAGGCGCAGCGCCGGAAGCTCGCCACCGGCAAGGCGGTCGGCAAGCGGACCGACACGATGATGCTGCTGCACATCCCGGAGAGCGGCCGGCCGACCCTCGTCAGCCTGCCCCGCGACTCGTACGTCCCGATCGAGGGCCACGGCAGCGACAAGCTCAACGCGGCGTACGCCTTCGGCGGCCCGGAGTTGCTGACGAAGACCGTCGAGCGGGTCACCGGCATCCGGATCGATCACTACATGGAGATCGGTTTCGGGGGGTTCGTCGGCATCGTCGACGCGATCGGCGGGGTCAACATCTGCGTGAAGCAGAACATCAAGGACCCCAAGGCCGGGATCAACCTGAAGAAGGGCTGTCAGGACATGGACGGCGGCACCGCACTCGGTTACGTACGGACCCGGGCGACGGGCGCCATCCCCGACTTCGAGCGCACCCAGCGCCAGCGCCAGTTCTTCTCCGCCATCGTGCAGAAGGCCGCGTCTCCCGGCACGTTGCTGAACCCGTTCGCGTCGGTGCCACTGGGGCTGAGCGCGGCCGACTCGGTCGAGGTCGACCCCGGCACCGGCCTGTTCGACCTGCTGTCGGTCGGCATGGCCATGCGGGAGGGCCCCGTCACCACGGCGGTCCCGATCGGGTCACTGCCGACGATCAACGGCGCCGCGGTGGTGAAGTGGGACAGAGAGAAAGCGCTTCGCCTGTTCAACGCCCTCGCCGAGGACAAGCCCGTCCCCAAGGACGTCATAGCTAAATGACATCCCCCCGCTGCCGATCGGCGTCACGCTCGTCGGCCTCGCGAGCGTAGTCTTCGGCCGTCATGGTCAGCCGTTCTCGCCAGTGACGGGATGCCTCGAGGTCATCGGCGATGGGACCGGATACCGGTGCAGTTACGCCTCTCATGGCTGCCCATCCTTCGGCCCTGTGCTCTGGGATCGGGTCGGTTAGACTTGACACATGAGCGTGATGCGCGAGGAGCTCCACCATCTGGTGGAGCGGTTGCCTGAAGAGAAGGTAGCTCCTCTACTGCGTCTTGTCCGCGGTCAGGTTGAAGAGCAACCAGTGGTTCGTGATCTGCCGTTCATTGGGATGTTGGAAGCGGAGCCGGATTTCGCAGAACGCTCTGAAGAAATCCTCCGTGTGGAGGACAATCACTCTTTGTGATCGTCATTGACTCCGGTCCGCTAGTCGCTGCGGTCAACAACCGGGACAACCACCACTATGCCTGCTCCCAGCTCCTCCGAACCCATCCGGGGCCGCTGCTCGTTCCAGCGACAGTAGTCACCGAAGTATGCCAACTTGTCGAGAAACGACAGGGAAGCAAAGCGGAAGCGGCGTTTCTGAAGTCCTTCGGATCGGGCCTGGATCTGATCGATCTGACGAATGAAGATCTCATCCGCATGAGCACTCTGGTGGAGACGTACGCGAGCCTCCCTCTCGGTGCGGTCGATGCCTCTGTGATCGCCGTCGCCGAGCGATTGGGCGCCACCGAGGTGGCGACCATCGATCGCCGTCACTTCACGGTCGTCCGTCCAAGGCACACGAGCGCGCTCATTCTGCTACCCGCACAACTCTGAGGTGAGCCTTTGCTTGTCGAGCACTGCCGCCTCGTAAAACGCGCGTTCTCCTCCTCCGCCTTGCGAGCACCACCCTGGGCACCGCTCCTTCCGGGCAAACCTTGGCGATCAGGGCACTAGTGTCCGGATCACGCCGCCGTGCGGCCAGAATGGGGCCTATGGGGATCTCTGCGGAACTGCATGCCATCGGGCGGCCGATGCTCGACGCCCAGCTCGCCCACCCGACCGTACGGGGCATCGCGGCGGGTGATCTGCCCGAACCGGTTTTCCGGTCCTGGCTGGAGCAGGACTACCTGTATCTGCTCGACTACGTCCGGGTGTTCTCCCGGTTGGCCTGGCAGGCTCCGGACGACCACCTCGGCGACCTCGTCGATCTCGCGTACTCGACCTGGCACGACGAGCTCGACCTGCACCGTTCGCTGTCCGCCGAGTTCGGCGCGGACCTCGAAGGCGCGAAGAAGGGCCCGGCCTGCGCCGCCTACACGTCGTTCCTGCTGGAGTCGGCGGCGAACTACGCGGAGGGGCTGGCCGCGCTCTACCCCTGCGCCTGGGGATATTCCACGCTCGGCCGGATCCTCGCCGAGAACCCGCCCGCCGAGCCGCGTTACCGGAGGTGGGTGGACACCTACGCCGATCCCGGCTTCGCCGCGCTGGCCGTACGCATCGCCGAGATGATCGACGAGATCGACCCCGAGCCCGAGCGGACCAAGGAACTGTTCATCGAGGCCATGAACCACGAACTCGCCTTCTGGGACGTGCCCGTGTAGGCGGGGCTCTCCGGGATACCGTTCAGGCATGCCTGAACTGCCCGAGGTCGAGGCCCTTGCCGAGTTCCTGCGCGAGCATGCCGTCGGGCGCGCGATCGCGGGGGTGGACGTGGTCGCCTTCCAGGCGCTGAAGACCGTCGACCCGCCCGTCACGGCGCTGGGCGGCCTGACCCTCACCGGGGCGGGCCGCCACGGCAAGTTCCTCGACCTCGACTGCGACGGGCTGCACCTCGTCACGCATCTCGCCCGGGGCGGATGGCTGCGCTGGCGCGACGACCTCACGGGCGCGAAGCCGGGCCGCTCGAAGACGCTCGCGGTGCGGGTACGGCTCTCGCCCGCCGAGGACGGCCGGGCCCCCGGGTTCGAGCTCACCGAGGCGGGCACCCAGAAGCGACTGGCCGTCTACGTGGCGAGAGATCCGGACGAGGTGCCGGGGATAGCGAACCTCGGCCCGGATCCCCTCGCCGACGACTTCACCGTGGAGACGCTCGCCTCGATCGTGAGCGGGAGCCGTACCCAGATCAAAGGGCTGCTGCGCGACCAGAAGGTGATCGCCGGCATCGGCAACGCGTACTCGGACGAGGTGCTGCACGTGGCGCGGATGTCCCCGTTCAAAGTCGCGGCGACGCTGACGGACGAGCAGGTGGCGGCCCTGCACACCGCCATCGTGACGACCCTGCGCGACGCGGTCGGCCGGGCCAGGGGCCTGGCCGCCGAGGACCTCAAGTCGGAGAAGAAGTCGGGCCTGCGCGTGCACGGCCGTACGGGCGAGGCGTGCGGAGTCTGCGGCGACACGATCCGCGAGGTGTCGTTCGCCGACTCGGCGTTGCAGTACTGCCCGACCTGCCAGACAGGCGGCAGGCCCCTCGCGGACCGCCGCCTGTCGCGCCTGCTCAAATGATCAGACAGACCACGGCGGGGTGATCCGTCGACCAGCTCTTCCACAGCCTCGGAGAGTAATCCACAGGCTGTGGAGAACCTCTGATTCTTGTGCATCGGACCAGCAGACAGGGCTCGTGACGGGATCGGCGGAAACAAGCTGGTGCCACCTCCGCCGGGACGCCGCCCGGGCATCTCCGCGGACCGGCGAGAATGGGCGCATGATGGTGCCGGAAATCGCGGCGAACGCCGTACCCGAGGACGCATATCTGCTGGACGTCCGCGAGATCGACGAGTGGCAGGCGGGACACGCGCCGCATGCCGTCCACATCCCCCTGGGCCACCTGCAGGCCCGGGTCGACGAGCTTCCCCAAGGCGACACGGTCTACGTGATCTGCCGCGTGGGAGGCAGGTCCGCCCAGGCCGCCATGTGGCTCAACCACATCGGCAGGAAGGCGATCAACGTGGACGGCGGCATGCAGTCATGGGCCGCCGCCGGCCGCCCCATGCTCAGCGAAACCGGCGCCACGCCCTACGTCGCATAGCGGGTCGTGCCGATTCCGGCTTCCCGCATTGTAGGGCCGCTCGACGGCACCGGTCGGCATCCCACCGGCGCCGTCAGGCGACGCATGTCTGAACTGCAGCGAGTCAGTCCGCGGCCGGACGCCATCGATCGGCAGCTCGGACCGCCCCGATGCCACCCGCCAATCCGAGCCCGACAGCGAGGACGACCGCCGCCGCCGTACCGGCTGCGGTGATGTCCCAGGAGAACGTCCCCGATCCGGATATGGCAATGAAGAAATTGCCCTGCCATGCCGCCACGGCAACTCCGATCACGACAGCGAGCAAGGCGGGGAGAGTGAGATTCCACAGCGCGATTCGCATCAGGAAACGCCGCTGTTCCGTGAGTACCGCAAGCGGTGCGACCGAGGCCGTAAAAACAAGGAACTCAGCTGCGGAACTGAACACGACAGTGATTAGGAGAATTGCCAGTATCAAAACGGTCAGAAGCCGAATCCAGTCCGCCATGCTCACCAAACGGTCCGCGCCCAGCAGCCAGGCATCGAACGGCCTCTCGACATGTGCTCTCCCGAAAGCCTGATGTGCTGCGATCTTCACCTGCCACAAGGGCGCGGCCTCGGTTCTCAGCGGGGAGATTATGGCGAGGCCATCGGTAGATGCCGTTCCCCTGTATATATCGCCCTGCCGCAGTGTCGTCGCACTGGATCCCAGTCCAATGCTGCCATCCAGGACACGGGCTCGAAGGTCCCCGTTACTCAGCTGCATCGGCGGTTCATCACAGGACAACCCGATTTCGCGGATCGCAGCACAGTCCGTGCGCACCACTGTCGGCTTCGTGGGATCTTCCGGCCGATAGAACGCGAAAAGCTCACTCTCCGAGGGGAGCTTATCTCGGAAGGAACGGATTTTCTCGGGTGTCAGAGAGGGAGCGGTTACGAGTAGCACCGAATCTCCCAATCGTTGTTGTAAGAACTCGGCGTTCTGCCCAGCGTCGCCCAGCCGGCTGGTCCACACCTGCGCTTGGGTGATGACACCGAGACCGATGACGATCACGGCAACGAGTCGGACCACCACGCCTGGGCGAGCGTGCGCCCACCGGCCCGCCACCAGTGCGACACCACGACCGCCTCGAAGTCCGAAACGCGCGACCCGCTCCCCCATCCACCGGACGGCCACGCCGGCGGCCGACGGAAGCATGCCCCAGAGCAGAGCCGTTCCACCGATATAACTGAGGAAGCCGGCCACCTTCGGCAGATACGGCGTGACAATGACCAGGAAGAGGCCGGCCAAGCCAGCCACCAACCGCCAGCGGGGAACTTCGACGGCGAAAGTGCGCGGGCGGGTGGTACGACCGTCCAGCCTGATTCGATGCAGGGAGGCGACAACAAGCAGGGCGATAAGGCATGCGGCCGACATCATCAGCGGTACGGCCCAGGACCATGTGCGAAGGTCGGACGGGCTGACCACGAAACCCGAGATCGGGAGCCTCGTTGTCACGGTCATCATCGCCAGGTAGGGAAGCGCGCCCAGGACGGTGCCGAGGATAACGGCCGGAAGAGCCTCACCGACTGTGACCAGCGTCCGGTGCCAACCGGTCCCGCCCAGCGCGGCGAGGAGTTGAGTGCGCCGGTCCCTGGTCGCCGAACCTACTCGGGCCGCGACGACCAGCAGCACCAGGGCGGCGCCACCCAATGTGATCGCGAGCGTGCTGAGAAACTGACCGATGGGGACCCGATTGAGCGAGTCGCCGATCGGCATGGCCTTGGAGGATCCGATCCGAGCGATGCGCAGCCACTCACGATGGTGATCTACGATCGGGCGCACGTAAGCGAGGCGCTCCCCGGGGGATGCAAGACCCTCAGAGCCGATGGTTCCGCCGAAGGTCCCGTAGCGACCGGTGATCTTTTCGGCCTGGCCCGCACGTATCAACTCGGGGGACAGGAACGCTTCACCAGGCCTGGGCCACCTTGGTAGCCCAGGAGGTGGCGGAGCGGACGGCGAAAGTGGCTCTACGTAGATGACGCTGTGCGGAACCGTCCCTACCGCGTCTCCGCCTTCCGAGTAGAGCACGATGGCCGGATCTTTCTTGTTCTTGACCGGCTCCGCACCGCGTGCTGCCTCTCGTTGGTCCCAACCGCTGTAAACGGCCACCACCATGAGACAGAACAGGAGAGACGCCGTCATGATCGCCGCTCCGGTCATCAGGGCTACCTGCCGCAGTCTGCCTCCGGTTGATCGCCGCGCAGCCGCTGTGCCGACCCTGAGTAACTGCAGCCAGAGGGCTCTCCGCTTCATGCCCTCGCCCCGGTAAGCCGCCCGGCACGTAGGTCAAGGCGGCGATCGGCGCGCTTGGCGACGTTCTCGTCATGAGTGGCCAACAACAACGCGCGCCCATCGCGTTTCGGGAGATCGAAAAGAATGTCCGCGACGACGTCGCGGCTGTGCTGGTCCAGAGCTCCGGTCGGCTCATCCGCCAAGATCAGCGGTGGATCGGTGATCAGCGCACGGGCCACCGCCACCCGCTGGCGTTCCCCTCCAGACAGGTACGCGGTCGGTGTTTTCTCGTGGGAAATACCCAGTTCCGACAGGAGCGTCCGCGCCGAGCCGTACGCCTCCTCACGTTTGACGCCCGCCAGCAGCGCGGCCAGCGCGACATTCTCCATCGGCGACAACTCCGGCAACAGTTCACCGAACTGGAACACCATGCCGATGTGGTTTCGCCTATGAGCGGCGAGCTGGCGCCGGGACATGCGGGTCACCTCCTCCCCAGCCACAAGAATCCGGCCTTCATCACGTCGGATCAGGCCCGCGATGCACGAGAGAAGGGTGGTCTTACCAGTGCCGCTCGGCCCGCACAACGCGACGGATTCACCGGCGAACACATCGAGGTCGAGCCGGTCAAAGATCTGCGCGTTCGGTGTCGAGTAGCACAACTGTTGAACGCGCAGGACTGGAGAGAACGTTTCATCCGTCATGAATCACCTTGGGCTGGAGGCAGCCCAGGGCGAGCAGTCCGACCGCCCGCCCTGGCTCTTGTTTGTGATCGAGGTTCTATTCGCCTGACTCGGCTAACTGACCCACCCGCTGCACGAATCCGGCCACGCCGTGATGGTCTCACATGCTCTGAGCTTGATTACCTTTGATCCCGTGTTGCTGTCCACATAGTCACCGTCCGAACCGTAGAGGCCGTAGGAGCGTTGGGTGCTGGGGGCAGCCGACCGGAAGTACTGATTGTAGACGTGCCCGGGGTTCGTGGCCCAGTGGTTGTTCACCAAGCGCACCACGTTGTTCCCATGGGTGTACGAAACGGCGACACTATTGTTGTTAGCCGCATAGAGGGCCTGAGCGCTCGCGATGGGGGCGAGCGCTCCGATCGCGACGGCGCCTCCGACCGCGGCGGTGAGGAACCGGACAGCCCGGCGGGGATGGTCGGACATGCGTATCCTTTCCCTTGCATCGACAGATGTGCTGTGGGCGGGAGACGTTTGGCAACCATCCCGCCCACAGCGTGATCCTGTGTGATCCTGACATTTATAGAAAACTTCGTCAACAAGAAAAATCGGACTCAGGTTGCCCGCTGCACGGATGCACGGATGTATGGCCAGGGACGCACGGTGACGCACAGTGATGCAACGGACACGGCAGGGATGCCGGCTGGACGGCGGAGACAATTCAGGGATCTGGGAGGTTCATCTTGAGGCAAACAGGTGCCATATAATCCGGTCTGATAGCTGAATACCGCGGGAGCTCGGGCGTGACCGGGCTGAGAGGGCGGCTCCTCGTGACGTGAGGCGTGCCGCCGACCGCCTGAACCTGTCCGGATAATGCCGGCGTAGGGAGCGTGCGATGGCGTCCGCCCATGTCGACCCCGTTGAAGTCGTCGACCCCAAGGGGTCCGAGGTCCCCCTGACCCTCGACGAAGAGGCCCCGAAGACGCTGGGACTGCTCGACCAGGGGGCGTTCTGGGCGAACCTCGGCGTCAGCCTTCTCGGTTTCTCCGGGGCGCTGCTCCTGCTCGACCCGCTCGGCGGCAGGCCGCTGACGTTCACGGGGGCGGTGCTCGCCGCCGTCGTCGGCAGCCTGATCGGCACCGTCATGGTCGGACTGGCCGCGATCCCCGGCACGCGGACGGGCAGACCGGCGATGATGCTGCTCCGTGGCCTCTTCGGGGCCCGCCTGTCGTACGTCCCGACCGTCCTGAACATCGTGCAGATGCTCGGCTGGGGGGCCTTCGAGCTGTGGGTCATCGCGCGCGGCGCTGAGGCGATCTTCGGTACGGCTGTGCCGTACGAAGCATGGGTGATCGTGGCGGGAGTGGTCACGATCACGCTCACGATCCGGCCGCTGGGCGCGCTGCGGCTGCTGCGGCGGTACGTCACAGCCGGCGTGGTGCTCTCCATGGTCTGGCTGTCCGTCGCGTTGGCGATGAAGGGGCCGGCGCTCGCCGGAGGGTCCTGGGAGGCATTCGCCCCGGCCGTCGACTACGTCATCGCGCTGTCGGTCTCCTGGGTGCCGATGGCCGCCGACATCGCCCGGCACTCCAGGTCGAGCCGGGCGGCGTTCACGGGGGTGGTCGGCGGCTACACGATCGCCCAGGTCGCCTGTCTCGTCCTGGGCATCGCCGCGCTCGCGCTGGTCGGAAACACCGAGGACAGGGTCTGGGACCCGTTCGTAGCGGCGCCGCTCGGTGGACTGTTCTTCGGCATCCTCGTGCTGCGCGAAGTAGATCAGTCGTTCGCGAACGTCTACTCCACCACCATGTCCATCCAGAACCTCGCACCCCGCTGGGACCGGCGGCTCGTCTCGACGGTGATCGGGGTGTTCACGATCGGGATCGCGCTGCTGGCCGACGTGAACTCGTACGGCGCGTTCCTCAGCGTGATCGGCGCGGTCTTCGTCCCGATGTTCGCGGTCCTCGTGGTCGACTACTTCCTCCTCGGGGGAGCCTCCCGCTGGAACACCGCCGGCGACGCACCCTCCCGCTGGTCGATGATCGTCCCGTGGATCCTCGGGTTCGTCGCCTTCTGGATCGTCACCGCGCCCCCGGAGGAGATGAGCTGGTGGGACCGCGCCTGGGTGTGGGTGCGCGAGACCATCGGGTTCGTCCACCAGCCGTGGATGAGCGCCACACTCGCCGCGTTCCTGGCCGCCGCGCTGGCGACGCTGCTCCTGCACCCCCTCACCCGCCGCCGCGCTCAGTAGGCGAGCGAGGCCGCGGGGGTGCTGGCGGCGACAGCCGCGATTTCGTGCCACTCAAGGTGCGGACTCCTACACTGGGGCATGAGCGTACGCGAGGAAGCACACCGGTTGCTCGACGCAGTGCCAGAGGAGCGGCTGCCCGACGCGGTGGAATTGCTACGTCAGTGGGCAGTAGTGGAGCGGGGAGAACGTCCCCGCCGCCGGTTCCGCACGACTGCCGTCTTCGACGGCGAACCGGACCTGGGTGAGCGCGCGAAGGAGATCGTGCGCGACGCCTGGGCCGACCAGGAGCGCCGAAGCGCGTGATCGTCATCGATACCGGCCCCGTGGTGGCCGCCGCCAACCGCAAAGACGACCACCACCGGCAATGTGTCGACCTGCTCCAGAACTTGCCCGAGCCGCTGCTGCTGCCTTCTCCGCTCCTCGCCTAGATCGGTTACATGCTCTTCAGCCGTGCCGGGGCAGACGCCGAAGCCGACTTCTTACGCGACGTGGCGGACGGCCTTTACGGGAGGAAGTCATGAGCATGCACGAGGAATCCTGGCCGCCGAAGGACATCGAACTCACCCTGGACCAGGACTCCGAGATCGACAGCGAGTCCGAGGAGATTTACGACACCAAGGGCAACCGGATCACGGACGAGTACGTGGCGCAGGCGATCGCCGATGTCCACCGTGCGATCGACGAGGGCCGGGTGCCCGTTCCCACTGGTCGTGGGGGGCGTCCATCATTGACCGGCGAAAGCAGGCACTCACCCAGGATCTCGTTCCGCATTCCTGAGGAACTCTGCGAGCACGCGAAGGCCCGTGCCCGGCAGGAGGGGAAAACGATCTCCGCACTGGCGCGGGAAGCCTTCGAGCAGTATCTCCGTGCGAGCTGATCCGCAAGGTCCTGTACCTCGGAATCGCGAGTTCAGCCGATGGCGCCTTCGAGGCGGAGCAGGTGTTCCTTGGCGGCCGGGCCGCCGGCGTAAGCGGAGCCCGGTGTGCCCGATGAGCCCGGTGTTCCCGATGAGCCAGGTGAGCCCGGCGACTCGACGGCGCGGTGGCAGGGAACGATGACGCACACCGGGTTGCCGTTCAGCGCGTTGGCCACCGCTCGCAGCGCCTGCGGCCGCCCGATCCGCTGCGCGATCTCCTGATATGTGGTGACTTGTCCGTATGGCACGGCGAGCATCATCTGGGTCACCGTCCGCGAGAAGCCGGTGGCGAGCCGGAGATCGACCGGGGTGGAGAACGCGCGCAGCCGACCGGCGAAATACGCCTCCAGCTCCCGGCGCACCGGGTCCAGCCGCCGCGGATCAGGCCCGATGAACGAGCCGATCAGGCGGGAGACGCGCTCGAAGACCGCGTGCTCGTCGTCATAGCTGCAGACCGCCACGCCTCGGCCGGTGACCGCGAGGGTCAGCCGCCCGACCGCGGTGTCCACATGCCCGAACGCCACCTCGGGGGGCATCTCGCCCACATATCCCGGTGCGGTCACACGTAACAGGGCCTCGAGGTCCTCTGTGGACATTGGCGCCCCGCTTTCTCTCACTCGCTGGCAGAAGGGTATCGGAGCCATCTCGACCTGCCGGAAAAGGCCAAGATCAAAAGGTGAAAGAGGGCACGATGGGGGCGTGGGTGACTTCGAGGCCAAGGACGAGTGGAACGAGGACGGCATCGCTCGCGCCGTCGTCGCCGACTCCCCCGACGCGATCGTCGCCCTCGACCGGGACCTGACCGTGCTGAGCTGGAACGCGGCAGCCGAGCGGCTGTTCGGCTGGCCCGCCGAGGAGACCATCGGTCGCCGCCCGCCGATCGTGCCGGACGAACTGATGGCCGAGCACAACGCCGTGTTCGAACGCGTACGCACGGCCTCGGACTCCCGGGGCCGGGTGTCCCTGCGCACCAAGCGCTTCCACCGGGATGGGGCACTCCTCGACCTGCGGGTGGACACGAGCGCGCTGCGCTCGGCGGGCGGCGCCTTGCTCGGATACGTCAGCGTCTATCACTCGGCCGAGGACGACGACGCCGCCCAGGACAGGGCGGCCAGGCGCGCACTGCTGGTCCGGCGGCTGACCGACGTGGTCGGGGACATCAACGCCGAACTCGACCTTCCCGTCGTGCTCGACCGCATCGCCGCCAGCCTCTCCGAGCTCACCGGGGCCGACGCGGGTGGATTCGTGTCGATCGAGGGGGACCGCCTGCGCCTGGTCGGCGTCCACCAGCTGCCCGAGGGGCTGCGCGGCACCACCGCCGAGCTGCACACGAGCCTGGTGGACAAGCTGCTGCGCACCGGCAAGACCGTGCTGCTGGAGACCGGCCCGGAGGGGTTCGGCGATCTGGTCTGGGCTCGGGTGCCCGGGCTGCACACGATCGCCGTGGGGCTGGCGGCCGTCGGAGGGCGTCCCTATGGGGCGCTCTACGCCCTGTTCGCCAAGCGCAAGGCCGGCCACCTCGAGCTGGAGCTCCTCGAACTGCTCGCCGGTCACGCCGGCATCGCGGTCGGCAACGCCATGGCCTACCAGGAGGCGGTACGGCAGCGCGCCCACGAGCGTGCGGTGTTCGATGCCAGCGCGGACGGCATAGCCGTACTGGACGGAGCCGGAAAGGTCATCCGGTGGAACCCGGCCGCGGCCGAGCTGACCGACGTCGCCGCCGAGGAGGCGATCGGCGGTCCACCGCCCTTTCCGCTTCCCGAGCCGGGAGCCAAGCTCACCTTCCAGCTTCCCTCCGGCCGATGGCTCGACGTGCTGTGCGCGGAGATCCCCGAGACCGGGGAGATCGTGGTGGACTTCCGCGACGTGACCCGGGCGAAGGAACTGGAGGAGGCCAAGGACCTGTTCCTCGCCACCACGAGCCACGAACTGCGCACACCGATCACGATCGTGCGCGGGTTCGCCAGCACGCTCGACTCCCGCTGGGACCATCTGTCGGGCGACGAGCGGCGTTCCGCCGTACGGACCATCGCGGAACGGTCGCGGGCACTTGGGCAGCTCATGGATCATCTGCTGCTCGGCGCACGGGCCGGCGCCGACGAGCTCAAGGTCAAGGTGGAGATCTTCGACCTGGCCGAGCGGGTACACGCGGCGACCCTGGGCCTGCCGGTGCTGTCCGACCGGCACCGGGTCGAGGTGGACATCCCGGCCGGGCTGCCGTCCGTGTACGGCGATCCGCTGGCGACCGACATCCTGCTCGGCCAACTGCTGGAGAACGCGTTCAAGTACTCCCCGGACGGTGGGCTGATCCGGGTGGGCGCCTGGCCGGAGGACGACCTCGTCGTCCTCGTCGTCGACGACGAAGGGATCGGCATCGCCCCAGCCGACCGGGAGCGGGTCTTCGAACGCTTCGTCCAGGCCGACAGCGGCAACCGGCGCAGGTTCGGGGGTGTCGGTCTGGGACTCTACATCGTGCGGAGCCTCGCCAGGGCTCAGGATGGGGACGTCACCGCGCTGCCCAGGCCCGGAGGAGGCACCCGAATGCGAGTCGTTCTCAACCGGGCCCGACTTGAGGTCTCAACCGATACCTCATCAGACACACCGAGGTGGTAACGCGCTTGCCTGGCAAGAGCTGATCTATTGTCCAATGTGCACAAGCTGTGATCGGAGGTCGGTTTCCCCGTCGATCCAACGGGGCATTTCGGTCGTACTGGGGCTGTTGTTTTCCTCAGGAGTGGAGTCCCTGCCAAGGGGCGGTCTCCTGAGGGACTGAATCGGGGAGGTGAGTGCGACGAGCGTCGTGCTGCTGCCGTACGCACCGTCGAGCGTCGCCGTCGCACGTCAGCGCCTCAGTTCGGAGTTGCTGGCCACGGGCATGAGCGCCGGAGTGGTCGATGATGTGGTCCTGGTGATGAGCGAGCTGCTCAGCAACGCCCTGCGGCATGCGCATCCCCTGCCGTGTGGCCAGCTCAGAGCCTCGTGGGATTGCTCGGAGAGCCAGGTGGAGGTGGCGGTCAGCGATGGCGGAGCCGCCACCGAGCCGCGAGCCGGCCGCCCCACGCTTTCGTCGCTGGGCGGCCGGGGCCTGGGCATCGTCGAGTACCTCGCGGACCACTGGGGAGTCCGGCACGAGGGGGAGACGACCACGGTCTGGGCCACCTTGACCGCCTCTTGGGCCGCCCGGAACGGCCATAACATGACGACCGGAACCCCCGCCCTCCGCGAAGTGGGCTAAGTCGCTGTGCCGAGACCGGCGGGCGTGACGAACTGACCGGGCAGGATGACCAGCCCGGCCAGCAGCCAGATGATCGGGCCGGGGAGGGCCCGGAGGGAGTTCACGTTACCGGGAGAACTTCCCGATCATGGTGATCGTCGCGACGACGAGGAATGCGACGATCGCGAAGATGAACAGGAACTTGAGCGTCGCGAACAACGCGGGGATGATGAATCCGAACACCAGCCAGATGGCGAGGATGATCCCCAGGACGGTCAGCGCGATACGGGCCATAGCCACAAGGTACGCGGTGACACCGACAAGTGCGAGCTTGATCGTACTTGTCGGTCGCCCACCGTACTGGAGGCCGGACAATGCCGCAGGTCAAGAGATCATCTCCCGGTTTCACGTGAATCATTCCCTCTCGGTATGGCAAGCAGGCACGGCGAGCCGGCCATGGCCGGGGCCGCCGGCAGACGGCGGAGACAGTCAGCCGGGCTTAACTTGGTCACGTGCCTTTCGGAAAATCGGCCCATGGGAATGACCTGATGGGAAACGACTGATGCGAAACCACGCCTCCCGTGTCCTGGTCGCCGAGAACGACCCTGCCGTCGCCGAGGTGGTGGCCCGCTACCTGGAACGCGAGGGCCACGAGGTGGAATGCGTGGATGACGGCGCCGAGGCGCTCAGACGGGCCATCGCCGACCCTCCCGATCTGCTGGTCCTCGACCTGATGCTGGCCGGGTTGGACGGCCTCCAGGTCTGCCGGGCCGTGCGCGAGCGGTTACCGGTTCCCGTCATCATGCTCACCACTCTCGGAGAGGAGATCGACCGCGTCGCCGACCTGGAGACGGGGGCCGACGACTATGTCACCAAGCCGTTCAGCCCGCGCGAGCTCGCGCTGCGCGTCCAGTCCGTCCTGCGCCGGGCCCGCGGCGCCCCGGCCACCCCCGGCGGCGGCCAACCGAGTCAGGGCGTTCAGATCGGCCGGAGCGCTCAGCCGACCGCCGCACGCGGGCTCACCCCCGTCGGAACGAGCGTGCTGCGCGACAGCGACCTGGTGGTGGACATGGGCACCCGCCAGGCATGGCTGGCCGACCGGGAGATCACGCTGACGGCTCGGGAGTACGACCTGCTCGTTCACCTGCTGCGCAACCCGCGTCAGGCGTTCAGCCGAGCCGAACTGCTCAAGAAGGTGTGGGGCTGGTCCTTCGGCGACTCCTCAACCGTGACCGTTCACGTACGCAGGCTCCGCGAGAAGATCGAGCCGGACCCGACCGACCCCAAGCGGATCGTCACGGTCTGGGGCGTCGGCTACCGCTACGAGCCGTCGGCCTAACATCCCCCTACGATCAACCGGGCAGGCCCGGCGGCAGGCCGTCGGGCAGGGCGATCACGCTGGGCGGGCCCGCCGTACCGATCACACCGGTTGAGCCGGGTGTTGCCAGCGCTCCGAGGAGGCCGGGTGCTCCCGCTGGGAGGGCATCCGACATGGCGCGAAATGTCGGGCAGGGCCAGCGCCACATGCAGCTGCGGCACCGCAGGATCGGGTTGGCGGTGTCGCTCGTGATCCCGCCGGCGTCCCTCGGTTGATGGAGATCGAGCAGCCGGATGCCGAGCTCGGCCAGGCACAGCAGGTCCTCGCGTGCCGTGGCGAGGAAGTCGAGGTCCTCGCCGGTCAGCTTCGCGCTGATCGGGACGTGTCCCTCCCGGTTGATCAGCGAACGCAGCGGTTCGGCGGAGTCGCGCCATGACGACGCCTTGGCACTCCGGACCTGGACGTCCTCCAGCCGCTCCCGCAACGACCGCCGCTCGGGATCTTCTGGCAGTTCAGCGTTCATGTTTCTTCGGGCCCACTGTGCTCGGCGCCCGCCCTCCTTCACGAAGTGACGACCAAGACCAGGAGGTTCCGGGCCCCCCATCCGGCTACGCCGGCGTCGCGTAACGTCAAGCTTCGCGCACTCCGCGTTTGCTTGCCCCGGAAATCGGGGACAAAGCGCGGGCGACTCTTCGGGGTTTCCGGCGGAGCGTGACCCGGGGCCTGGACGACGCTAGTGTGCGCCTCGTGGAGCTCAAAGTCGCGACCCGATCCCAGGCAGGCCAGGCCGTCATGGCCATCTACGGCGAAATCGACCTATACACCGCTCCTCGGCTGCAGGCCGAGTTCACCCGCGTGCTGGAGACCGGGCCGGACCGAGTGGTAATCGACATGTCCGGGGTGGAGTTCTGTGACTCCACCGGCATGAACGTCCTCCTGTCCGCGCTCAAACGCCTGCGCGAGCGCGGCGGTACGCTGGAGGTCGCCGCGCCCCGGCCTGCCGTACGGAAGATTCTGCAGGTCACAGGCCTCGACTCGGTCTTCACCGTCTATGACGCCGTGCCGGCCGACGTGCTCGCGGCCGACCAGCAGGGCTAGCCACATGGGTGATGTAGTGGTACCTGAGCAGGACACCGCCGTCGTGATCCCGGCCAAGGACGAGGCCGACCGGATCGGCGGCACGGTGACCGCCGCCCTGAAGCTGCCCGGCGTCGATCTCGTGGTGGTCGTCGACGACGGCTCGTCCGACGAGACCGGCCGGGTGGCCAGGGCGGCGGGCGCCCGGGTCGTACGGCACAGCCGCAACCGCGGCAAGGCCGCGGCGATGGAGACGGGCGCGGAAGCCGTACGGCTCCTCGATGAGGGCGGCGAGGTCTCCAGGCACCTGCTGTTCCTCGACGCGGATCTGGGCGAGACCGCCGGGGCCGCGTCCGCGCTGATCGCGCCCGTGCGCGCCGGCGAGGCGGACATGACCATCGCGGCGTTCGCGAAACGGGTGAAGCTGGGCGGCCACGGCATGGTCGTACGGCTGGCCCGCGAGGGGATCAAGCGACTTACCGGCTGGGAGCCGACCCAGCCGCTCAACGGGCAGCGCTGCCTGACCCGGCCCGCGTTCGAGGCGGCCCGCCCACTCGCCCACGGCTTCGGCGTCGAGACCGGCATGACGATCGACCTGCTGCGGAAGGGCTTCCGGGTGATCGAGGTCGAGGTCGAGATGGCGCACCGGGCGACCGGCAACGACCTGCGCGGGCAGCTCCACCGGGCCAGGCAGCTCCGCGATGTCGGCCGCGCCCTCGCCGCCCGCGAGATCCCCTCGCTCCTCCCATAAACCTCCACCCCGCCCCAATGCCCCCAATGCCCCTAACCCCCCGCCACCCCCCAACCCCCGTCGTGATCTTGCAGTTTCTCGCACCCATGCCCTCTCACCAGCCAATCCTCACTTCATGATCTTGCAGAAACTCGCACGAACACTGTTCGACCTGCACGGATATCATTGGTGATCTTGCGCGGGTCGACCTACTGCAAGATCACGAACCGCAAACCCCCAGATCAGAGGGCCAGGTGGGTTATTTCTGCAAGATCATGAAAGGTGAACGCCCAGGCCAGGGCCGTACCGTGCGAGAATTCGCAAGATCACGGTGGGGGGGTTGGGGTGTCGCGGCGATCGGGCTGTCCATCCTCGCCACGATCGTCATCGGCGTCCTCGGCCCGTCGGCCATGGTGCCGGAGCTCGCCGACGGCCCGGGAAAGCCGGTGCCGGAGCTCGCCGACGGCCTGAGCGGATCGGGTTGGCAGCCGCCGTACTCACTCGGCCTGTCCCCCGACGGTCATCTCGTCATCGGGATCGCCGCCGCCGCCATCGTCCTCGGTGTGATCGGTCTCGCCACCGGGCTGCTCTCCGTACGGCGGATGCCCCCCGCCCGCCATCTCCTGATCGCCGGGTGTCTGGCCGCCGGGGTGCTGGCCTTCCTGCCGCCCTCCGGCTCGTCCGATCACCTCAACTACGCGGCGTACGGCAGGATCGCCGCACTCGGCCACGACCCGTACGTGACCGTGCCCGCCGACCTGCCGGCCGACCCGGTCGCCGGCGCGGTCGAAGAGTGGCGCAGCACTCCCAGCGTCTACGGTCCGGTCGCGACGGCGGTACAGGCCCTGGCGAGCCACATCGGCGGCGACTCGGTCCGGCTGACGGTGTTCGTGCTGGCGCTCGTCAACGCGGCCGCCTTCATCGTGACCGGGGTGCTGCTGCACCGCCTCACCCGGGACGATCCGGTACGGCAGCGCCGCGCGGCCCTTCTCTGGACGGCCAACCCGCTGCTCGTCTATCACCTGGTGGCCGGCATGCATGTCGACACGCTGGCGATCGCACCCGTGGTGGCCGCGATGCTCGCCCTCGTGGCGATGAGAAACCGCCGAACCCTCGCCGTACCACTGGCGGTGCCGCTGGGGGTGGCGCTCGGCGCGGGGATCGCGGTGAAGGTCACGACGGGGCTGGTCGCCCTCGGGCCGGCCTGGGAGCTGAGGCGACGCCCTGCCCGGCTGGCCCTCGTCGCCGGGTCGGCGCTGGCGACCGTGGTAGCGGCCTACTGGGCGGCCGGGCCGCACGCGCTCGACCGGGTGCGCGACGCGAGTAAGACCGTGTCGCTCGCCACACCGTGGAAGCTCGTCAAGCAGGCGCTGCAGGCCGTCTTCGGGTCCGGGGCGTACCACATCTGGATCCAGGCCGGCTCGCTGCTTCTGCTGGCCGTGCTCGCCGTCCTCCTGCTCCGGAGCCTCGGCCGCGGTGTCCCCGGAGCGGGTCCGGTGGTGGCGCTCGCCTTCGTCGTGGCGTGGCTGTTCGCCACGCCGTACGCCCTGCCCTGGTACGACGGGCTCGCCTTCGCGCTGCTCGCGCTGGTCCGCGCCTCGTGGCTGGACGTGTTCCTGGTGGCGCGGCTGGCTGTGCTGTCGCTCGGCTACCTTCCGGCACGTCAGCGGAACCAGCCGCCCGACCTGGGCTGGCTGGTCGACGTCGTCAGGTCGCTGGTGGTGCCGGCGATCCTGCTCGCGTTGACGATCGGTCTGCTGTCGTGGGCGGCGGTGACGGCGCGGCGGCGGCGAGCTGGAGTGCCCGGACGGACGCGGCCAGCGTGAGTGGCACGGCGACGGTCAGGGCCATCGCCGGGATCGCGATCCCCGAGTCGTTGATCAGGAACCCCACCAGGGCCGCGGTCAACGCGCCGAACAGCCCGGCCCGCAGCTCCGGCGCCATGCCGTACGCCTGACTGAGCGCGGAGGCGCCCCACCGGGACGGCCGCGACAGCACGAGGAACAGGAACGCGAGCGCGGCCAGCGAGAGGAGCGTCAGCGGCAGATTGCCCAGCGTGTGCAGCATCGCGGCGAGCTTTCGCCCGATGACCGAGCCGCCCTCGCCATCGATCGCCTGCTGCACGAACGCGCCCAGGTGGGTCCGCCGGTCGGCCGGCCGCAGCCAGTCCGCGACCGCGATCAGCCCGATGAGCCCGGCTCCGGCCAGCGCGATGATCGCGAGCCTCGCGACGGACACCCGCCGTCCGGTGAGCAGCATCAGGAACACCGCCACCCCGACGACGAACGCCGGCACTCCGCCGAAGTCCGCGCCCCAGCCGGGCAGACCGTCGGCGAGGGTCGCCAGCAAGCCGTACGCCAGGCACACGGTGACGGCGACCCGCCTGTGCCGGTGCAGCACGTGCGCGACTCCGGCGAGCAGCAGGATCGTCCCGGTCGAGTAGACGGCGTACGCCATGTTGCCGAAACCGTAGAACCGCCCGCCCGTCACGGGCTCGTAGCCGCTCACCGCGTTCACCTGGAGGGTCGACCCGGTCATGACGTCGACGAGCAGGGCCAGCGAGCTCACCGCGGCGACGACGGTGAGCGGCCCGAGGACGTGCCCTCGCCACGGCCCGGCGAACGCGAGCCCGGCGATCAGGCCCGCGAAGGCCAGGATCGTACCGATCAGCGCGGGCATCGGGTGGGCGAAACTCCACCACGGCACCAGTTGGGCGAGGAACGCCGAGATCGGCAGCGCGCCGCTGATCACCGCCACCGCCTGGACGGAGGCGAGCCTCCGCCGGCGCCCGCGGACCATGACGGCGGCCAGGCCGTAGAAGAGCAGCTGTACGGCGACGAGCGCGATGAAGAACGGCTCCCGCACCTGCCTCAGCACCTGACCGGCCAGATCGGCGTCGGCGAGTCGGGCCACCGCCTCCCCCGTGCCATCGGGCGCGTCGCCGCCGCCACGCCACGGCTTGCCGACCGCCTCCTTCGGCGTTTCGAGGCCGAGCACGCGCAGCACGGTCGCGGTCAGGTCGGTGATCGTGACCAACGCGTCCTGACGGGTGGAGCTCGCGGTCAGCCACTCCCGCCCGTACGGCTCCGGCCCGTACGACCCCGGCCCGCTGCCACCGACGGCGATGGCGACGTGGAGGTGCGCGGTCGCGTCGGCGTCCGACAGTCCGGCGACGAGCACGGTGGTTCCAGCGGCCGTGGTTTCAGGGGCCGTGGGGGCCCCGGGGGAGACGCGGGAGAGCACGTCTCGGACGGTCCGGTCGGCGGCGGCGACCGCGTTTCTCCGGACGTCGGGTGGGAGATCGGCTCCTTGGCGGGCCAGCCACTCCCTGGTGATCTGGTCCGCCTCGGCGAAGATCATCGCATATGGCGTCAGGTCCGGCAGCTCGGCGACAGTCTCCGCATATTTCTGGACTTTTCCGCTTTCGTCGGCGGCGGCGAGTGCCGCTCCTGGGCCGATCGCCGCGATCTTCCCGCCCGCCGCGTTGATCGCCTGCCCGAGAAGTCCGATGCGCGCCCGGTATGAGCTCGATTTCTGGAAGGCGACGAGCTCCGGCCAGTTCGGGATCGTGGCCGAACCCGACCCATCCCCGGCCATGACAGGTGTCGGGGCGGCGCCGCAGGCCCTGTGTCGGTCAGCGGGCCTCGCGGCCCCCGCACGCTGCCCCGCCGAGACGGTCAGCCATCCGGCGACCGGGCAGTTGATCGAATATCCCTCGGGCGGGATGGCCCTCGTGGACAGCGAGGCCGTACCACCCCGCGCCGCGAGGTCCCACAGGGTGGGCGTGTTCACCGGATCGAGGTCGCCCCAGCGGAGGCCTGGCACCCCGATCACCACCACCTGCCCCTTCATCTGGGCCTTCACGTGGGCCTTCACGTGGGCCTTCATCTGGGCCTCGGCTGCGGCCGGCATCGCCGCGGCCGCCGACGGGAAGCCCAACGCGACGAGGCAGGCCAGCAGCGCCGTCACCAGCACCGCCGCGGATCGCCTCGTCCGCCATGGCGTGGACCGGTTGGCAGGCACTGTCCGGACTCCTCGGCTCTGGTGTGCAACGACAGGAACGGGAAGCCCCACGGTAGCCTCCCTTTCCATGACGACCGGTTCCATGACGACCGGCCGGACGACCGTGCGGCCAGTTTGGGCCTGGGCCCTCGCCCTCGCGGCCATCGCCCTGGCCGCGGCCCCCCTGGTCGCGTACTGGCTGACCAACCCCGAAGACCAGCGGCTGGTGGACCTGGACGTCTACCGTACGGGCGGAACGGCGATCCTGCGCGGGCTCCCCGTCTACGGGGTGATCACCCCGGCGCCGCAGCTTCTGCCGTTCACCTACCCGCCGATCGGGGCGATGCTGGCGGTGCCGCTCGCCCTGATCTCATGGCCGGCGGCCCAGTGGGTGTGGACGACGGCCATCTTCGCCGTTCTCGTCGTCACGGTCCGGCTCGCCTTCCGTCCCCTCTTCGAGGGGCTCAGGACGCCGCTCGGCTCACGACAGGGCCGTCCGCGCGGTCTCCTCGGCGGCTTCCCCGGCGGCTTTCTGGGCGGGGCAGCCGCCGTACCGCTGCTTGTCGCCGTACTCACCTCCGCGTGCGTCTATCTGATGCCGATCAGGGACCAGGTGCGGTTCGGCCAGGTGGATCTCTTCCTCCTGGCGCTGTGCCTGGTCGACTGCCTGGCACGCGGGCCGCGCTGGCCGCGCGGGATGCTGATCGGCCTGGCGACGGCCGTGAAGCTCACCCCGGGAGTCTTCCTGATCTATCTCGCCGTCACCGGGTTCCCGCGCCGGAACGGCGATCCCGAGCAGCGGCGTGCGTTCTTCATGGCGACGTTCACGGCGGCCCTGCTCACGCTGCTGCCGTTCCTGGTGATGCCGCAGGACGCGCGGGACTTCTGGTTCGGTGCGCTGCTCGACTCCGAGCGCCTGGGGGCGAACGCCGCCACGACCAACCAGTCGCTGCGCGGCATGCTGCTCAGGCTCTACCTGCCCGGCCCGCTGACCCAGGTCATCTGGCTCGCCGCCGTGGCCATCATCGGCTGGTACGGCTTCCGCCACGCCCGCCGGGCCTTCCGGGACGGCGACGGGCTGACCGGGGTGGCGCTGACCGGGCTGATGGCCGTACTGCTGTCGCCGGTGGCGTGGATCCACCACCTGGCCTGGGTGGTGGTCGTGCTCGCCGCGCTGGCCGGCGCGGGCCGTGATCGGATGCGACTGGTGGTTGCCGGGGGTGTGTGGCTCTACTACGTGCTGCCCATCCCGTGGTGGGGCGTGTCGATCAAGGCACTGGAGATCCCGGTGTTCAGCCCGGTCGTCGGGAAGATCGTGCAGAACGCCTTCGGCCTGGGCGCCGTCGTCCTCGTATGGCTGCTCGCCCTCCGGCTCCCCCGTCGTGATCTTGCGAATTCTGGCAGCAACCCTCACTGACCTGCGCATCCCCATTTCGTGATCTTGCAGAAACTCGCACACATCACGCTCGACCAGGGCGGACACCATTCGTGATCTTACACTGCAAGATCACGAAGAGAATATGGCCAGTTCAGAAGGTGTTTGTGCGAGCATTCGCAAGATCACGGGAGTGGGGTGGGGGGTGGGGGGTGGGGTGATTGGGGCTGGGAGGAGGGAGGGTGCGTGGGTGCACTCGCTCGGGGGTCAGGCGGGGATAACCTGGATGGCATGTCAAAGCTCGCCTACCTCGGCCCTCGGGGCACCTTCTGCGAGGCGGCGCTGCGGCTCCTGGCGCCCGACGTCGAGGGCGTGCCGTACGCCAACGTCACGGCCGCGCTCGAGGCCGCTCGCAGCGGGACCGCCGACGGCGCCGTCGTCCCCCTGGAGAACTCGGTCGAGGGGGCGATCACGCAGACCCTCGACGAGCTGGCCTGGGGACCGCCGCTTCTCATCACCGGCGAGCTGCTGCTGCCCGTCGAGTTCACCCTGCTGGTCCGGCCGGGCACCGAGCTGGCGCAGATCAAGCGGCTGACCACCCATCCCGCCGCGCACACCCAGTGCCGCGGGTTCATCGAGCGGGAGCTGCCCGGCGCCGTCGTGGTCGCGGCGGCCTCCACGGCCGGCGCCGCGCAGGAGGTCGCCGCGCCCGGCTCGCCGTACGACGCGGCGATCAGCCCGGCCATCGCGGGCGAATTCTACGGTCTCACCGCGATCGCCTCGAACATCGGGGACCGTTCCGACACGGTGACCAGGTTCATCCGGGTGAGCCCGCCCGGCCTGCTGCCCGAGCCCACCGGCGCCGACCGCACGTCACTGGTCGCCTTCCTGCAGGACGATCACCCCGGTGCGCTGCTGGAGATGCTGAGCGAGTTCGCGGTGCGCGGCGTCAACCTCACCCGCATCGAGTCGCGTCCGACCGGTGACGGCATCGGCCACTATTTCTTCCACTTCGACTGTGAGGGCCACGTCTCGGACGCCCGGGTCGGCGAGGCCATCTCGGGCCTGCACCGGCTCTCCTCCGACGTGCGCTTCCTCGGCAGTTATCCGCGGGCCGACGCGGTCGCCCCGCAGGTCAGGCGGGGTACGGCGGATGCGGACTTCGCCGAGGCCGCCGACTGGCTGAGCAGCGTCCGGGCAGGTCGCGTGTGAGAGCGGGGGGCCGACCCGCTCCGGTAGCCTTTGATCCGTGATTGACCTGCGTACCCTTCGTGATGACCCTGACCGGCTCCGGGCGTCGCAGCGCGCCCGCGGCGAAGACGACTCGGTCGTCGACACCCTGCTGTCGCTCGACGAGCGGCATCGGGCCGCGCTGACCGGCTTCGAGTCGCTGCGCGCCGAGCAGAAGAGCGTCGGCAAGTCGGTCTCCCGGGCCTCCGGGGACGAACGGCAGGCGCTGCTCGACCGGGCCAAGGAGCTGGCCGCGCAGGTGAAGGCCGCCGAGGCCGAGGCCGAGAAGCTGGCGACCGAGCTCGACACGGTGCTGCAGAACGTGCCGAACATCGTCGAGCAGGGCGCCCCGGAGGGCGGCGAGGACGACTACGTCGTCCTGGAGGAGATCGGCGAGAGGCCGTCGTTCGACTTCGAGCCCCGTGATCACCTCGAGCTGGGCGAGCTGCTCGGCGCGATCGACGTCGAGCGTGGCGCGAAGGTCTCCGGCGCGCGGTTCTTCTTCCTGAAGGGCGTCGGCGCCCGCCTGCAGCTCGGCCTGCTCAACATGGCGATGCAGCAGGCGATCGAGGCCGGGTTCACTCCGATGATCACCCCGGTGCTGGTGAAGCCGGAGGCGATGCAGGGCACCGGTTTCCACGTCGCCCACGACAAGGAGATCTACCGCCTGCCCGAGGACGACCTCTATCTGGTCGGCACGTCGGAGGTGCCGCTGGCGGCCTACCACTCCGAGGAGATCCTCGACGCCCGTTCGCTGCCGATGCGGTACGCCGGCTGGTCGTCCTGCTTCCGCCGCGAGGCCGGGTCGTACGGCAAGGACACCCGCGGCATCATCCGGGTCCACCAGTTCGACAAGGTGGAGATGTTCTCCTTCTGCCACCCCGACCAGGCGCACGAGGAGCATCTGCGCCTGCTCGAATGGGAGAAGGAGATGCTCGCCAAGGTCGAACTGCCCTACCGGGTGATCGACATCGCGGGCGGGGACCTGGGCACGTCGGCGGCGCGGAAGTTCGACTGCGAGGGATGGCTGCCGAGCCAGGGCCGCTACCGCGAGGTGACCTCGACGTCGAACTGCACGGACTTCCAGGCGCGGCGGCTGCGCGTGCGCTACCGGGACGAGGACGGCAGGCCGCGGAACGTGGCCACGCTGAACGGCACGCTCGCGACCACCCGGTGGATCGTGGCCATCCTGGAGAACCACCAGCAGGCCGACGGCTCCGTGGTCGTGCCCAAGGCCCTGCGGCCGTACGTGGGGCTCGACGTCCTCCGGCCGGAATCCCGGTAGTTACCGCTTGGTCAAGTTTTTTCGCGTAAAACGGCCGTGACCTGGACATATCCTGACCGGTCTGGGCATCGACGCCCACAGATCGGGTCAGGAACCCAATCGTCATGTTCGGGAAGACCGGCCATGAATGTTTCATGACATCAGCCGGAATGGCGAAGGCGGGGCCCGCGTCAGCGAGGCCCCGCCTTCTATGAGTGCCCTGAGTCAGTCAGACACGTTCGGTGGGTGCGGCTCCCGGTCAGAGGCCCCGGACGTTCGACGCCTGGGGGCCCTTCGGTCCCGCGATGACCTCGAACTCCACCCGCTGGCCGTCCTCCAGGTTGCGGTAGCCGCTACCGGTGATGGCGGAGAAGTGCACGAAGACGTCGGGCTCCCCGCCGTCCGGAGCGATGAAGCCGAAGCCCTTCTCAGCGTTGAACCACTTGACGGTTCCCTGAGCCATTTAACGTTCTCCCTAAGGAAGTGAATCTTGGGGACCACACCTCGTGGACCCCGGCGTGTCGCACAGCTCCCCGGGTGGCTCATACAGTCAAACTGGTTTTCGCTACGGGAACAGCTAATACAACGCCTACACATCTAACACTATTCGGCGCACTCCCAAGTCCCAAAGGGCAGGATTTCCGTCCGCGCCGCCCTGACCAGTGTGATAACTCGAGGGGTTCCCGGCTCGGAGCCGTACGCCCGCGGTGCGGCGTTCGCCGCTTCCACCTGCGGACATGCGCCGTGTCCGACGACGTCAGACCGTGGCGCCATGGCAATCGTGTCAGTCGTGATGGCTCGGGAGTCCGGGCCTGGCCCTTCGTCCCGCACGTCGAACACCCTACCGGATGTCCCGGACGCGACGGCGAAATCCGCCTTGTCGTCCCCCACGGGTACCCTCGTGCCCGGAAGGGCAACCGCCAGTCGGGTCGCCACGGTGTGAACGGGAACCTGCCATGAACCTCCCCCGCCTTGTCGCCACAGACCTCGACGGCACGGCCCTACGTTCCGACGGCACGGTCTCTCCCCGTACGGCCGCCGCCTTCGCCAGGGTGGAGGAGGCGGGCGGCACGCTGGTCTTCGTCACGGCGCGGCCGCCCCGATGGATGCACAGCGTCGCGGAAGCCGTACGGCATCACGGGTTGGCGATCTGCGCCAACGGAGCGCTCGTCTACGACCTGCACACCGAGGAGATCGTCGAGGCGCGCCTGATCGAACCGGCCGTCCTGGAGGAGTCGATCGTCCGGCTCAGGACGCGCCTGCCCGGGCTGGCGTTCTCCGTGGAGTACGAGGGAGGCTTCGCCCACGAGGCCGGCTATGTGCTCGACCGCTGGGACTCCCGGAGGGCGTACGGCGTGCGGGTGACCGCGTCGGCGGCGCTCGCCTCGCGACCGTGCGCGAAGCTGCTCGCGCAGCATCCCTCGATGGACCCGGACGAGCTGCACCGCCAGGCCCTCGAGTGCGTCGGAGACCTCGTGACGCCAACCCATTCGAGCGGCCACGCGCTGATCGAGATGAGCGCCCGCGGCGTGACCAAGGCGACGGCGCTCGCCGCGCTGGCCGGCGAGCGGGGGATCCGGCCGGCGGAGGTGGTGGCCTTCGGCGACATGCCCAACGACCTGCCGATGCTGACGTGGGCCGGTACGGCGTACGCGGTGGCGAACGCCCACCCCGACGTGTTGGCCGCCGTCGATCACGTGACGGCGGCCAACAACGACGACGGAGTCGCCCTGGCGCTGGAAGACCTCTTCGGGTCCAGCGGTGATCAGAGGTAGGGGCCGCCGACGCGGTTGCCGTCGTCGTGCCCCGGCTGCTGCATGCCGCCGGGCAGGGCGCGGCGCATCTGCTCCAGCTGGGCCCGCGCCGCCATCTGCTGCGCGAACAGCGTGGTCTGGATGCCGTGGAACAGGCCCTCCAGCCAGCCGACGAGCTGGGCGTGCGCGACCCGTAGTTCGGCGTCGCTGGGCGGGGTGCCGTGCTCATCGCTGAACGGCAGGGACAACCGTTCGAGCTCGGCCACGAGCTCCGGCGCGAGGCCCTCCTCGAGTTCCTTGATGGAACTCTGGTGGATGTCCTTCAGCCGCATGCGGCTCGCCTCGTCCAGGGGGGCGGCCCGCACCTCTTCGAGAAGCTGGCGGATCATGCTGCCGATCCGCATCACCTTCGCCGGCTGCTCGACGAGGTCGGCGACGGAGCGCTCCTCATGCCCGTCCCCGTTGCCACCGTCGCCGCCGGAGATCGAGAGGCCGTCGGGTCCCACGACCACGATCTGCGGGGTGCTCTCGTCTGCGTTCATCGATCGGTTACCACTCCTGATTCGCTCGGCTGGCTCGCGATTCGGGCCTCACGCTCCAACCTACACTCACCGGACCAGCAGGATTTTCCCAATATGTTCGCCGGCTTCCAACATCCGGTGCGCGTCGGCGGCCTCCGCCAGGGGAACTGTGGCGTGCACGACGGGCCGGATGGCTCCCGCCTCGACCAGCGGCCAGACGTTGTCCACCACGCCCCGGCAGATGACCCCCTTCTCATCCACCGGGCGGGCCCGCAGGCCGGTCGCGATGATCGTGCCTCGCCTGGCGAGCAGCCTGCCGAGATCGAGTTCGCCCTTCGCGCCGCCCTGCAGCCCGATGACGACGAGCCGCCCCCCGATGGCGAGAGCATCGAGGTTCCGTGGCAGATATTTGGCCCCGATGATGTCGAGGATCACGTCGGCCCGGCCGGCGAACCGCTCGGCGAAGTCCTCCTCCCGGTAGTTCACGGCCTCGTCGGCGCCCAGATCGAGGCAGCGCCGGACCTTCTCCGCCGATCCGGCGGTGACCAGTACGTGAGAGCCGTACGCCTTGGCGAGCTGGACGGCGAGCGTGCCGATGCCGCTCGCACCGCCGTGGACGAGCAGCGTCTCACCCTTGCGCAGCCGGGCCGCCATGAAAACGTTCGACCAGACCGTGCAGGCGACCTCGGGGAGCGCGGCGGCCTCGATCAACGAGACCCCGGCGGGGACCGGCATGACCTGCTGCCAGGGCACGGCCACCCGCTCGGCGTACCCGCCGCCCGCGAGCAGCGCGCAGACCTGGTCGCCGGTCCGAAACCCCTCGACGTTCTCGCCGACCTCCACGATCACGCCGGAGCACTCCAGGCCGGGGAGCTCCGAAGCGCCAGGCGGCGGCGGATAGTGGCCCCTGCGCTGAAGGACGTCGGCCCGGTTGACCGCCGAGGCGACCACGTCGATGACCACCTCACCTCGGGCCGGACGCGGATCGGGGAGTTCCTGCCAGGCCAAAACCCCCGGGTCACCGGGCTCCAAAATCACGACGGCACGCATGTGACCTAAAGTAGCGTGGCAGGGAAACGTACAGTTGCCCACATTGACCGTATTACCTGGCGCTACTCTGCATTGTGTTTGCTACCCCATTAGCCCATCCCGAGGGGGTACCCGGTGGCGAAACATGATCGAGAGGATCCCCATCTCGAGGACCAGCTCGCGTGGTTGGACGCCATCAAGGAGATGCCCGACGAGGTGGAGATCGCGGTGAGTGCCGTGACCTCGGCCACCCTCGCGCGTCCCCCGCAGTCTGCCGCACCGGCTCTGGATGAGAACGCGGGGAAGGCCGGTGGTCAGGACGGCGGCCAGGACGGCGGCCAGGGGACGCCGCAGTCCGGTGGGCCGTTCGGCGGTCAGCGCGCCGAGCAGCCGCCCGCCGAGCCTGAGAGCGCCTCGCCGTACCCGTCGGACCCGTGGCGGCTCGTGCCGTCCGACTCCCCCCTGACAGGAGCACTGTCCGGAGCCCTGTCCGGTCCGCTCTTCAGCGGTACGGCTTCCGACGGGGTGTACGGCGCGCCGACGGCGGCGGATGCCGACAAGGCCCAGGCTTCGGAGCACGACACCGGCGCGGACGCGACGGCCGCCTTCGGTCGCGGCGCCTTCGCATACTCCCCGGCGGACACCGATTCGTACAGTCTGGGCGGATTGGGGGCCTTCGGAGACCTCGATGCCGGTGAGGCTGACAAGTCTCACAAGTCTTTCTCGTCGGACCTGTCGGAGTCGCCGGCTTCGGCTTCGGCGGAGTCGCCCGGCTCTTCGGGCTTTTCGGGCTCTTCGGAGTCTGCCGACTTTGAGAAGGAGCAGCCGCTGCGAGGTTGGCTGGAGCCGGCGGTACCGGTGGATCCGCCAGCCAACGCCACGTCGGCGGACTCGCCCGCCAAGGGGGATGTCGGCTTCGGCCAGTTCTCCTCTTCCGCGGCTTCTTCCTCCCCGCTGTCGCCCACCTTCCCCTCCCCTTCGGCCTCCCCCGGCACCGAGAGCACGCCGCCTTTCACCTCCTCCGAGGACAGGGCGCCCACCCCCCTGGACGGCAGGCCGCTCTTCACGTCTGGAGAGTTCGGCACTGGGGAGTTCGGCACTGGGGAGCACAGCCCGGGGAAGTCCGAGACGGGAGAGTTCGAGACGGGGGAGTTCGCTCCAGGCTTCGGTACCGGCTTCGATACCGGCGAGGTCGTCAAGTCGCCCTTCCTCGCCGGGCCGTCCGCCACCGAGCCGACCGACCACGCCGAGTCCCTCGGATTCTCCGAGGACCGGCCTACCGGACCCTTCAGCACCACGGGGCCCCTCAGCACCACGGGCCCCTTCAGCACCACGGGGCCGGTCAGCTCTACTGGGCCGCTGAGGGCGGTTCCGGGGGCCGAGGCGCGGGAGCCGTACGGACCGGGTCCGGCCGAGCGGGAGCATGCGCCGTACGAGCGGGACCGCGACACGGCCGACGACTGGGACCGCGGCGCCTCGGGGAACGATCGGGATCGTGATCCGGGCGCCGAGCGCGAGCACGAGCAGCACCAGCGCGACCGGGCGGCCTCAGGCGAGCGTGAGCCGTACCAGCCGAGGCGCAGGCAGGCGGCGGCGAACCCGCCGCTCGGCGGGACGGCGCGCGGGACGGGGGCGGGTAAGCCGAGCGCGGACAGCCTCGACCCGGTCAACTTGCTGCGGGGCCGGCGGAACGCGCCCAGGTCCGGGTGGCGGCGGTTCGTGTACCGGGCATCGGCGGGTTTGATCAAGCCGGGCGAGCCGGCGGAGGTACGGCGCCGCCGCGAGCTCATGAACCGGGCCAGGACGCCGGTGGCCGGCGGACATCACCGGGTGGCCGTGCTGAGCCTGAAGGGCGGGGTCGGCAAGACCACCACGACCGTCGGCCTCGGGGCCACGCTCGCCCAGGTGCGTGGCGATCGCGTGATCGCGGTCGACGCCAACCCGGACCGTGGCACGCTCTCCGACAAGGTCGAGCTGGAGACGGCGGCGACCGTTCGTGATCTGCTGAACGAGCGTGGGCAGATCACGCGATATGTGGACATCAGGGCGTTCACCTCCCAGACGCCCTCGCGACTGGAGATCCTCGCGTCCGATCGCGACCCGTCGGTGTCGGAGGCGTTCAGCGCCGACGACTACCACACGGTCGCGCAGGTGCTGGAGAACTTCTACTCGATCTGCATCACCGACTGCGGCACCGGCCTGCTGCACTCGGCGATGTCGGGCGTGCTGGGCATGGCCGACCAGATCGTGCTGGTGAGCTCGCCGTCCGTGGACGGCGCGCGGGCCGCGTCGGCGACGCTCGACTGGCTGGAGGCACACCACTACGACGACCTGGTGCGGTCCGCCACCGTGGTGCTGTGCAGCGTACGGCCTCGGTCGAAGTCGACCATCGACCTGGACAAGCTCGAGTCCCACTTCGCCGCCCGCTGCCGGGCGGTGATCCGGGTGCCGTACGACCCGCACCTGGAGGAGGGCGCGGAGATCGACCTCGAGCGACTCCAGGAGTCGACGCGGGACGCGTACCTGCGGCTGGCCGCCAGCGTGGGCGACGGCTTCGCCGGTGTGCAGGCGCTGACACAGCGCAGGTTCTCCGAGATCCCCGACCACCTGTAAGTCGGCCAGGGCGGGGTTTTCCAGAAGCGGGTGCCGTGTGCGGGGCCGCGAAGGCGGGTCAGGATGACTCCTGGGTCAGGTCGGCTCCGCCATGACACGTTCGTAAGCCTCCTGCAGGAGTCGGGATGCCGGCGGGCGATCAGGGTGCGGGCGCGGGATGCCCAGGTGCGCCTCGCGTAGCTCGTCCATCAGGTCTTCCCAAAGGGGTGGGCCGGCCTCCTCCAACAGGCGTGCCCGCACGCTCAACTCCGGTGTCGTGGGGCGATGCCGCAGCCCCCACGAGCCGAGCGCGACCATGATCGGAACGGTCTGGATGCCCGCCTCGGTGAGGCTGTAGGTCCCTCGTCGCCCTCGCCCCGCCGTCGCGTGTGTCAGGAGACCTCCGGCAACGAGGGACTTGAGGCGGCTGCTGAGGATGTTCGACGCGATCCCCTCCTCTGAGTTGGCTAGGAGATCGCGGAAGTACCGACGGCCACCGAAGATCATGTCACGCAGCACGATGACGCTCCACCTGTCGCCGAGCACCTCCACCGCCGCGTTGATCGCACACCCCGATCTTGGTTCTTCTCGCATGGACAACCTCCCTGGGTGATTGCGGTTCGCAAGTACCCAGGCTACGCTCCCCTCTAGTGGTTGCAATACGCAACCACTAAAGGGGATGGGAGATCACTTCATGTCACGGGTCAGGGTCCACAACTTCGCCGTCTCCCTGGACGGCTTCGCCACCGGTGAGGGGCAGAGTCTCGACGCCCCGTTCGGCCACGCCGGCGACCGGCTCCACCAGTGGTTCTTCGCGACGCGAACCTTCCACGCCATGCAAGGGAAGACCGGCGGCGGCGCCGGAGTCGACGATGCCGTGGTCCGTACGTGGAATGCGGGCATCGGCGCGGAAATCATGGGCCGCAACAAGTTCGGGCCCCAGCGCGGACCGTGGCAGAACCACGAGTGGACCGGCTGGTGGGGACCGAACCCGCCGTTCCACACGCCGGTGTTCGTCCTGACCCACCACCCCCGGCCCGCCCTGGAGATGGAAGGGGGCACCACGTTCCACTTCATCGACGCCACCCCCGAGGAGGCGCTGCGTCAGGCGCGCGAGGCCGCAGGCGATCTGGATGTGCGGATCGGCGGCGGGCCGAGCATCGTACGCCAGTTCCTGGCCGCCGATCTGATCGACCACCTGCATGTCGTCATCGTCCCGATCGTTCTGGGCCGCGGCGAGCGACTGTGGGACGGGCTTGAAGGACTCGAGGAGCGCTTCCAGATCGAGTCCGTGACCACTCCCAGTGGCGTCACTCACATGACCTTCACCCGACCGTAGTCACACCCGGAAAGGCGGAAGCATGACCGCGAACATCACCACCGCGAACATCACCTCCAAAGACGGCACGACCCTCGCCGTCGACACAGCAGGCCAGGGCACACCGGTGATCCTCGTCGGCGGCGCGTTCAACGACCGTTCGACCGTGGCCGCGCTGGGCGCCGAACTGGCGCCGGCGTTCACCGTGGTGACCTACGACCGGCGCGGCCGGGGGGCCAGCGACGACAGCAGCGAGGACTACCTGGTCGCCAACGAGATCGACGACCTGGCGGCGGTCATCGAGCACGTCGGCGGCCGGGCCTCGGTGTTCGGCCACTCGTCGGGTGCCGTCCTTGTGCTGGAGGGGGTCATGCGCGGACTGCCGATCGACCGGGTCGCCGTGTACGAGCCTCCATACTGCGCCGACGAGAACCAGCCGAAGCCGCCAGCCGACGTCTATGCCCGTCTCAAGGCCCTGGTCGCCGCCGGGGATCGCGATGGCGCCGCGGAGCTTTTTCTCGGCGAGCTGATCGGCGTCCCGGCCGAGGTGATCGCAGGGATGAAGGCCGGGGAGGAGTGGCCGTTCCTGGCCGACAAGGCTCCGAGCCTGCCGTACGACGTGCTGGTCACCGCGCCCTGGCAGCTGATGCCACTTGAGCGGATCGCCGGGATCAGCGTGCCGGTGCTGGCGGTCTACGGCGATCAGACCGCGCCCGGCCTGGCGGCGGCGACGAAGACGGTCGCGGCGACCGTACCGGGCGCCGAACTGAAGGTGATGCCCGGGGAGGACCACGCGGTGTTGCAGCGCCCGGCGGCACTGGCGTCGATCCTGACCAAGTTCTTCAGCGCGGGTACGGGCCGCCGGAGCGAGTGATCGTCTTTTGCCGTCGCGGTCACAGTGCGGGTGATGAGAGACTAAGGTGCGGTATGGCACCTGCGGGTGCCGACAGAGGAGAGCTCGCCTAGTGGACGATGGCGGCGGTCTTGAAAACCGCTAGGGCCGGTGACGGTCCTCGTGGGTTCGAATCCCACGCTCTCCGCTCAACCAGCAAAAACGGCGTCTGACCAGCGGTTTCACCCCGGTCGGACGCCGTTGATCGTTACAGCCGTGCGCAGCCGTACGCCACCATGGGCAGCCCTCAGCCGCTGTCCGCGGGATATACGCGGGATGGATCATGGTGTGTCTTCCCCCGTCAGAGCTCGTAGGGAGGCGTCAGGGTGACCAACCGCCAGCGTCGGCAACCACAGAGGTCAAGGCGGAGCGCTTACCCATGCACATGACGCTGATCGGTGTGGAGATCGAAGCTGTCAGACGTAACCTGAAGGAACAAGCCCTCCCAGAGGGACGAGATCCGGGGGAACTGAGTCTCCATCAAACCCGGGATGATCCAGCCTCACCGCCTAGCAGCTACGCTCACGCCCAGCGGAAACTCGACCTGATCGTCCAACTTGACTCGATCTTCAAGACCCTTGGCTCTTAAGCCCTATAAGCCGACGCAGCAGGTTGTTGATCATGGATTCTCTTCTAGGAAGATCTGGTGCTGCATGCCCGACGCGATGATCCACAGCTGGAGGGTCGCTGCGGTGCGGTGGCCGTCGAAGTCCTGCCCGAGCAGTGCTTTGGACAGGGCGTTCTGAAGTGTCCCTCTGATAGAGAAGAACCGTGTCGCCAGCCGCCCGTTCGTTATCGAAGTGCTCCTCGATGGCGTCTTCGTCCTCGTCCAGCATCCGGCGCAGCCACTCCTCGAAAGATAGCGATTCGGCGAGTACCCACCCCCCAGCAACGCCAATAGCACCCTCCACCGTGTCAACGTCTGGACTATCGCAGAACACTTTGATCTCGTCGAACTTCGCCCGGGCTTCAGAGACCATCTCAACGATCCACGCAGGGTCCGGATAGTTGCTGTATTGGACTTTAAGCATCTCGTTGTAGGCGCCACTGATCATAACAGTGGAGCCGTCGCCTTGAACCTGGCCGAACGCGCTAAGCGCACGCCGCGCAGTGGAGAAGTCGCCGTGGAAGTACTCGCGCCCCGCGCCAGTGCGTGATAGCTCCCGACCGACCAAATGGATCAGGTCGTCCTCTGCACTGTCGGCGTCCGCGACCAGGACATGTGCGTGACGGATGATGGTGACGCCTCGTTTGAGGCAGTCCCGGGTGTGCTCGCCAAGCCGACGCTCCCAGTCGTCGGTCTTGCCGACCTTGATGATCCCGGTGCTCAATTCCAGTGCGTAGACAAAACCAGCAGGCAAGGGGGCCCGTCTCTTTCTGTTGGGTGATTGGCGGAAGTTTAAGCCATAGAGCACGGAGTAAGAGCACGAGGCCACCTGCTTGCGGACCAGGAGGACCTGCCCCGTTCTGGACCCGGCGCGTCAGCAGTGCAGCAGCAGGATGACCGCGACCATGGCGAGCAGGATGAACGCCGTGCCTCAGGCCCCGCCTCAACCCCGTCTCCGTCCTCGGACCTGGTCCCGTCCTCAGTCACCGTCCCTACGTCCTCGACCGTCCCCGTCTCGTCCCCGGCGGTCGGCGGCTTGTCCTCCGTCCCGGCGGCCATCCCCACCGATCAGCACGACAAGGACGACGCTCCGGGACCGTCCCCGGCACTCGTCGACTACGCCCGGCGCGTCGCCGACGAACACCACGCCAAGCACGGCAAGCCGATCACCCGTGACCTGCTGCGCGCCCGGCTAGGCGTGTCCAACCAACTCGCCTCCGACCTGCTGCGCACCCTGCACAAGGCACCCGACGCAATGTGAGAGACATCCCAGGAGCTTGAATGTCAAGCTGCAAGCTTTTCGACACGATGCGACCAAGC